>NZ_SMLC01000191.1 GCF_004349245.1 Actinomadura sp. 6K520 | reverse complement strand
GGCACCGGCTGAGGGGGAGTCGGCCAGGCGGGGGCCGACGTATCGGCGTCCGGCCGGGCGCGGTCGATCTGCGCGATCGCCTCCCGCGCCTTCGCGATGACGGTGCGGCTGTCGTCGTCGAGCAGTTCCTTCAGCCGCTCGTACGCCAGGCGTCCGGTCTCGTCCCCGGTGAGCGCCAGCTCCTTGAGCGTGTCGACGGCCACGGCGCGTACGCGTCCGAGGGGGCTCTGCGCGGCCGCGACGACCTCGTCCGGCAGCTCAGGGGGCTTCGCGGTGGCGGGGCTCCAGGCCACGATCAGCTCACCGCTCACGTCCGAGAACTTGGTGGGCGTCTGGTTCGGGTTCGCCTCGGTGACCTTCGCGTACGCGTACTCGTACAGCTCGTCCACGGAGATCCGGCCGTCGCGGTTATGGTCCGCCTCCCCGGTGGTGAGGCCCGCGACGAGCGCCTCAGTGAAGATCGAGGGGCGTCCCTCGCGCGGCAGGGACCCGCCGGTGAGGGTGACCCCCTTGATCAGGTGACGCTCGTCCAGCTCGAACGCGTACTCCAGCGCCGAGGACGAGGACAGGATCGCCCGCCCCGTGCCGCTCAGCCGCTCGTTGATGCCCACGCTGTCGTCGCCCCGCCGGACCAGCGCATCGGCGAAGGCCCCGCTGTAGCAGCAGTCCAGAAGCAGGATGATGTTGCGCGACCTGCTGTGGGTCATCCGGTCCCTGACGAAGGTGGACGCGACCCCGGTGGATCCGAGCCTGTTGATCCGGGTGTTGGTGGTCGCGAAGTACAGCTGCCCCGCGTCGTCCTTGAGGCCATGGCAGGAGACGTACAACAGCAGCACATCGTCGGGCTGCCTGTCGGCGAAGAAGTCGTCGATCGCGACGTTGACCTCGTGCGCCTGCCGGTTGAGGACGCGTTGCACTTCGAAGCCGCCGATGTCCGGTGCCGAGAGGGCGGTGGCCAGCGCGTTCACGTCGTGGACGGGTGAGCGCAGCGAGCCGAGATCCGATGCCTCGTACCGGTCGGCGGCCACGAGGAGCGCTACCCGCATGGCCTTTCCCCGTCCGGCTCCGGAGTCCGCTGATCGCATTCCTGCAGCCATTCGAACAGTCGTTGCCCCTCCGCCGGGGTCGCGGCGGACAATTCGATCGACCTGTCCCCGCAACTGATCTTGACATTCCCCTTGCGCGGCCCGAGCCAGCCGAAAAGCCCGTTCACCAGTGCCACCAGCGCGGGCCTGCCGGCGAGCCCGACAAGCAGGCTCGCGACGGCCACCGCCGATGCCGACTTCGCTCCCGCCGGCGGCGGGGCGGTGGGCCGCGCCGCGTCGAGACCGAGATCCCGCAGGTCTCTGAGCAGGCGCCTGCTGAGCTCATCGAGTCGCGCCGGATCGGCTCCGTGCTCCGCGATCTCCACCAGGAGGACCGCCGTCATGAAGCGTTCCCGCGCCCATTGAAGTGATCTTTACCGCGTTTCTTACTCACACTTCATTGACGCGCGCTTGACCGAAAAAGAGCACGCGGAGGATGTCTCGTTTCGGAATACACCAAACAGTAACCATCGCCAATCCCCATAAATCCACCTTTATGGGCGGGGCGGGGTGGCGATCCGGTCGGTGAAGGAGCCGTGGAAGCCCATGGGGATGTGGTGGCGCAGGTGCGCGACGGCGACGGGGTCCGCCTCGACGTCGCGGGCGTCCAGGACGATCAGGCGGGAGCGGTGCGTCTCCGGGTCGTAGGCGAGGGCCAGCAGCCACCCGTCGCCCTCCGCGGCGCCCGGTTCGCGCGGCACGAACACCGGTTCGCCGAAGCCGTGGCCCGGCGGGAGCTCATGGACGGTGCGCCTGTCCTTCTCGTGGTCATAGGCGTGGATACCGGTGCTCCGCTCGGTCCGTCCGGCGAAGTAGGTGTGGCGGTGCGGACGGCCCGCCTGGCGGACGTCGGCGTGCGGCAGCTCCATCGGCAGCGCGCACACCTCCTGCCCCTCGACCTTCCCGGACGGGGTGACGCGGTAGCGCATCAGGGCGTCGCCCCAGGGGAAGTCACTCGTCCGGAAGTCGCGGAACCGTGTCGCCACCTGGTCCCAGTCGGCGAAACGGACGAACTCGATGACGACGTCGTCACCTTCCTCGAACGCGTTGACGAAATGGAACCCGAGCAGCGCCTCGTGCTCGATGACCCGCGCCTTGCCGCCGTCCCTCGGCACGAGGGTGAAGCACGTCGGCCGGTGCGGCTCGTACGTGAGGCCATCGGCGATCGACCCGCTGCCCAGCAGGATCGGCGCGGCCTTCGGGATGACCGGGTTGACGACGAAGACGAGGTACCTGCGGGTCAGCGCGAAGTCGTGGTTCCAGGGCGTGTACGGGAGGGAGACGCGCGGCAGGTGGTGCAGCACCCCGGCGGTGTCCACCCGGTAGCAGCGCAGGCTGCGGACGCGCGTGAAGTCCATCCCGAAGTTGAACAGCTCGCCGGTCTCCGGGCAGCGGGACGGGTGCGCCGAGAACGCCGACATCGCCTTCAGCCGGCCGCCGAACGAGTGCTCCCCGAACGTCTCCAGGCTGTCGGGGTCGAGGCGGAAGGGACGTCCGCCCTCCCAGAGCGCCAGCAGCTGCCCGCCGTGCAGGACCACGCCGGTGTTGGCGACGTTGGCGGGCGGGCGGAACATGTTGGCGAGCCGCCCGCCGGGACGCTGCGTGCCCAGCCCGCGCAGCCCGGCGCGGCCCTTGCGCTGCCCGTACCGGTAGTGCCTGGTGCGGACGTACCGGTTGCGGTAGCGGATCCGGCCGTCGCCGGGGAACGCGAACATCGACAGCATCCCGTCGCCGTCGAAGATGTGGTCGAGGAGACTCTCGCCGACCTGCCAGCGGCCGGGCCCGTTGCGGTAGAGCGTCCCCGCCAGCCCCTCCGGCAGCCGCCCGTCGATCTCGTCGACGTCGTAGTCGTGTTCCTCGTCGAGGGCCTCGTAGATGCGATGCCACGCGTCGGCGGCCACGGCCACTCCTCGTCCGGCGGTCCAGGTGATGGCAGGCTGCCACACCGCCGACCCGTAGTTCAATGCCTAACGACTACGGCCCGCCTCGGTGGCACGGGGTGCACGGCGGACGGCGGACGGGCGCGGGCCGTCAGCGAGAATTCAGGCTTCTTTCAGGAGCTGCGGCGGGGGGCTTGTCAGGAGTCACCAGTCAATACTGTACGCCGTTGTTAGGTTCGACAGTTTTTACGATCGACTCCATAAATGAGTCCGGTGACTCAGCGGCCGTCCAGTCTCCCGTTCTGGATGGCGTCCACCAGCGTAATCCAGTGCGCGGAATCCAGAGCGAGCACGCCGGCGGAGTGATCGCGGGAGTCACGGATCAGGACCGACGGGCCCAGCGCCGCCACCTCCACACAGTCGTTCTGGTCCACGCTCCGACTGGCCTTGCGCCAGGTCGGCGTCTTTCCCCGAAGTGACCGGCACACCATCCAGCAACCCTCCATCCTTTTTGCCGGCGGGTGCCGTCTCACCGGCCGACCGGCCGAGAACACCCGCCGGCGAGCAACCAAGCAGGGCGCGACAAACCACGACCTTGTGGGTAATTTCCCGGTCACGAGTGTAAACGGTTCTTGTTACCCCGCCTACAAGGGAACACAAGATCACTCTGTGTGTTATGACGGCCACTCGCCTTGTGGATGCCCGCTGCGGCTGTCACCTCCGGTCGGGTCGGGTGGGGTGGGGATGGTGGAGTCAGGCCATGAGCTGCTCGGCACTCTGCCGGAGGAGTTCGATCGACTCGTCGGCCGAGAGCGACTGCTCCAGCAGCAGTTCGAAGGTGTCGCGGTACTCGGGGATCCGGTCGTCCTCGCCGGTGATCATGAGGCTGGCGCCCGACCGGCCCTCCAGGTACAGGATGTCGTCCAGGTCCCCGTCGAACTCCAGCATGCTGAACGGCCCTTCGAGGCCCGGATGCGCGCCCGCGCTGAACGGGAGGATCCTGATCGTCAGCAGGTCGTTGCGTTCGGACGCGTCGGCGATGCTGGTGAGCTGGTTCGGCATGATCGCGGGGTCGATCCCGATGCCGACGTGCCGCCGGATCACCGCCTCGTCGATGATGTAGTGCTGGCGGGGCGGGTGCTGCCGCTTGGCGAGTTCCTGCTGCCGCTGGATGCGCAGCTTCGCCGCCAGCACCCTGCCCTTCTCCGACGCCTTGCCGGTGGAGAGGACCTCGGCGTACTCGGGCGTCTGGATCAGCCCCGGGACCACCGCCCCGTGGAACTGCCGGATGTAGGCCGCGCCCGCCGCGTAGCCCACATAGTTGAGGAAACGCGGGTCGAGTTCGTCCCGGTACGCGTTCCACCAGGCCGGCTCCCGCGCACCGCGGGCGAGCGACTGCAGCCGCTCCTGGCGGGCCTCCGAGGTGACGTCGTAGACCCTCAGCAGAGCCTGCAGGTCCGTGCGGGTGACGGCGTTCTTGCCCCCCTCGACCCGGATGAGCTTCGACGGGGACCACTCCAGCTGCCGCGCCACCTGCTCCTGCGTCAGCTTCTTCTCTTTCCGCAGCCGGACGAGTTCCGTGCGCAGCAAGGCGCTCTGGACGATCGGCCCCTGATCACTGGTCATAGTGTCCGCTCACTCTAAGTAGTCGATGCCACCAGTCCGCATGCAATCTGGCAGCGCGCCAGGTTGCGCGGCACATCCCGCCAGAGCGCCACCTACCTTGGCCACGTCTACCCACACTCCCAGGGCGAGACCCGTCATATCCCTAAAATCTCCGACCTGGAGCTTCCAGACTGCTGCATGACGGTAGACTATGTTGTAATGTGCTAGGTAGCAAATGGCAGCCTGCGACCTGCTACCAGGCGCACTGCTACATCAGCGCTCACACAGCGTGAGGGCTCGGACGGGACGCGTCCCCCGCCCGAGACCCTCCCAACCGGCGGGCACGGGCGGACGGAGACACCGCCGGCGTAAGAAGGGCGGACGCGCGCCGAACGGGGAGGTCGCCACGAGCAATCGACATCGCGCCACCATCCGCAACGACAAAAGAGTCGCCCACCGCTTCCCGTCGATCACCGGTTGCGAGCCAAGACGATCGATGGACAGCGGAGAGCGACTCCCCGGGCCCGCGTGAAGTGTCCTGTCCGGTCGGCGCCGGTACCCTTGCGAAGACGCAGATAAGACCGGCTTGACCTGCCAAAACGCTTCCTGCGGACTCACCCAGTCTAACCGCGATCACGCGGTGCGGGCTATAGGTGAATGCGACTTCGGACCCGTGACCGGCCCTCGCCCCGGCCAGCCCCCGGCGACCGGGCCGACGGCGTCCGGAGCCGCGATTCGAGGCATGGGGTTCTGCTATGTCACATCAGAAGGTCCACCCCGCGAACCCACCACTCATCGTCCGGCCCGACGCCAGGCGGGTGTGCTGATGAACGGACACGCCCGGCAGCACGACCCGGACCAGATCGTCCCGCCCGGAACCGACCCGTCCGAGTCCGGAACCGGCCCGTCCGAGTCCGGCACCGACCCGTTCGAGTCCGGAACCGACCCGTTCGAGTGCCGCGGGCCCGAGTGCCCGCGCCAGCTCGCCACGACGGCGCAGATCGTCGAACCGCCCCCGAGTCAGGGCTTCTGGGGCTCCCTCACCGAGCCCGAACGCGCCGCGCTCCTCGCGGCCGCGGAAGAGGTCGTCTACCCGATCGGCACGGCCCTCTGGTTCGAGGGCCAGGTCGCCGACCAGGCCCTCGTGATCCGGTCCGGTTCGGTCCGGGTCTCGGTCGAGCAGGGCGGACGCGAACGCATCATCGCCTTCCGCGGCCCGGGCGACATCGTCGGCGAACGCGCCGCCCTCATGCTGCGCCTGCGCTCGGCGACGGTCGTCGCCATGGACAGCGTCCACGGCCTGCGCATGACCACGCAGCAGATCGTCGCGTACCTGAGCGACCATCCCCGCGTCCTGGCCGTCATGGAACGCGAGGTGTACGACCGCCTGACCGAACCGACCCCGCACCCGCCCTACGCCAACCCGTTCCCGAGCGCCCCGCCCTACCCGGCGACCCGCCAGTCCACGGCTCACCCCACGCTCTCGACGCAGACCTCCACCACAACGGCACCGCCCCAAGCCGACACGACCTGGCCCGGTACATGCGCGGAGCACGCGCCTACCCCGCCCACGGGCCAGCCCCTCACCAACCTGGCGGTGTCCGCCGCAACGGCGCCACCGCACGGGTTCTCGGCCGCGACTGACGTCCCTGGGGGCTCGCCCTATGCGGGTGTGATCTCGAAGCCGTCGTACGGGACGCCGGCTGGTCAAGTCCCGGCAGAGCGGCCGGATTCAGCGTGGGCGCATCCGCTGGCGGGCGGGGCCGGTCCGGTGCCGGGGCAGCCCGCGCACTTCCAGGCGCCGTGGGCGGGGCCGAACTGCACGATCGTCTACACCGACATCGCGGGGTTCAGCGCGGCCCACCGCAACGACGCGGACCGGCTCGACATGCGGCGCGCCATGTACGCCGTCCTGCGCGCGGCGTTCGAGGAGTCGAGGGTGCCGTGGGAGTCCTGCCACGTCGAGGACCGCGGTGACGGCGCGCTGATCGTCATCCCGCCCGAGGTGCCGACCGCCGTCGTCATCGACCCCATGCTCGCCGCGCTCGCCGTGCGGCTGCGGCAGCACAACCGCCGGTCGAGCGGCGCCGTCCGCATCCAGCTCAGGGTGGCCGTGGGCGTCGGGCCGGTGCTGTCCGACCCGCCGGGTGTGTCGGGCTTCGTGCTGATCCACACGGCCCGGCTGCTGGACGCCCGCCCGCTCAAGGAGCGGCTGGCCGTCACCGGCGCCGACCTCGGCTTCATCGTGTCGCAGTTCGTCTACGAGTCCTTCATCGCCCACGGCGCCGGCTACGTGAACCCCGCCGAGTTCGAGCCCATCAGCTGCCGGGTGAAGAAGCTCAAGACCGAAGGCTGGGTCCACCTGCGCGGTGTGCCCGCCCGGTCGGCCGTCTGACCGGCCGGGCGCCACCCCGCGGGCCATGCCCCCCGCCCTGGGCGGACCCGCCGGAAGGCTTTGGCACCGCCGCCGCCCCGGCGCCGAGAGCGTCCGGGGGCGGGGGCTGAGGCCCTTCAGCGCGGCTCCCCGGCGTCCCCGCGGCCTAGTCGCCGGAGGCCGGCGGGCGCGGGATTCGCAGGACGAAACGGGCACCCCGGGCGCTGTCCTCGATGGTCAGCGACCCGCCGTGCAGCCTGGCGATCTCGCGGGCGATCGGGAGGCCGAGGCCGGTCCCGGCGGCGTCCCGGGCCTTGCCGTCTTCAAGCCGGGCGAACCGCTGGAAGACGACCTCCCGGTCCTGCTCGGCGATGCCCGCGCCGTCGTCCTGGACCTCCAGGACGCCGTAACCGTTCTCGCCGCGCACGGTGATGTCGACCCGTGTCTCGGCGTGGCGCTCGGCGTTGTCCAGCAGGTTCGTCAGCAGCCGGACGAGCCGGAGCCGGTCGCCGTGCACGGTCACGCCCTCCTGGACATGCGGGACGATGCTCTTCGTGCGTTCGGCCCGCGCGACCTCGATGGTGACGATGGCGCCGAGGTCGATCGGCTCGGCTTCGTGCGACGCCCCGGCGTCCAGGCGGGCCAGCTGCAGCAGGTCGGTCACGATCGCCTGCAGCCGGTCGAGGCTCTGCAGGACGTTCCGCGCGGTCTGCGGCCAGTCGACCTCGTCCGGGAACAGCAGCGCCTCCTCGATCTGCGCGCGGGCGCCGGTGATGGGGCTGCGCAAATCGTGGGACGCGTCCGAGGTGAAGGCGCGCTGCCGCTCCAGGGCGGTGTCGAGGCGGTCGAGGGTCTCGTTCACGGCCTCGCCGAGCCACCGGATCTCGTCCTGGTACGCCGACACCGGCACCCGGCGGCCCGACTGGCTCGCGGTGATCTCCGCCAGCTCGGCGCGGATCACGTCGACCCGCCCGAGGACCTGGTCGGTCGTCCCCCAGGCCCGCAGGCACGCGATCATGGTCACCAGGAGCGACGCGCTGACCAGGAGCATCAGGTGACCGGGGCTGACATACCAGGGGACGGTGGGCGTCGCCGCGTAGACGAGCCGGTCTCCGCTCTCGTGGTAGACGCGTAGCGCGATCACCCACTGGCAGCCTTCGAGCCCGTCCGGCGGGCAGAGTTCACGCGTCGCGTAGATGCTGTTCGCCGTCGGCCGGAAGCCCGCCATCGGCGGCCCGGTCAGGGCCCCCTCCGTGCCGGCGACCACCTCTTGCTCCTCGTTCACGAGCTGCAGGACGACGTCCTCCGGCGCCGTGAGCCTGCCCCGCACCGGCCCCCGGCCGGCCTCGTACGCGATCCGCAGCGCCGCGGAAACGGCCTGGCCCCGGGCGGACTCCGCCGCCTGGCTCCGGAGCCCGACGAGGAGCAGCGCGCACACGATGGCGGCGACGACGGCGGCGACCGTCCCGGTAGTTGCGGTCATACGCACCCGTATGGACCATGTGCGCCGTCCGTTCACCCGACCTCCCGCTGGTGAGGTAATCACCGCGCAGGCCGAGATCAGTCCTCTGAACAGCAGCGATGCCCTCAAGAAAGGCCAAAGGAATCCTTCATCACATCCGGGGCAATGCAGAAGCATTAACGCTGGAGGACCACGCTGTTAGCATTGCTGGTTATGGAGCTGCGCCAGTTCGAGTACTTCGTGGCGGTGGCGGAGGAGGCCGGTTTCACCAGGGCGGCGGCGCGGCTGCACGTCGCGCAGCCGGGGGTGAGCGCGCAGATCCGGCAACTGGAGCGCGAACTGGGGCAGCCGCTGTTCGACCGGTCCGGACGGACCGTCCGGCTGACCGAGGCCGGAGAGGCCGTCCTCCCCTACGCGCGGGCGGCGCTCGCCGCGGTCGAAGGCGCGCGGCGGGCGGTGGACGAGCTGACGGGGCTGCTGCGCGGGCACGTCACGATCGGCACGATCGACTGGATCCGGTCCCTCGATCTTCCCGGCATGCTCGCCGAGTTCCATTGCGACCATCCGAACGTGGAGATCACGGTCGTCCAGCACGACGCCGTGACGCTGGCCGACGCGCTGCGGGACGGACGCGTCGACCTCGCCTTCCTCAGCCTCGGCTCCGAACCGCCGGACGGCGTCACGACGCGGATCGTCCTGGAGCAGCACCTCTTCGCCGCCGTCGCCCGCGATCACGCGCTGGCGCGGCGGTCCAGCCTCCGGCTGCAGGCCCTCGCCGACGAGGACCTGATCAGCCTGCCGAAGGGCACCGGGCTGCGGGCCGTCCTCGACGAGGCGTGCGCGGCCGCCGGCCTGAGCCCGCGCATCGCGTTCGAGGCCGGCGAGCCGCCCGTCCTCGCGCAGCTGGCCGCGCACGGGCTCGGCGTCGCCGTCCTGCCCGAGTCCGCCGCAAGGGCCCTGCCGGACGGCCTGCACGCGATGCCGATCGTCCGGCCCCGGCTGACCGGGCGCATAGCGCTCGCCTGGCGGACCGAGGGCCCGCGCAGCCCCGCCGCACGCGCCCTCATCGCCCGCGCCCGCGAACACCTCCCGGCACCGTCCTGACCGGGCGGCTCGCGGACGGGACGCCGTCCGGGGTCCTCAGGCGGCCGCGCGGGCGCCGGCTCCCCGCAGGACGCGGTGGAGCACGTCCGGCTTGTTGGTGATGATGCCGTCCACGCCGAGTTGAGCGGCCTTCCGCATCTTGGCGGGATCGTCCACCGTCCAGGTGAGGACGTCCATACGTGCTGCGTGCACTTGCTTGACGTAGGCGGCGGTCAGGTCGCCGTGCCTGGGGTTGATCTGGTCGGCGAACGACGCCAGCTTCGGCAGATCCGCGACCTTCGGCGTGCCGAGCAGGCCCACCGGCACCCTGGGCATCTCGGTGTGAAAGCGGCGCACGGACTCCCAGTCGAACGACTGCACGGCCAGGCGGCGCTCACTCGGATCGAATCTCAGCCAGGACGGAGAGCGCTTCAGGGCCGCGGCGATGCGCTTCTCGACGCCCGGGTAGAGCGCGGGGCTCTTCATCTCCAGCAGCATGCCGAGCCTGTCACCGCTCATGGCCTTGAGCACCTGGGCCAGTGTCGGGACCCGCTCCCCCTTGTACCTGGCCCCGAACCAGGAGCCCGCGTCCAGCCTCCTGATCTCGGCCAAGGTGAAGTCGGAGACCTTCCAGGGCGCGCGGTCCGGATACACCTGCTCGACGTTCGTCGTACGGGCGAGCGTGGTGTCGTGCATGAGGACGAGCTTGCGGTCCTTGGTCTGCTGCACGTCGATCTCGAAGACGTCCGCGCCCTGGGTCCTGGCCAGCCTGACGGCCGCGAGCGTGTTCTCCGGCGCGTACGCCGACGCCCCGCGGTGCGCGACGTTCGTGATCTTCTTGCTCGGCCAGACGTTCACCAGGGGCCGCGGCTCGGGCGCCCCCGTCGGCCGCGGGCCCGGGGCCGCGTGGGCCGCGGCGGCGGGCACGATGACGGCGGTGGAGGCCGTGACGGCGAGGAGCGTGAGACGGGTACGGCGGTGCATGGTCACCTCTTCGGGAGCGGTGCGTGTCCGCCCCAACCCTGAAGGCGTCCGGTGACACCGGAGTTACAGGCCGGTAGCAGACCGTGTACTGGCGGCGACGATACGCAGCGGCCCCGCCGCGGCACGTGCCGGACACGGCCCTTTGATCAGAACTGGGCCACTATTCGCCCGCACCCTTCCTGCGCGCCGCCTTCGACAGGACCAGCGCCGCGACCAGCAGCTTCCGGCTCCACCGCAGCGGACGCGGGACACGGGCACGCGGGACGGCCGGCGCCTCACCGGGCTTCTCCGCGTCCGCCACGACGGGCGCCGGCGGGGACGGCCGGGGCGTGCCCAGCCGCGTCGGCCGGCTCCGCCCGCGCAACATGACCGACCTGCCGAGATCCCATTCGTCCGACTCCGACAGGTGCGCGAGTTCGAGCACGGCCGCCGACGCCAGCACCCGCCCCTCGTCGGTCTTCGCCAGGTCGCTGAGCCGCGCCGCCTCGTTCACCGGATCACCGATCACGGTGTACTCGAACCGCTGCTCGGCCCCGATGTACCCGGCGACCACCGGCCCCGCGGACACCCCGATCCCCGCGTCCAGCATCGGCACCTCCGCCCGCAGCCGCACCGCGAGCTCCCGCGCCGCCCCCAGCGCCGCACCGGCCGAGTCCTTCACCTGCGTCGGCGCCCCGAAGATGGCCAGCGCCGCGTCCCCCTCGAACTTGTTGATCCACCCGCCGTGCCGCGCGACGACGCCGACCACGACCCCGAAGAACTTGTTCAGCAGCCCGACGACCTCGTCCGGGCTCCGGGTATCGGCCAGCCGCGTCGACCCCGTCAGGTCGACGAACAGGACCGCCACCTCGCGCGTCTCACCGCCGAGCGTGATGTCGCCCCGCTCCAGCGCCAGATCGGCGACCTCCTCGCCCACATGACGCCCGAACAGGTCACGCAGCCGCTCATGCTCCCGCAGCCCCGCGACCATGTGGTTGAACCCCGCCTGCAACTGCCCGACCTCGCTGGCGTCGTACACGGAGACCTCGGCGCGGAGATCCCCCCGCTCGACCCGCGCCATCCCCTTCCGGACGGCCTTGATCGGATCAGCGATCGCCTGAGTCGCCATATAGATGACATAAACCCCGGCCAGCAGCGCGACTCCCCCGAGCCCCAGGATCGTGACGGCGAGCTGGACGACATTGATGTCGGGCGCGGCCAACGCGGCGACGGCCACGCAGATGAGCCCGAACACCGGAATCGCCGTCCCCAGCGCCCACGCGAGCATCACCCGCGTCGTCACCCCGGGCAACCGCACCCGCCGCGGACGCTCCGCCGCCAGCACCAGCGCCGCCGCCGGACGCAGCAGCCGCTCCGACAGCAGATAGACGATCGTGCACGTCGTGGCCGCCCCCAGCAAACAGGTCAGCCCCGTCTTGACGGCCAGCCGCGCGGTGAACAGCACAAGATCCAGCAGGGCCCACCCCAGCGCCCCGACGACCCACATCCCGCCGACCAGCAGCGTCAACCGCAACGGCCCGAGCAGCACCGCGCGCCGCTGCCGCCGGTCGGCCTCACCCCCGTCCCGCACGAGCCGGACGACGGGCCGCCACAACCACAACCCGGCGAGCAGCACCACGGGCACCGCGACCACGGGATAACTGAAGAACGCCACCGCATTGACCTGGTGGACGTGGTCACGATCCTCCAACGGCGGATCCGGCACCACGAACGTCGCGAACAGCAGCACGACCAGCGCACCGACGAGGTTGGCGAAGCCCACCACCACGAGCAGAACCCACCGCACCCGGATCTCGAGCATGCTCCTGCTGGTCACTGCGCCTCCGGAGGGATGGAACCGCCACCAGGATCATCCCATGCCGCACCGCCCGATCCCCCGAAAGCCCCATAAGGTTGGTCTCGGCGGCCATGCCGAAGTCCGATCCGCCGTTGCCGACGTCGGTGATGGTCTGCCCTGAGCCCTTGCTGTCGCGGATCTCGACGTCCAGGCC
>NZ_SMLC01000190.1 GCF_004349245.1 Actinomadura sp. 6K520 | reverse complement strand
CCGCTCGGACGGAGCGGAAGCGGGCGGCCCGGCCGCCCCGCGCGGCCGGGCCGGTGCACTGTTTCTGGCTAAATAGGTTCTTTGGGGATTTGTCGCACCTGCTCTGCCGGTGAATACCTCGTTGTGCCTTGACGCGTGGTTCGACAGTGGGAAAGCATTCAAGTCCGCGCCCCCTCCCCCCGATCAGGAACATGACCACGAACCCGGGTGCAGCCGGACCGCCGCGCGGGCACGTCAACGAACTCGGCG
This sequence comes from Actinomadura sp. 6K520, assembly GCF_004349245.1. Classification (GTDB taxonomy): domain Bacteria; phylum Actinomycetota; class Actinomycetes; order Streptosporangiales; family Streptosporangiaceae; genus Spirillospora. Next base: position 12,423 of record NZ_SMLC01000190.1, on the reverse strand, counting down.
GCCCGGTCGCCGGGCCGGTCGTGCAGGCACGGGACGTCCGCGGCGGCGTGCACTTCCACGGCGTCCGGCACCCCGTGCCGGTGCCGCGGCAGCTTCCGGGGGCCGGCCTTCTCGTCAACCGCGCCGACGCGCTCGCCGCCCTCGGGCAGGGCCCGCCCCAGGACGGCGCGGTCGTCGTGAGCGGTCCCGCCGGCATCGGCAAGACGGCCGTGGCCCTGCACTGGGCGCACCGGAACCTCGCGCGCTTCCCGGACGGGCAGCTGTTCGTCGACCTGCAGGGCCATTCCGCGGCGGGGCCCGTGCTCCCCGGTGAGGCACTGGGGCGCTTCCTCCGCGCGCTGGGCGTCCCCGACGAGAGCGTCCCGGTGGAGACGGCGGAACGCGCCGCGCTCTTCCGGTCGCTGGCGGCCGCGCGCCGGATGCTGGTCGTCCTCGACGACGCGTACTCGGCGGCGCAGGTCGGCCCGCTGCTGCCCGGGACGGCCGGGAGCGCCGCGGTGGTGACCAGCAGGTGGCGGCTGGGGGGCCTGGTGGTGCGCGGGGCCCGCGGCGTCCAGCTCGGCCCCCTCGGGCGGGACGCGGCGCTGGAACTGCTGGACGCCGCGCTCGGCGCCGAGCGCGTCGCGCCGGAACTCGGCATGGCCGAGCGGCTGGTCGAGCAGTGCGAGCGGTCGCCGCTGGCGCTGCGGATCGCGGCGGCGAGGCTCGCCACCCGGCCGGGCCGGTCGCTGTCCGCGATGGTGCGCGAACTGACCCACGAGCGCCGCCGGCTGGCGGTGCTGGCGGCCCAGGACGCGGAGGGCGACGTGACGATCAGAGCGGCTCTCACGCTGTCGTACCGGAACCTGCCCGAGCCGGTGCGGCACCTGTACCGGATGCTCGGGGTCCACCCGGGGGTGACGTTCGACGGCCGGACGGCGGCGGCCCTCGCCGGGGTCCCCGTCCCCGCGGCCGAAGACGGCCTCGACCTGCTCGCCGAGGCGAACCTGCTGGACGACCTCCCGGATGGGCGGTACCGCTTCCACAACCTGGTGCGCCTGCACGCACGGGAGCTGGCGGAGCAGGACGAGCCGGCGGCCGCGCGCCGCGAAGCGGTGCGGCGGCTGGCGGAGTGGTCCGTCGTCGCTGCGCTGGCCGCGAGCCGCGCGATCGCGCCGTACCGGCGGCTCGCCGACCCCGGGTTCCGCACCCCGGAACCGCCCGCGTTCGCCGGCGCGGCCGAAGCGCTCGCCTGGCTGGACGAGGAGTTCGGCAACCTGCGGCCGCTGGCCCGCCGCGCCCTGGAATGCGGCCTGCACCGCCAGACCTGGCTCCTTGTCGACGTGAGCTGGCCCCTCTTCCTGCACCGTGGCCACCATGCCGAGCGGCTCGACTTCGACCGCGTCGGGCTGGCGGCGGCCCGCGCCGACGGCGATCTCGTCGCCGAGGCCAAGCTGCTCAACCGCACCGGGCTGGCGCTGCGCGCCCTCGGCCGGCCGGACGAAGCGGCCGCGGACTTCGCGGCCGCCCTCGACCTGTGGCGGCGGCTGGGGGACTCGGCCCGCGTCGCCGGCGTCCGCCGGCGGCTCGGCCTGCTGGAGTTGGACCGCGGCGCCGTCGACGCCGCGGCGGACCACTTCGGCGCCGCCCTCGACGCGTACCGCGCGGCGGGGGAGAACCGCCGGGCCGCGCTCACGCTGTGCGACCTCGGCGCCGCCCTGGTCAAGGCGGGGCGTGCGGCGGCGGCCGTCGAGCCGCTGACGGAGGCGGGGCGGCTGCTCGCGGCCGAGTCCGACCCGTACAACCGGGCGCGGGTACTGGTCCTGCTCGGCCAGGCGCAGGCGCACGGACCCGATCCCGCCGCGGCGGCGGCGTCCGTGGAACGGGGCCTGGCCGCGATGCGGGAGATCGGGTCGGCCATCGGCGAGGCGGACGCGCTGCACGTTCTCGGCGACCTCGCCCATCGGGACGGCCGCACCGCCGAGGCGCGCGGGCTCTACACCCGCGCCCGCGAGATCCTGGCCGGCACCGGCGCGCCGACCAGGGTCCTCGACGAGCGGCTCACCGCACTCGGCGACGGCGGGGACTGATCAGCGGTCCCAGCGGCCCACGGCGGTCGGCGGCGGCGCCGCCGCGCGCAGCGCCGCGAGGCGCTCCGCGGTCAGCGACACCACCGCCGGCAGCCGGTGCCCGATCTTCCATCCGGCGTGCAGCACCGCGCACTGCAGGGCCGCGACGTGGTCCCCGCCGCGCCCCCATTCCGCCAGGAACGTCGCGAACAGCGCGTCCCCGGCGCCGGACGTGTTGACCACGCGCGGGGGCGGCGCCGCCGCGACCCGGACGAGCGTCCCGTCCCGCAGGGCGAGCAGCGCGCCGCCGGCACCCAGCCCGATCCCGACCATCTCGCAGTGCCCGTACCGGGCGAACAGCGCCGCAGGCCAGGCCCGCGGGTCGCGGAGCCGCTCGTGACTGCAGAACACGATCCGCGCGTGCTCCAGCCAGGGCCGGGCGTAGCGGTCGTCCGGATCGGAGATCAGGTGGAGGTCGACCGCGATGGGGACGCCCAGTGCGGCGGCGGGCGCGACCAGCGGCCGGACGAACCGGGCCGTGGTCAGCACCAGCAGCCCCGCGCCGCGCGCCCGCTCCCGCAGCACGTCGAACGGGTAGGCGAACCCGTCCACCGGCGTGAGGTGCGGCAGGCCCATCCGCCGCCCGTCCCGGCCGACCAGGACGACCCCGGACGACGACGTCCCCGAGAGGACGACCCCCGGGCCGAGCAGGCCGTCCCGGGCGAGGTCCGCGCGGATCACCGCCCCCGCGGCGTCACCGCCGACGACCGTGCACAGCCGCACGTCGCAGCCGAGCCGCCGCTGGACTCGTGCGATGTGGACGCCCGCCCCGGAGACGCCGACGTCGGCCCAGACCGGCGGGCACGTCGGCATGTAGGGGAGCGGGAACCCCTCCACGGCCACCGTCGTGTAGCAGCTGGTCGCGCCCGCCACGACGATCCCGGCGCTCACGAGGCGAGCCTCCTCCCGGTCGTGGCGACCGCCGTGACCCGGACCCGGCCCGCGGTCTCCAGGCTTCCGGGGCCGGTGCCCCGCGCGGTGTAGCGGCCGACGAGGAGCAGCGCGCGGGCCAGCTCGGCCACGGCCAGTCCCGCCGCCGACCAGCAGTACAGGAACGAACCGCAGTTCGGCGCCCATACCTCGCCGGTCCCGGGCGAGCCGCGCATGGCGACCGCCGCGCCGTCCCGCGTCACCGCGAGGTGGCCGCCGGGACGCGCGGCCACCACCACGGCGGCGCCGGGATGGCGGTGCAACCTCCCGGCGAGCCGGTCCGCGAGCCCGACCGGGACGCGAGCGGGGCGGTCGACCAGGACGTCGGCGAGGTCCCGCCGGTCCGCGCCGGCACGGCCACCGGCCGCGGTGGTGCGGCAGGACGCGACGACGTGCGAGTCGACGACCGCGGGCGGTCCGAGCCGGGCGGCGGCGGGAACGTCGCGGTCCCCGAGCAGCACCAGCCTCGGCTCCCGCGGATGGCCGCCCCTGGGAATGGTGAGCACCGCCGGAACCCCGGCCGCGCCGCCGTCCCCGGGGCGGGTCAGGCACAGCACCCGCTCCAGCGTGTGGAGGCGGGTGACGACGAGTCGTTCTGACATCGGGCTCACCTCGCGAGGTACGGCGGGACGGCGGGGAGCGTGGCGGGCACCGAGGCCGGCACCCGCAGCCGCAGCCGCCGGTAGATCAGCTGCCGCATGTTGCGGTTGAACCGGCCCGGTTCGGACGAGAGCCGCCGCACCACCTCCCGGTGCCGGCCGGCGTCGAAACCGGCGGCGGCCCGGCGGAGCTGCCGGTGCAGCGAACCGCGTGCCGAGATCCGGGGCGCGACCTCGCCGAGCAGCGACTGCGCCGAGTCCGGCCGGCAGTCTTCGGCGGCGAAGCTGCCCAGCAGCACCGGGACGCCGGTGACGGCCCCGTAGGCGGTCACCGAACCGTGGTCGCCGATGATCCAGTCCGCGGCGGCCAGCACCGCCCGCCAGTCCGCCTCCGGGGGCACCAGGCTCAGGCCGCTCCGGAGGCAGTCGGCGAGCCACGCCCGGACCTGCCACGTCCCGTAGCCGAACCACACGTTCGGATGCAGGAGCGCGATGACCTGGAACTCGTCCCCGGGCAGCTCGGCGAGCAGCCGCGACCACAGTTCCGCACGCCGCGCCAGCAGCGACCTCGGTCCCCACGTCGAGGTCACCACGACGAGCTTGCGGCCGTCGCCCGCCCCCAGCGCCACCTGGTAGGACGGGCGGCACTCCAGGCTCGCGACGAGAACGTCGTGGCACGGATCGCCGCACACCACGGCCGCGGGGACCGCCTCCGGGCACGACCTGCCCAGATGGCCGAGGTCCGCACTGTGCGCGAGGACGATGGACGTGGGCACCAGCGTCCCGTCGTGCACGAGGCGCTGGGCGTCCAGGTCGTAGGCGACGCGGGCACCGACCGCGCGTCCCCTGCGGCGGACGACCAGCTTGTTGTGGCCGGCCCCGTGCGGCATGACGATCAGCGGCGCGTGCACCTCGTGGAGCGCGTGCAGGCTCGCCGCCAGCGCCAGGTCGAACTCGGTGCTCGTCGCCTGCTCCCACGGCACCTGCGCGGCCCCGATCCCGGCGAGGAAATCGCGGACCCCGGCCCCGAACACGTCGGGGGCCTGGGTGAAGACGACCCGGATCCGCAGGTCGTTCTCCAGCAGCCGGGCGGCCTCCAGCACGCGCTGCCCGGACGTGACGGTGTGGACGACGACGAGCACGGTCTTGCACTCGCGCCTCGTCGCCCACCGCTCGGCGCCGACTCCCACCGGGATCGGGCGCCATTGACTTACGGACATCGTGATATCACTGCCCCTCTGCTCAGCGCTGTCCGATTTCGCGACCCCACACCGAGCATCGGAGGCGGCCCTTGCGGCGGGACTTGCCGGATGCCTTGCGGAAAGCTTGCAGTTCCGGTCCGCGGCCCGGCCCATCGTGGCCAGGACACAACATGCTCACCGGTGGAAATTCTCACTTGACAATGCAAGGATCATCGGTGTCAAAGGTCGGCTTGCATTTGGGAGTGCGGATGGAATTCCGACTCCTCGGTTCGCTGGAACTGTGGTCCGATGGCCAGCGCCTGCATTTGGGCTGGGCGAAAGAGCGCTGCGTCCTGGCCGCGCTGCTGATGACGCCGGGCCGGCCGGTGACTTCCGAGACGCTGATCGACCGGGTCTGGGGGACCGACCCGCCGGCCAAGGCGAAGGATCTGCTCTATCCGCACATTGCGCGGCTCCGCCGGAACCTCGCCGCGCTCGGCGAAGAAGTGCGGCTGGAGCAGCGGTCGGGCGCATATGTGCTGGACGTCGATCCCGCCACCGTCGATTATCACCGTTTCCGGACGCTGTGCGACCAGGCCCGCGCGATAGCCGCCAGCGGCCACCCGGACGAGGCGGTGCGGCTCTTCGGGGACGCGCTGCGCCTGTGGCGCGGTGAACCGCTCCGCGGCGTGACCGGGGAGTGGGCCGCGTGGCGAAGGCGCGATATCCAGGAGGAACTGCTCGGCGCGGCGCTCGACCGCGCCCGGCTCGAACTCGACCTCGGTGAGCACGCGAAACTCGTGGCCGAACTGAACGAGCTTCTCGACCGGTTTCCGGGCAACGAGAAAACGGTCGAACTGCTCATGCTGGCCCTTCACGGCGGCGGCCGTTCGGCGGAGGCACTGCGGGTCTACGAGCGGGCGCGGCGGCGGCTGGCCGCCGAACTGGGCGTCTCCCCGAACCCCGGGCTCCGCGAACTGCACCGGCGCATCCTGTCCGGGGAGCCCGGACCGGCGGCGTCCCGGAGCCGGGCACGCGCCTCCCCGCCCAGCGACCTGCCGGGCGACCTGCACACCTTCACCGGCCGGGAGGCGGAGCTCGACCGCCTCGCGGAGATGGCCGGCGAGGGCGGCGGCACCGCGGTCACCGTCCTGGCCGTCGACGGGATGCCGGGCGTCGGCAAGACCACGCTCGCGATCCGCCTCGCCCACCGCCTCGCGCCGCGCTACCCCGACGGCCGGATATTCCTCGACCTGTTCGCCCACGACCGCGAACGCGAGCCGCTCGACCCGGCCGCCGCCCTCCGCCGGCTGCTGCACACGTTCGGGGTGGACGGCGACCGGATGCCGGCCGGTCTGGACGGCATGGCGGCACTGTGGCGCACCAAGCTCGCCGGCCGCCGCGTCCTGCTCGTGCTCGACAACGCGCTCGGGCACGACCAGGTCCGTCCGCTGCTGCCCGGCTCGCCCGGCTGCCTCGTCCTGATCACGAGCCGCCGCCGCCTGGCGGGCCTGGACGCCGCCCGCACCCTCTCCCTGGACGTGCTGGCCCCCGCGGACGCGGCCCTCCTGCTCACCCGGTCCGCCGGGCTCGCCCCGGACGCCGACCCGGAGTCCGTGCGCACGGTGGCGCGGCTCTGCGGCCACCTGCCGCTCGCCGTCCAGCTGATCGGGAACCGGCTGCGCCACCGGACGAGCTGGACCGTGGCGGACCTGGCCGACCGCCTCGAACGGGGACGCGCGCCGCTGACCGAGTTCCGCGCGGAGAACCGCGGGGTGAGCGAGGTGTTCGAGGTGTCCTACCTCGGCCTGGACGAACGGCAGCGGCACGCCTTCCGGCTGCTGGGGCTGCATCCCGGCGCGGACCTGACCGCGCGGGACGCCGCCGCGCTGCTGGACACCGGCCCGGCCGCCGCCGAGGCACTCCTCGACGACCTGCACGACCACCACCTGATCAACGAACCCCGGCGGGGCCGCTACCGGTACCACGACCTCGTCCGCGAGTACGCGCACCACCTGGCCGCGGACCGGGACCCCGCACCCGCCCGCGAAGCCGCCGTCGACCGGCTCCTCGACCACTACCTCGCCGCCGCCGGGCACGCCGACCGCCTGCTGTTCCCGTACCGCTCCCGCCCGCTCCCGGCCGCCCCGGCCTTCTTCGAGGACGAGGACGGTGCACGCCGCTGGTTTCGCGAGGAGCTGGACAATGCCCTGCGCGTCGCCCGCCATGCGGCCGACCACGGCCGCCCCCGCCATGCCGCACTGCTGGCCGCGGCACTGGGCGAGTACCTCGAAACCGAGGGCAACTGGCCCGAAGCGGCCGACCTGCACGAACGCGCCGTCCATGCCTGGCGCGTCCTTGGCGAGGACGACGGGACGGCCCGCGCGTTCGCCGACCGGAGCAGAATCCTCCTGCGCGCGGGGCGGCACGAGGAGGCGCTGCGCGCCGCGAACGAGGGCCTGGCGGTCACCGCGGCCGGTCCCGCCGCGGTCGCCGCGCTGCACGACTCGCTCGGCCTCGTGCACTGGCAGCGTTCCGAGTACGACGTGGCCGTCGGATACTACGACCGGGCGCTGGAACTGTGGCGGTCGGCCGGGGACCGGGCGGGCGAGGCCGAGGTCCTGCACCATCGCGCGTTCATCCTCTTCCACCGGGGCCGCTACGCGGAGGCGGAGGAGGAGATGCGCGCCGCGCTCGCCCTGTACGGGGAGGCGGGCCATCGCAAGGGACGGCAGATGGTCCTCAACAATCTCGGCGACATCGAGCGCAAACTCGGCCGCTACGGTGCGGCACTTCGCTGTTACGAAGAGGCCGGCGCGGTCATCGAGATGAGCAGGCAGCACCGGGCCACCTGGCTCAACAACATCGCGGCCGTCCGGGTGCGGACCGGGCAGGGGGCGGCGGGAATCGAGAATTACCGGCAGGCGCTCTCGATTTACCGCGAACTCGGAGCCAGGCGCGACGAGGCGGCCTGCCTGAACAACATCGGCCTCTGGTATGCGGAAATGAACCGCGAGGGTGAGGCACTGATCCATTTCCAGAAGGCGCTGCAACTCTCCCGCGAGATATCCGAACGCTTTGAGATGACCGCCGCGCTGCGGAATATCGCGGACGTGAACCGGCGAGCAGGTCGGTACCACATGGCCCTCGACCATTACGAGGAGTCCCTGACACTGGCCCGCTCGATCGGCGACGCCTACCAGGAGGCCCGCGCCCTGGACGGCATCTCCCAGGTCATGACCCGAATCCACGGCGAGGCCCAGGCCGCCCCCTACCGCCGCCAGGCCCTGGAGATCTACGAGGAGCTGGGCGTCCCCGAGGCCGACGAACCCCGCATGTACCCGGGCGGCCGCGACAGTGCGTCGGGGATCTGAAGGTCCTTCACATTAGAATCCGACCCGGCGTGTTTCTTGGCGATCAAGCCCCCGACCGGGCGGATTCGCTAGGGTATCCACATTCACCCGCAGATACGGGGATCTGCGGAGCTACTGTGTCCTTGTCTAGAATGGAAGGTTCCTCCTTGGGTGGAATATTCATGTGGTTTTGGGGCATCTGAAACGCCGCAACGACCACGGATACGGAAGCGGCCGGACGCGTTCGCGTCCGGCCGCTTCGTCGTCAGGGGGTCGGGCGGGGTGGGGTGTCGAACCAGTCGCAGCCTTCCGGGCGGGGCTTGTCGCGGCCGTACTCGGAGCAGGGGAGGGCGGCCAGGACCTTCAGCAGGTTGCCGAAGGGGGAGAAGATCGTCCAGCCGGACGGGCGGTCGCAGTCCGGGAGGGCGGCGGGGTCGGATCTGACCGTTCCCCAGGACGAGGTGTTGCCCTCCCAGCAGTTGCCGTCGCCCTGCTCGTCCCACCACACGTCCAGGCCGTTGGGCAGCACCCTCCCGTCCGGGGCGACGCCGAAGGCGTTGCGGGTGTAGCGGTTGCGGTGCGAGGTGTCGCGGAACTTCAGCAGGTCGTTCTCGCCGCGGAGCGGGGCCGGCACCCAGATCTGCCGGAAGCCGCTGCGCCAGTTGTCGTACAGGCGGTTGTGGACGTAGTCGTTGTCGTTGCCGCCGCCGAGGAGGAGGCCGGTGCCGACCGGGACCGGCGGGGCGGGGCAGACGACGCCGCGTTCGTGGCCCCGGTCCCTGGGGAGTCTGGCGCAGGTGCCGTCCCAGACGTTGCCGTAGTAGTTCACGTTGTTGCTGTAGATCAGGTTGTTCTCGAACGTCGCGTGGTTCTGCGGCAGGCCGGGGTGGCCGGGGAAGGCGCTGTCCATCGAGACGCCCGCCGAGTTGTGGTGGAACGTGTTGTCGTGCGCGTAGACGGAGTCCCCGGCGGTGCCGGAGTAGCCGAGCGCGTTGTGGTGGGAGTCGCAGCGCTGGATCTCGATCGAATGGCGGCGGCCGTTGAGCGGTGAGGCCGACCCCGGGTAGATCCCGGCGTCGCCGTTGCCGTGGCCCTCGCAGTCGGTGTAGAGGCCGTGGTCGCTGGCGAAGGTGAGGAAGCCGTACTCCTCGTTCCACCGGGCCAGCGCCCGGTCGATCACGAAGCCGTCCTGCTCCAGGATGTACACCCCGTTGAACTCGAACAGCTGGGTGGTGATGTTGCGCAGGTAGAAGCCGTCGGCGCGGTCCGCGCGGATTCCGTTGAGCTTGGCCCACGTCCCGTCGGGCTTGAACCCGCCCTCGATGACGACGTCCGTCATCTCACGGCCGGTGCCCTCCAGTTGGAGGTCGCAGCGCGGGCTGTCGCACGAGCGGTCGTCGTCGCCTGGCGTCTCGTCCCCGAACACGGCGACGAGCTGCTGGAGGTTGGGGCAGGCGTACTGCTCGGCGTAGCTGAGCAGGTCCCTGCCCTCCAGCGGGGCGCACTCCGGGCTCGGTTCGGCGCGGCTCGGCTCCTCGCGGTACGTGCCGGGCAGCACGTAGATCGTCGTGCCGCGCTCGGTGACGTCGTTCACCGCGGCCTGGACGTGCCGGTACGAGCACTCGGCGAGGAGGCGTTCGTTGAGCGTCCGCAGCCACCCCGCGTAGCTCTTGATCAGTTCGGCGGACTCCGGTTTGCACACCACCAGCCTCGGCGAGGCCGGCGCCGTGCGGTACGTCGGGACCTTGCCGGTCCCGGCCGGGAATCTGACCTCGCGTTCGGCGTGGCCGAGGGCCGGGGCCGCCGACAGACCCAGGGCCACGGTGAACGCGAGTGCGACGACTGCGGTGCGCGAGACGCGCTTGCCCATCATGACCGGGAATATGAACGCCTTTCGGGATCTTGCCCAGACCCATCCGACCCATCGGCCACATCGGGCCACCGGCAGATGTCAGGCTCCCTTGAGCGTCCTTCCGCCGGGACGCTGACCGTCCAGGCGGCTGTGGGTGCGGTCGCCGTGCTGTTCGAGGAGCATGCGCTGGATGAGCGCGGTGCGGCGGCGCTGCCCGGCGCGTTCGCTCAACCGGGTGGCGGCGGGTACCGCCCGCCGGACGCTCTCCAGGGCGAAGACCACGGTGGCGGTGCCGAGGACGGCGGCCCGGTACGCCTTCAGGTCGGGCGCCCCGAGGAGGTCGGCGCTGCGTTTGCCGAGGACGATGCGGCTGTAGGAGAACAGGTAGTTCGTCAGCACGCGCCTGGCGACGGGTGAGTTCTTCAGGCGGGGCGGGAGCAGCAGCGGGGCCGCCGCGTCCATCAGGGAGTCGGCGAGCCGCCGTGAGTCCTCGTCCGGGCGGAACTCGGTGGCGCCCTCCAGCCAGAGCAGCCGCCAGGCGTCGGCCTCGCCGGCGGGGAGCAGGCCGGGGTGGACGCCCATGAGGTGGCCCACGTAGCGCCACAGGTGCATGGCCGCGGCCCGGTCGGCCGCGGAGAACTGGAGCCCGAGGGCCCGCGAGCCGAGCAGCATCACCAGGGAGAACAGCAGCAGGGTCCCGGCCATCTGGACCTGGTTGATCGGCGCGTCCCACGCGTCGTGGTCCCAGTCGCCGCGCCGCCGCATCGCGGCGCGCACCTGCGCGTGCATGATCCGGACCCGGAGCGTCTGCTTGAAGCCGGTGTCGAACCGGCCGAGCCCGCCGGGGGTGGTGACGTCCACCCACCAGCTCGCCGTCTCGGCCAGCCGGCGCGGCGCCATGGAGTCGAGATCACCGGTGCGGACGAGGGTCTTGTTGGCGCGGGAGGCCAGGTAGCCGCCGTAGAGGGACGTGCACGGCATCACCATCGTGAGCCCGAGCAGCCCCGTGCGGGCGATGACCCGCGCGCCGCGTTCGAGGAGGTCGGTGTCCACCCAGTACGGGACGGCGTCGGCCGCGGCGAAGAAGTCCACCAGCTCGCGAGGCGGGTCGTCGACGGCGTCGATGCCCTCGTGCAGGGCGCGTTCGAACAGCCGCCGGCCGGTGCCGCCGGGGAGACGCGCGATCATCTCCGCGACCGCGTCCGCCGGCGGGTCACCGGCCTCGGCGAACGACCGGAACACCGTGAGCTGCGCGGGCGTCGCCCGGATGTCGCCAGAGGCCAGATGGCGCAGAACTAGGGTCCATGGAGGTTTTGACATCCAGGCGGGGTGCTCCAGGCGCTGCTGGTGGTCCATGCGTTCCTTCCGGTCGTTCGGTCGGTTCCTGGGGTGCGGTGTCGCTGCGTGCGGTGTCGCTGTGTGCGGTGTCGCGGGGTTCGTGGTGCGGGACGGCGGCGACGGCCAGGAGCGACAGCCCCAGGGCCAGTGCCGCCTGGCCGCTTTCGGCGGGCCACGGCTCCCCGTAGAGGGGGGTGGCCACGAGAAGCAGGTAGGTCTTCGCCGTCGCGGTCGCGACGAGCCCCACGACCACCAGGCGGCTGCGCTGCAGGGCGATCTGGAGCTGGCCCATCGCCAGCGGCGCGGCGACCGCGAAGACGTACAGGTAGGGGGTGCTGATCAGGGTGCCGGGATCCCCGGTCAGGGACGCGGCCCCCCGCAGCATCAGTTCGTTGGTGCCGGTGAGCAGCCCCACGTTGATGGCGAGCGCGACCCCCGTCAGCGGCCGCGCGTGGGCGCCTTTGCGCCCCTGGTCGTACGCCAGGAACATGATGCACGGCACCAGCAGCGAGGGCAGGACGACCGCCACGACCAGCGGCGACGGCGGCGTCTCGATGCCCACTGGAGCGCGGCTCCCCGGCGTGGCCCGCACGAGCAGGACGGCCGCGACGACCAGCAGGGCCACGCATCCCCATTCGCGCGGAGTGGGCCGTTCGCCCAGGATCGGAACGGCGAGGACGAGCAGCACGCCCAGCCCGGCCAGGAACATCGGCATCGCCTCGAACAGCGGCAGCCCGGTCAGCGCCGCCACCTGGAGGGCGGCTCCGACGCCGAGGACGGCCGCACCGGCGACCCACGTCCTGCTGGTGAGCAAGGTCCGGGCCAGGTGCCGGGGACGGCTCCCCCGGAGGGGGCCCATACCGGCCGCGGCCAGCTTGAAGAAGGCCAGCCCGGCGAAGTAGACGCCGGTGGAGAGGAATGCGAGGAGCTGGTAGTGGACGGACATGGCGGAGCCTTCCGTGCCGCCCGCGACCCGGCTGAACGGCGCGCGGTGCCGGGCCGCGGGCGGCGGCATCGGGGTGGGCGGGAAGGTGCCGGTGCTCGGTCGTTACGGGGTCAGGG
>NZ_SMLC01000018.1 GCF_004349245.1 Actinomadura sp. 6K520 | reverse complement strand
GCCCCTAACCCGCCCGCCACGCCACCGATCAACAACGGATACTCCTTGCCTGAACACCATCCGGCACCCGGGAATCCGGGAAGGTCAACTGACAGACCTCGAAACCAGCGAGCCCGCTCGGCAGCCGTTACTGAGACTGCGCTTGCTAGGGCCTGAGGTCAGGTCGCCGGGCCGGTTGGACCACTGACTCACGCCAGTGGTCCAACCGGCCGGCGGAGGGCTTCCGGCGCCGTATCGGGAGGCGCCGCGGCGGCGGGGCCGTCAAGGCAGGCGGGAGAACCAGGCCGGCGAGGCACCGCCGGCGGCCCCGACCCGGAAGTGGGCCCGGCCTCAGACTCGGGGCTGCCTGTGTTGCGCGACGAAAACGGAGAGGGTTGCCCTCAGCGCCGCCGCATCGGGGGAGTCCCGGTGGATGTCGAGTTAGTGGGTGTCGAGTTAGGCGGGCTTGTGGTGGCGGGAGCGGCGGCGGAGGGCGAGGAGGTTCAGAATCAGGCCGGTTACGGCGACGGCGCTGACCAGGTTGACGCCCGGGGTGAAGTCGGAGAAGCCGTCCCCGCCGGTGGTCGTTCCGGTCGCGACCAGGGCGGTGACCACCGCCAGGACGAGGGCGGCGCCGACCTGGCCCGAGGTGTTGACCAGGCCGGAGGCCAGGCCCTGCTCGGAGTCGTCGATGCCGTCCGTCGCCTGGGCCATGATCGAGCTGAACCCGAACGCGAACCCGCCGCCCAGCAGCAGCATCGTCGGCAGGATGGTCAGGACGTAGTGGGGGGCGTTTCCGGCCGTGGCCAAGAACCATCCGTACCCGAGGGTCAGGGACGCCATGGAAGTGATGATCAAACGGGCCGTTCCGTACCGATCGATCAGGCGGCCGACGAACGGCGACCCGAAGGCCACGAAGAGCCCCGCGGGCAGCAGCGCCATCGCCATCTTCAGCGGCGACCAGCCCAGCACGTCCTGCAGGTACAGCGTCATCATGAACTGGAAGCTCAGGTACGAGCCGAACAGCGCGACGATGCTCAGGTTGGCCTGCACGACCGCCCCGATCCGCAGGATTCCGAGGCGGACCAGCGGGTGCCGCACCCTGCTCTCGGTGACGAAGAAGGCGACCAGCAACGCGACGGCCGCAGCGGCGAAGCCGAGCGTGACCGGGTCGAGCCACCCGCGATCCGGGGCGGAGACGACGGTGTAGACGGCCAGCAGCATTCCCCCGCTGAGGGTCACGGCGCCGACGAGGTCATGACCGCCGCTCGCCGCCGGCTTGTCCCGGGGAATCAGTGCGGCGCCCGCGACCAGGGCGATGAGGGCGATCGGCACGGGCGTGAGGAACGTCCAGCGCCACCCGAACCCGGTGAGCAGCCCACCGAGGATCAGCCCGGACGAGTAGCCGCTGGCCCCGAATACCGAGAACACCGACAGCGCTCGGTTGCGCGCGGGCCCCTCGTGGAAGGTGGTGGTCAGGATGGAAAGCGCGGTCGGTGCGGTGAACGCGGCCGCCAGCCCCTTGACGAAACGGGTGACGATGAGGAGCACCCCGTTGTCCACGAGGCCGCCCACCAGCGACGCGAGAGCGAACACGGCCAGTGCGGCGAGGAAGACCCGGCGGCGTCCCAGCAGGTCGGCGGTGCGTCCGCCCAGCAGGAGCAGGCCACCGTAACCGAGCACGTAGCCGTTCACGATCCACTGCAGTGACGTCGTCGTGAGGCCCAGCTCCGCACCGATCGACGGGAGCGCCACGCCCACCATCGAGACGTCGAGCGCATCGAGGAACAAAACGGCGCACAGAACCGCGAGGACCCCCCAGAGCCGGGGTGTCCAGACCTGTCGGGTCGTATCCGAGGAGGCCGCCCCACGGACGGCAGGAGCGGGTGAGGTGTCGGTGATAGTCACGTCGGAGAACGGTACATGCGCATGCATCCAATGTCCACACACTAAATTCGTCAGAATCTAATGCCGGTGCATCTGATGTGTGCGCATGCTAAGATGCGCGCCATGAAGGCGGAGGCTGCCCTGATCGGCCGTTGGCGCGAGCTCGCGACCTGCTACAACGCGGTTGCGTGCGCTCTTGAGCGCGCCTTGCAGGACGCCCACGGCCTCACCATGAGCGAGTACGAGACACTCGACCGCCTCGTCGACCTCAACAGTGAGAAGTGCCGTATGCAGGAGGTCGCCGCGGCCATGTACCTCAGCCAGAGCGCCCTGTCCCGTACCGTCGCCCGCCTGGAGAAACAGGGTTACGTCCAGCGAGCCTTGTGCCAGAACGACCGCCGCGGCATCTTCGTCGAGCTCACCGACGCCGGCCGCCACCACCACGCCGAGGCACGCAAAACCCAGCTGAAGATCCTCGCCGAGCACCTGAGCCCGTAACACCACCGACGGTCCTACCGCCACCGGCAACCCCGCACCCCAGCCGCCAATCCCAGACGTCCAGGTCGTGATCACCCCTTCCGGCAGGTTGCGCCGCCGAGCCCCACCTGCCCTCACGTGTGGCTTGGTTCCGGTGTCAGAGTGGCGGAGTCCTTCGAGGCATTCGACGGCGATGGTCTTGCCGGCGCCGTTGGGGCCGAGGACTCTCCGAACCCCGGCACCACCACCAGCTCCGCACCGGCCCCCGCCGCCGACGTAGCCATCACCCGCGCCCCATCACCGGAAACGAGGTCACCTAGGCGCTGCTGTCAGCATTTCGTGCTGGACGGCTGTCGGCGGTTCGCCGTGGTTCGTGAACGCTTGGTTCATCGGCCGTTAGGAGTAGGTCCTGCGCCTCAGGCGCGCTTCGCACCTACTTGGCTAGGGTCGGTCCTCATGGAGACCGGGGGAATCGTTCGTCGCCGGACGGCGGAGCGTATTCGCGACACTCTGGAGCGGCTCGTTACCGAGCGGGATGTATGGGTGTCGACGGCTCACCCTGATCACGGGCCACACCAGGTGCCGCTGTGGTTCTTGTGGGATGGGCGAGCAGTGTGGATGTGCACCAGCGCCACTTCCGTGACCGCGCGGAACGTCCGCGAAGAGCCGCGCGTGCGCCTGTCGCTACCGGACACCTTCGACGTGGTGCTCCTCCAGGGGGAGGCGGAGTGCTTCCCGGACCAGGAGGTGCCCGGAGGCGCAGCGGAGGCGTTCGCCGACAAGTTCGGGTGGGATCCACGCGTGGAAGAGGGGTCCTTTCTGTATGTACGCGTGGCCCCTAGGACTGTGCACGCTTGGCGCGGCGAGCCGGAACTACGCGGGAGAGTCATCATGCGCGACGGGATGTGGCTGGAATAACGGCCACCAATGGAGCTTTCGCTCCGGCCTCAGTGGTGTTCCGCATCCGCTGAGGCGGCCGACCGGTCTCGGGACGGGACCGGCCCGCAGCGGCCGCATGCCCGGCCCGAGGGCGGGCGGCTGCCCCGGCAGCCCGCTTGCGGACCGCCCTTGTTCGCTGCCGGCTGGGGTGACCCGATCCATCCGGACGCGGTCGGCTGGCTGATGCACCAAGACCATCCGGGCCGACCACCCACGTGGTGGCCGCTCGGCTCGGGCACGCTGCCCCGGCGATCACATGCGGGGCTCTGCGCACGTGATCCGGTCGGCCGAGGTGGCTGCGGCGGACGTGTTCGCTCGGGTCATGAACGAGGTCGCCTAAACGCTGCTGTTAGCGAGCCTGTTAGCAGAGAGGCCCCTTCCATGATCGGAAGGGGCCTTGAGCTGGGAGCCGCCTATCGGAATCGAACCGATGACCTATTCATTACGAGTGAATCGCTCTGCCGACTGAGCTAAGGCGGCTTGCCGGGCCGGGGCACGGCGGGAAGAAGTCTACCGGGTCCGCGGGGGTGGGTGCGCACTGGTTATTCAGGAGCACCTGGTTCCGTCGTCGGGCGGGTCGGCGGTGATCAGGTAGTCGCCGATGGCCTTGGTGATGCAGGGGTTGCCCTGGAGGTAGGCGGTGTGGCCGTCGCCCTCGTAGGTGAGCAGGACGCCGCTGGAGAGCTGGTCGGCGAGGTTCTCGGACCACTTGTAGGGGGTGGCGGGGTCGCGGGTCGTGCCGATGACGAGGATGGGGGCGGCGCCGTTGGCGGTGAGGGGTTTCGGTTCCTGGTCGGTCTGGGTGGGCCAGTAGACGCAGGGGACGCCGCCCCAGACGACGAAGGGGCCGAAGCGGGGGGCGACCTTCTCGGCTTCGGCGGCGGCCTTGCCGTAGGCGGCCAGGTCCGGGGGGTTGGGCTTGTCGACGCAGTTGACGGCCATGTTGGCGTCGGTCTGGTTGCTGTAGGTGCCGTCGGCTTCGCGTTCGACCATCTCGTCCGCGAGGCCGAGGAGGGTGGTGCCGTCCTTGTTCTGCATGGCCTGGGTCAGCGCCTGGCGGAGGACGGGCCAGTACTCCTTGACGTAGAGGGACCGGGCGATGCCCATCACGGCCAGGGACTCGGTGACCTTGCGGGAGTCCCGGGAGCTGGTGAGGGGCTGCTTGTCGGTCTCGGCGAGGAAGGTGGAGATGCGGGCGATGACGGCGTCGGCGGAGGTGCCGAAGGGGCAGTTGTTCGTCCTGACGCAGTCTTCGGCGAAGGCGCGCAGGGCCGTCTCGAAGCCCTTGGCCTGTTCGATCAGGAGGTCGGTCGAGGAGAGGTTGGGGTCGACGGCGCCGTCCAGGGCGAGGGCGCGGAAATTCTTGGGGAACTGCTCGGCGTAGAAGGCGCCCAGGTAGGTGCCGTAGGAGGCGCCGTAGTAGGTGAGCTTGTCGTCGCCCAGGGCTGCGCGGAGGACGTCCATGTCGCGGGCGGCGTTGACGGTGCCGACGTAGGGGAGCTTGTCCTCGGCCTTGGTCTCGCAGTTCTGCGCGAACTTCTCGCCCTGGGCGCCGAGTTGCTCGGTCTCGCGCCGGTCGTCCGGGGAGGCGTCGGTGGCGAAGAAGGCGTCGAGCTGGGCAGCGCTGTTGCAGCGGACCGCGGCGCTGCCGGCGACGCCGCGGGGGTCGAAGCCGACGATGTCGAAGCGGCGGCGGAGGTCGGCGCCGAAGGCGCGGCCGGCCTGGCGGACGAAGTCGACGCCGGAACCGCCGGGGCCGCCGGGATTGGTGAGCAGTGAACCGATGCGGTTGGAGTTGTCCGCGGCCGGGAGCCGGATGACGGAGATCCCGATCTTCTCGCCGGACGGCTTGGCGTAGTCCAGCGGCACCTGGACGGTCGCGCACTCGAAGTCGTCCTCGCAGTCCTTCCAGGACGGTTTCTGCTGGTAGAACAAGTCGAGCCCGGTGGGGACGGAGGACCGGGCCGTGTTGTCGCCGCCCCCGTCGCTGCACCCGGTGACCGCTGTGCACGCAAGCACGGCGGCCACGCCGATGGTCTTCGCTGCCCGCACCCTTGACCCCGTCTCGTCGTAGCGGCACGTACGCCGCCGCCTACGCTACGTCGGCGCGGCCACCGGCGGCCACTTCCCGATGTTCGTGTTCCATCCCGTCGGGCAGGGAGTTCCAAACGCGCGGGTACAAAATGGGAGATCACCGGCGATGACAGCACGGGATGTAACATCGGCCGATGGTGTGATTCCGGTCGCTTTGCCGGCGAAACCCTTGAACCTCTGGTTACCTCTCCGTAGCTTACGGAACCGTAAGTTACGCGTCATCGGGGAGGCATCGTGGCAGCCGCGACCCGGAACAGGACCACCACCGCGCGAACCGCGGGCCGTGCCACGGTCGGGCAGCGGATCGCGGCGGTCGCACGGCAGCTGACCACACCGCTGCTGCCGGAGGACTACCTCGGCCTGGTGAACCCGCTGCTGTCCACGGAGGAACTCCGGGGCCGCGTCGAGGCCGTCCGGCACGAGGCACCGGCCGTGGCGACCCTCGTGATCCGGCCGGGCCGGATGTGGCGGGGGCACCGGCCGGGCCAGTGGGTCAAGGTCGGGGTCGACATCGACGGCGTCCGGCACTGGCGGACGTTCTCCCTGTCGTCCCCGCCGAGGCCGGACGGCCGCATCACGATCACGGTCAAGGCCGCGCCGGACGGCTTCGTCTCCGCGCATCTCGTCCGCGAGGTGCGTCCCGGCACGATCGTCCGGCTCGCTCCGGCGGAGGGTGACTTCGTGTTGCCCTCGCCCGTCCCCGCGAAGCTGCTGTTCGTCACGGCGGGCAGCGGGATCACGCCGGTCATGGCCATGCTGCGGCACCTGCGCGGCGCGTCCGACGTCGTGCTCGTCCACTCGGACCGGACGGCCGGGGACGTCATCTTCGGCGCCGAGCTCCGCCGGATGGACGGGGTGCGGCTGCACGAGCGGCACACGGCGGCGGACGGCCGGTTCCGACCGTCCGAGCTGCCGGGGATCTGCCCCGACTGGGCCGAGCGCGAGGCGTGGGCCTGCGGTCCCGGCGCGATGCTGGACGACCTCGCCGAGCACTGGCGGGCGGCGGGAGCCGGGGAACGCCTGCGCGTGGAACGTTTCCAGACGGTCCTGGCCGGCGGCGCCGGTGCGGGCGGGCGGGTCACGTTCAGCAGGAGCGGGATCGAGGTGGACGCGGACGGGGCCACCCCGCTCCTGGTCGCCGGCGAGGAGGCCGGGGCGCTGCTGCCGAGCGGCTGCCGGATGGGCATCTGCTACAGCTGCGTCGGCCGCCTGTGCTCCGGCAAGGTCCGCGACCTGCGCACCGGCGAGGTCCACGGCGACGAGGGCGAGATCGTCCAGACCTGCGTCTCGGCCGCCGCCGGCCCGGTGGAGATCGAACTCTGAGAGGAGCACGACGATGACCGTCACCACGACGGCCGGTACCACGGCCGCCACCTCGGACCGGCTCACGGCCGAGGACTACGAGACCATCGCCAGCGAGCTCGACGCCCTCCGCGAGGAGATCACCGCGACGCTCGGGGCACGCGACGCCGCCTACATCCGGCGGGTGATCCGCTGGCAGCGCGGCCTGGAGGCCGGCGGCCGCGCGCTGCTGATGGCGTCCTCGCTGCCGCCCGCCTGGGTCGCCGGGACCGCGACGCTCGCCGTCGCGAAGATCCTGGAGAACATGGAGATCGGGCACAACGTCATGCACGGCCAGTGGGACTGGATGCGCGACCCGAAGATCCACTCGACGACGTGGGAGTGGGACAACGTCTCCCCCGCCGAGCAGTGGAAGCACTCGCACAACTTCATCCACCACACGTTCACCAACGTGCTCGGCAAGGACAACGACGTCGGCTACGGCATCCTGCGGATCGCGCCCGAGCAGAAGTGGAGCCCGGCCTACGTCGCGCAGCCCCTCTACAACCTGCTGCTCGCGATGTTCTTCGAGTACGGGGTCGCGGTACACGACCTGGAGATCGACAAGATCCGGGCGGGCAGGCACGACGAAGAGGTGACCAAGGAGAAGCTGCGCGCGATCGGACGCAAGATCCGCCGCCAGTGGGGCAAGGACTACCTGGCGTTCCCGCTGCTCACCGGCCCGCAGTTCGTCTCCACGCTGGCCGCGAACTTCACCGCGAACGTCGTCCGCAACTTCTGGGCCCACATGATCATCTTCTGCGGGCACTTCCCCGGGGACGTCGAGCTGTTCGAGGAGGAGCGGCTGGACGGCGAGACGAAGGGCGAATGGTACGTCCGGCAGCTCTGCGGGTCGGCCAACATCACGGGCGGGCCGCTGTTCCACCTGATGACCGGCAACCTCAGCCACCAGATCGAGCACCACCTGTTCCCGGACCTGCCGAGCAACCGCTACGGCGAGATCGCCCCGCGCGTCCGGCAGCTCTGCGAGAAGTACGACCTGCCGTACCACACGGGGTCGCTGTCCAAGCAGGTCACGAGCACGTGGAAGAAGATCTTCCGGTACGCCCTGCCCGGCGGAGGCAGCGCCGCGAAGGCCGGCTGAGCGGCACGGCTCAGCCGAGGGCCTGCGCCACGGGAAGGAAGAGGCGGGACGGGTCGTTCGCGACGGGCGCGCCGAACTCCATGATCGTCGTGGTGAACGCGGGACGCAGGCCGCGCCGGCCCGCCCAGTCGATCAGCTCCGGGTGCCGGTGGTCGATGTCGAGCCTTACCGGCCCCTCGGGGACGACCTCGTCCACCAGCGTGAGCGCGATTTCGGCGTTCTGCGCGATGACCGGGCCTACGACGACCCGGTCGTCGTTGCGCCACGCACCGCCGTAGCCCGCGATCCCTGTCTCGCCCCGGACGACCCGTAGCGTCTCGCAGAACGAAGGCAACCCCTCGACCAACTGCGAGCGGTCGGCGCCGAACACTTCGGTATCGAGTGCGTGGACGGCGGCCATGTCGGCTGCCGCCACCGGCTGGGACTCACTCCGCTTGGACGGCCCCTCGGACACTCCCGTGTACGTAGTGCACATCCCCACGGATCTGAAGCCCAGACGCTCGTACAGCGGGCGTCCAAATTCCGTGGCGGTCAGGCAGAAGCTCGCAGTCCCGGCTGCTTCCATCGCGTGGCGCATCAGCCGTCCGCCCAGGCCGCGCCGCTCGAAGCGCTTGGCGACCAGCACCATGCTGATGGCGGCGACGTCCTCCCCGTAAGGGGTGCACACCAGCGCCCCCGCGAGTTCGCCGTCCCCTTCGCCGTCCCCGGCGTCCACGCCGTAGACGCGGCCGACCGAGAACAGGAAGCGCCACTTGTGCTCCTCCGGGCCCCACCCCCGGTCGTCGGCGAGCCGCTGGCAAGCACCGAGCTCGTCCTTCCCGAGCAACCGCACGTCCCCGTCCATGGGAGGGGACGATAGGTCGGCCCCGAACCGCCCCACAACCGGATTTGCGGCCGGTCAGGTCGCGTCGCCGCTGCCGTCGCCGTCGCCGTCGCCGTCGCCCGGGTTGTAGTGCGCGTCGTGCTGGCGGCGGGGCGAGCAGACCGAGGCGGACGGGCAGGAGCAGCGCCCGCCGCTGTTGAGCCGGACGGTGACCTTGTCGGACGGGACGTTGCGCCCCACGACCTGCCCGGGGCCGCTGGGGGTCTCCACGCGGGAGCCGAGGGCGGGCATCCGCTCGTGCGCTTTGACGTAGAGGGGGTGCTCGTACTTGAGGCAGCACATCAGGCGGCCGCACGCCCCGGCGATGCGCAGCGGGTTGACGGGGAGGTCCTGCTCCTTCGCCATGCGGACGGAGACGGGCTCGAAGTCCTTGAGGAAGGTGGCGCAGCACAGGTCGCGGCCGCAGGGGCCGATGCCGCCCTGGAGACGGGCCTCGTCGCGGGGGCCGACCTGCCGGAGCTCGACGCGGGCCTTGATCCCGCGGGCCAGGTCGCGAACGAGGGCGCGGAAGTCGACGCGGTGCGGCGCCGTGAAGTAGATCTTGAAGACGTTGTCGGTGTCGAGGAAGTCGACGCCGATGACCTTCATCGGGAGGTCGTGCTTGCGGATGAGCCGCTTGGCGATCGAGCGGCCCTCGGCGCGGCGGCGGCGGTTGGCCTCGTCGCGGGCGAGGTGCTCGTCGGTGGCGGGACCGGCGCATTCGGGGAGGCCGCCGATGTCGTCGGAGACCCACTGCGGCGCCCACACGCACTCGGCGACCTCGGGGCCCGAGTCGGTGGGGACGAGGACCTTGTCGCCGACCTTCGGGGTGTGCGGGCCGGGGTCGAGGTAGTAGAGCCGGCCGTAACGGGTGAAGCTGACTGCCATCACCATGCCCACGGTTTCGCTCCGTTCGCCCGGTTTCGTGCGATCCACTCTAGGGCGTCCAGGCGGGACGCTCACCAGGCGGCGTCGGCGAGGTCCTCCCCGGAGACGGGCTTTGCGCCCGGTGCGCCCTGTGCGTAGAGGTCACCGGCGGTGGCTAGAAAGCCGTTGCTCCTGGGGGTCGGGTCCAGGTCGGTGAGGTCGCCCTTCACCTTCTGCTGCCACAGGACCTCGCCGGGCTGACCCTCCAGCGTGTACGCCTGAAGCGACAGTTGGGAGTCCTTCATGATGCCGACGACGATGCCCTTGCCGGTGAACACCGCCGCGGTGCCGCCCTTGGGAAGGGTCATGAGGGCCTGGCTCACCCTCAGGTCACCCCCGGCACCACCCGTGTCGAGGGTGCGGACCTCGTGCTTGGTCTCCTTGACGCGCCCGCCCACCGACCGGACAGGGCTCCAGACGAACGAGAGCGTCGCGCCAGACCACGCGAGGCTTCCGATTCGGCCGGGCGACTTCGTCGTCCACACCTTGCGGGCACCGTCCGGGACGGACACGACGTCCACTCGGGCACGCATGCCCTTGTAGGTGACGTAGGCGATCCGGTTGCCGTTCGGGTTCACCGCGAGTTGCGACCACTCGGTGGACGCGCCGGGGACGCTGAACTTCGGGACGTCCTTGAGCCTCGGGACGTCCCCGATGCCACTCGGGCGCCCGTATTCGTCCAGGAAGAGGTGTTGGAACGTCACGTCGCGGCCGGCGTAGGACGCGACGACGTACGCGCCGTTGCGGGTCGCGGCGACGCGGTGGAAGCGGCGTCCGGGCGGCGCGGCGACACGCACGCCGACTTCGCGGCCGGTCTCGATCTCCCGGACGACGAGCGCGGCACCGGACTCGGTCACGCCGACGACGAAGCGCGCCGGGGTCTGCGCGACCTCCGACGACGCCTTGGCCTCACGCTCCTTCTTCGCGGCGCGCTGGTGGCTGCGCACCACGTCCACGCCCGCGCCGATGACCAGCGCCGTGGCGGCGGCGACGCCGATCGGGACGAGTCCCTTCCACGAGCCGAGGCTCGTCCCGGGGGGTGGATCCTCGCGCCTGTCGCTCATGGGGTCGACCCGCACCTGCCCTTCCGTTGCCCGTGCCCGTCGTTTCTACCTCATGGAGTCGCCGCTTCGCAGTGAAGTCGCGGGCGGCGTCAGCCGAGCGCCGCCCGCGCGGCGTCGACCAGGGAAGCACGATACGACGCGCCGAAGAGCGCCACGTGCACGAGGAGGGGATGCAGCTGGTGCAGCGGGACCCGTGCGCGCCAGCCGTCCGCCGGCGGCGCGGCCTCGTCGTAGGCGGCGAGGACGCGTTCCAGGTGCGGCGTCCCGAACAGCGCCATCATCGCCAGGTCGGTCTCGCGGTGGCCGCCGTGCGCCGCCGGATCGATGAGCATCGCCCGGTCGCCGGTCCACAGGACGTTGCCCGACCACAGATCGCCGTGGATGCGGCTCGGCGGCTCCGGCGGCCCGGCGAGCGCCTCGATGTCCGCCATCACCCGCTCGACCAGGCGGACGTCGCCCGCCGATAGGTGCCGGGCGCCAAGGCGGAGGAACGGTTCGAGCCGGCGCTCGGCGTACCAGCGGGGCCAGTCGCGGTCATCGGGCGTGTTGTCGAGGGGAAGGTCGGCGATGTAGCCGTCCCAGGACGCCCCGTAGGCCCGCGGGCGGGCGCCGGTGTGCAGGGCGGCCAGTTCGCGGCCGAGGCGCTCGGCGGTGGCGGGGGACGGCGGCGCGGACGGCAGCCACGGCAGGACGAGCATGCGGTCGTCCGCCGCGACGACCTCGGGGACGGGCGTCCCGGGGCCCGCCTCCCCCAGCCACCGCAGCCCGGCGGCCTCCGCTGCGAAGACACCATCCTGATCATCGGCGGCTTTCACGAAGACTTCGCGGCCGTCGGCCAAGGACGCGCGGTGCAGCGTCCAGGAGTGGCTGGACCCCAGGTCGGTCAGGTCGTCGACCGGCGTTCCGAGCAGCAGCTCAAGCGCGTCCCGCACCCGGCTCAGCCTCCTTGAGCGCGGCGCGGATCTCCTCCAGGAGGCCCGGCATGGCCGCCTCCACCTGCTCCAGGACGAGGTCGAAGTCGTCGCGGCCGCCGTAGTAGGGGTCGGGGACGTCGAGGTCGTGATCCGCGTCCGGGTCGAACTCGCGCAGCAGCCGTATCCTGCCGCGCGCCTCCCCGTCCGGCGCCATCGCCCGCAGCGCGCGCCGGTGGCCCTCGTCCAGCGCGACGATCAGGTCGTAGCGGTCGAACCAGCCGGCCTCGAACTGGCGGGCGATGTGCGCGGACCGGTATCCCGCCCTCGTCAGCGCGGCGACGGTCCGCTCGTCGGCGTCGCTGCCCACGTGCCAGTTCCCGGTGCCCGAACTGTCCACCTCGACGTCCAGCCCCTCCTCCTCGACGTGATGGCGAAGAACCCACTCGGCCATCGGCGAGCGGCAGATGTTGCCGGTGCAGACGAACGTGACTCGGTACGACATGCCTTCATCATGCCGGAGGCTTCCAAACCCGAGCCCCCGCATGCCCCAGGACCGAGGACGCGTCCTTACAAAGAACGCGGCCCCCGGCCACGTGGGCTGGGGGCCGCGTCCCTGGGGTGGGTCTCGGGCCAGAAGGTCAGCGGACGGCGTTCAGCGCGTCCACGATGCCGTTGCCGAAGAACCCGTTCCTCTCCTTCGAGCCTTCACAGGTCTGGGTCGAGGTCCGCTTCACCCATTCGTCACCCGACCGGGCGTACCAGACGTACTCCACCGTCCGGGGGCTCGGGCAGGGCTTGGCGGTGGCGGTGCCGCGCAGTACGTGCTCGACATGGCGCGGGCTGAGGGTGAGGCCACCGTTGCGACGGTCCCGGTGACCGTACTTGCTGACGATGAGCGCGGCGACGCCGACGGCGTGCGGCGCCGCCATCGAGGTGCCCTGGATGGACTGGTAGTAGGCGCAGTCGTCGCCCTTGCAGCTCTGGACGATGTACGGCACGTTGGGCGTCCCGTCGGCGTCCAGCTCGCCGCGGGCCTTCGCGAGCCGCTCGGGGTAGGCGGCCCAGATGCCGGCGCGGTCGTCCGGACGCTGGTCGGCGGTGTCGACCTTGTCGCCGCCGGGCGCGGCGACCGCGACGTAGCCGTCGCCGAAGCTGCTGAAGTACGACTTGCGGCCGCTCGGGCCGGTCGACGACACCGGGATGACGTGGTCGCCCTCGGACGGCATCGACACGCACTCCGGCGGGATCGTCCGCTCGTACGGCTCCTCGCCCGGCACGGACGGGAAGTCGGGGCTGCCGGTGTCGGTGTTCGTCTTCGTGTAGTCGACGAAGTCGTTCCCGGCCGCGGCGACCAGCGTGACGCCGCGCTCCTGCGCGAAGTTCAGCGCCCGCTGCGTCGCCTTGATGATGGTGCTCTGCTCAAGCTGGTTCTCGGGGCTGTCGGCCGGGTTGCCGACGCAGTTCCAGAGCCACGGGTCGATGTAGTAGCTCATGTTGACCACGTCGATGCCGGTCTTGCCCGCGTAGGTGAGGCCGTCGACGGTCGGCTGCAGGAAGAAGTAGCCGGAGTCCTGGCCGACGCGGAGGTTGACGAGCGACACGTTCGGCGCGACGCCCGCCATGCCGAGCCCGTTGCGGGGCGAGGCGATCGTGGACGCGACGTGCGTCCCGTGGTCGTTGTCGTCCCAGTCGTTGGGGTCGACGCACGACGTGAACTCGCAGGGCCCGTCGAGCTCCTCGCCGTTCCCGTCCGTCGGGATGTCGCGGGTGAAGTTGCGGCTGAGCTTCCGGTTGAAGTTCGGCTTGATGTCCGGGTGGTCACCGTCGACGCCCGTGTCGAGGACGCCGACCAGGACGCGCTTGTCGCCCGGCTCCTTCTTGTACGAGCCGTCCGCCGTCGCGTGAATCTGCTTCATGTCCCACTGCAGATCGGCCAGCGGCTCGGTGTCCTTCGACGGCTTGCCCTTGAGGGAGACCGTGGGTTTGGTGCCGACGGTCTCCTCGACCTTCTCGGCCTTCTTCTTCGGCGCCTTCGGCGCCTTTCCGATGATCCGGTTGTGCGCGACGCCCTCCAGCTCCCTTTCGCGCATCGCGGCACGAATGAACTGCGGATTCTTCGAACGGACGGTCGCGACGCCCACATCACGGTTCTCGTGGACGACCTTGCCTCCGGCCTCCTTCACCGCGTGACGCGCTTTGCCGGGATGCACGCCCTCCCTGTAGAGGACGACGTACTCCGACTCCTCGCCGTTCGCGTGTCCCGGATTCGGGGCCGCGGACGCGGGGAACGCGAGGGCCGTCACTGTGGTGACGGCACACGCGGCGGAAATCAACGCTCGCCGCAAAGCAGAACCTCCTAGGCCGTTGGGGGGATAGCCCGGTTCGGTCAATGATCAGCTCAGCGACGTTACTCGTGTGCCCGTTGAGAGCTGCGTACGGAAATGTAACGAATGGGAGCAGTTTTGGTAAGGCCCAGTCATCCGGTGCGCAGCGCGAGGGTGAGCGCTTCGACGGCCAGCAGCGGATTGACGTTCGCGTCCAGCCGCTCCCGGCACATCATGATGGCGTCGAGGCGTTTGAGCGTGTCCTCCGGGCGGCCGTGCCGCGCGGCCGTCCGCAGCTCCGGGGCCAGCTCGGTGTTGACGAGCTCGGCGCCCGCGCCGAGCTGGAGCGTCAGCACGTCCCGGTAGTAGGACGCCAGGTCGAGCAGCGTCCGGTCGAGGGCGTCGCGTTTGATCCGCGTCGCGCGGGACTTCTGCCGGTCCTCCAGCTCCTTGAGCGCCCCGGCCGTCCCCCTCGGCATCCGTCCCTTGGCGCTCTCCCCGAGGGCCTGCCGCAGCGCGGACGTCTCGGCCCCGTCCAGCTCCTCCGAGTGCGCCTTCGCCTCCGCCTCGGCCGCCTTGACCAGCGCCTCCGCCGCCGCGACCGCGGGACCGACCGACGTCAGCCGGCGCGGCACCTCCAGCACCGCGGCGCGGCGCCGCCGCGCGTCCGGGTCGGTCGCCAGCCGCCGCGCCCGGCCGATGTGCCCCTGCGCCGCCCGCGCCACGATGCCGGCGGTGTCGCGGTCCACGCCGTCCCGCAGGACGAGGACGTCCGCCACGGCGTCGACCGGCGGCGTCCGCAGCGTCACCAGCCGGCACCGCGACCTGATCGTCACCAGCAGGTCGTCCGGGGACGGGGTGCACAGCAGCCACACCGTCCGCGCGGGCGGCTCCTCCACCGCCTTCAGCAGGGCGTTCGCCGCCGACTCCGTGGCGCGGTCGGCGTCCTCGAACAGCACGATCTGCCAGCGTCCCATGCTCGGCGACGACGCGGCCCGCAGCACCAGCGCGCGGGTCTCCTTCACGCCGTACGACAGCCCCTGCGGGCGGACGACCTCCACGTCCGCATGCGTCCCCTGGAGGACCTGGTGGCAGGACGCGCAGTGCCCGCAGCCCCGCGGCGTCTCCTGGCACTGCAGCGCCGCGGCGAACGCCCGCGCCGCAGTGACGCGGCCCGAGCCGGGCGGCCCGGTGAACAGCCACGCGTGCGCCAGGCCGCCCGATCCGCCCGCGGCGGCCGACAGCTCCGCGACGGCGGGCTCCTGCCCCACCAGGTCATCCCAGACGCTCATGGCAAGAGGCTAACCGTGCCGCGGGAGTCAGAAGTCCCTGATGACCGGGAAGGTGCTCGTGGCGTCCTCGGTCCCGGCGGGGACGGGGTCGGGGAGGATCTCGCGGATGCGGTACTGGATCTCGCGGCTCAGCTCCGCCTGAGGGCGGCTCGCGTCCAGGATCAGGTACCGGTCCGGGTCGGCCTCCGCCAGGGCGCGGAACCCGGCGCGGACCCGCTCGTGGAACTCCTGCGACTCCGACTCGATGCGGTCGGCGGGCGCGGACAGCCGGCCGAGGCCCGTCTGCGGCGGCACCTCCAGCAGGACGGTCAGGTCCGGGACGAGCCCGCCGGTCGCCCAGGCGTTGACGCGGGCGATGTCCTCGACCGCCTGCTGGCGCCCGAACCCCTGGTAGGCGAGGGACGAGTCGACGTACCGGTCGCTGACCACGATCACGCCGCGCTCGATCGCCGGCTTGATCACGTTGGCGACGTGGTCGGCGCGGTCGGCCGCGTACAGCAGGCTCTCGGCGCGGTCGGACAGGCCCGTGGTGTCGCGGTCGAGCAGCATCGCGCGCAGCCGCATACCGATCTTGGTGGCGCCGGGCTCGTGCGTCGTGACGACGTCGTAGCCGTGGTCGCGCAGCCAGATCGCGGCGAGCCGCGCCTGGGTGGTCTTCCCGGCGCCCTCCCCGCCCTCGAACGCGACGAACACGCCGCGCTCGCGCCGGACGGGCTGCTGCTGCGCCGCGGCGGCGGCCTGCTCCGGCGGCGTGTAGATCTCGCCGTGCAGGGCGGCGCGCAGGTCGGGGCCGAGGGGGATGCCGCGCCGGTCGTCCAGCCGCCGGTACGCGACCGCGCCGAGCAGCAGGGCGACGACGGCCGCGGCGAGCAGCGCGGCACCGGACCCGTCGACGTCGTAGACGGCGCCGCCGAACTCGATGCGGTGCGAGCCGACCACCCCGGCGAGCAGCGGGACGGCGGCGAACGCGACCACGGTGGTCACCAGGACGACCGCGCGCAGGTAGGCGGACGGGCGGGTGTCCTCCGGGGCCTCCGCGTCGGCGGCGCCCTCGCCGACCGCGGCGGTGCCGGTCGACCAGGCGGCCCCCGCGAACACCCCGAGGAAACCGGTCACGAACACGACGACGACGAGGTTCTGCACGAGGGCGATCACGACGAGCGCGAGCGCGGCGGCGATGACCGCGAGGCCGTTCAGCCGCCGACGGCTGAACGGGACGAGGGCGCGGGGCCCGAGGAACAGCCCGAAGCCGAGCCCGAGCGCGAGACCGGCGAGGACGCTGCCGTAGCCCGCGTCGCCGCCGCCCAGCTCCCCGGTGTGCACGCGGGCGACGGCGACGACGGCCCCGGCGGTCAGGGACGCGGCGGCGACGGCGAGGCCGAGCCCGCGGGCGGTGGCCGTCCCGGGGCCCTGGAACAGCGACTTCAGCGGCGCCGGGACCGGATGCGGCAGCTCCGCGGGAATCTCCCGGATCATGGCGACGGCCGCGGCCGAGGCGAGGAACACCGCGGCGGTCACGTACAGGGCGAGATCGGCGCGGGAGCCGCGGCCGAGCGTCCCGTCCGCGACCAGCGCGAGGACGGCGAACAGCGGCGCGGCGACCAGGGCCGGGCCGAACAGGGCGCGGGTCACCCACCGGCGGGCGCCGGGACGCAGGTCGTCCTGCGGGACCATCGCGGGCAGCGACACGCGCGCCGTGGGCGTCCACAGCAGGTTCAGGCAGGAGACGAGGAACGCGGCGGCCAGCGTCCACGGCAGCAGGTCCAGCAGCGGCACCGTCACGATGATCACCAGCCGCAGCGCGTCGGCGATGATCAGCATGAGCCGGCGGTCGGCGCGGGCGGCGAGCGCGGCGCCGACCGGGGCGAGCAGCAGCGCCGGCAGCAGCAGCAAGGCCAGCACGCCGCCCACCGCCTGCGCGCGGGTGGCGGCGTCCTCGTCGCGGGTCAGCGCCGCGGCCATCGCGGTCAGCGCCGGGACGGCGAGCCACAGGCCGAGGGCCGACAGCGACAGCGCGAACCGCAGCCGTCGGAACGGCCCGCCCGCAGAAGGTGACGAATGTGACGAAACGCCCGGCGGCTGGGACGCTGCGGGGTACGGCCGGGGTGCGCCCGTTCTGGTCATGTCGGTCAGGGTATCGGCGTAGATGTCCCTAGGAGCCGGACTTTGCGGAGGTTCGGCGACGCGTTGTGGTCTTCTTCGCGGTCTTCTTCTTCCCACCGCTCGCCGCGACCTTCTCCCGCCGCTCCGCGAGCAGTTCCGCGGCCCGCTGGATGGTGATCGACTCGACCTCGTCGCCCTTGCGGAGGCTCGCGTTCGTCTCGCCGTCGGTGACGTACGGGCCGAACCTGCCCTCCTTCACCACGACCGGCTTCTCGCTGGCCGGGTCGGTGCCCAGCTCCCGCAGCGGCGCGGCGGCCGCCGCCCGGCGCCCCCGCTGCTTCGGCTGCGCGAACAGCTCCTTCGCCTGCTCCAGCGTGACCGTGAACAGCTCCTCTTCCGAGCCGAGCGAACGGCTGTCGGTGCCCTTCTTGATGTACGGGCCGAACCGCCCGTTCTGCGCCGTCACCGGCTCGCCGTCCAGCTCGCCGAGCGTGCGCGGCAGCGACAGCAGCTTCAGCGCGTCGTCCAGCGTGATCGTGTCGAGCGACATCGACTTGAACAGCGAGCTCGTGCGCGGCTTGGCGGCGTCGGCCTTCTTCGTCCGCTTCTTCTTCTCCCCCTCGGCGGGCGGTGCCGGCTCCGGCAGCGTCTCCGTGACGTACGGGCCGAAGCGCCCGGACTTGGCCACGATCGTGTGCCCGGTCTCCGGGTCGGTGCCGAGCTCCCGGTCGCCGGACGGCTGCGCGAACAGCTCCTCGGCCTTCTCGGCGGTCAGCTCGTCCGGCGCGATGTCGTCGGGGATGTTGACGCGCTCGCCGTCCCGGTCCAGGTAGGGGCCGTACCGGCCGACCCGCACCATGATGTCCGTGCCCTTGATCGGGAAGGAGCTGACGCCCTTGGCGTCGATGTCGCTGATGTCGCTGACGAGCTCCTTCAGCCCTTCCTCGGAGTTGTCGCCGTCACCGAAGTAGAACCGGGTCAGCCAGCGGACGCGCTCGGCCTCACCGCGGGCGATCTCGTCGAGACCGTCCTCCATGTGGGCGGTGAAGTCGTAGTCGACGAGGTTGCCGAAGTGCTGCTCCAGCAGGTTCACCACGGCGAACGCCAGGAACGACGGGACCAGCGCGGTGCCCTTCTTGAACACGTACTCGCGGCCCAGGATCGTGCCGATGATCGCGGCGTAGGTCGACGGGCGGCCGATCTCCCGCTCTTCCAGCTCCTTGACCAGGCTGGCCTCGGTGTAGCGGGCCGGCGGGCGGGTCGAGTGGCCCTCCGCGTCCACGGCGGCCGCGGTCAGCGGGTCGCCCTCCGCCAGGTTCGGCAGCCGCCGCTCCTGGTCGTCGCGGTCGGTGGCCGGGTCGTCCGCGCTCTCCACGTACGCCTTGAGGAAGCCGTAGAACGTGATCGTCTTACCGGTGGCGCTGAACTCGGCGCGCTCGTTCCGCGTCGACAGCCCGGTGACGCGGATCGTCACCGACTGGCCGGCGGCGTCCTTCATCTGGGACGCGATCGTCCGCTTCCAGATCAGCTCGTACAGCCGGAACTGGTCACCGGACAGGCCGGTCTCCGCCGGGGTGCGGAACGTCTCGCCCGCCGGGCGGATCGCCTCGTGCGCCTCCTGCGCGTTCTTCACCTTGGAGGCGTACACGCGCGGCTTGTCCGGGACGTACTCGCCGCCGAACAGCGCCGCCGCCTGCCGCCGCGCCGCCGTGATCGCCGTCTCGGACAGCGTGATCGAGTCGGTTCGCATGTAGGTGATGAAGCCGTTCTCGTACAGCTTCTGCGCCACCGACATCGTGTACTTCGCGGAGAAGTTCAGCTTGCGGCTGGCCTCCTGCTGGAGGGTGGTCGTCCGAAACGGGGGATACGGCTTGCGCGTGTACGGCTTCGGCTCGACGGACCGGACCTCGTACGGCCGGCCCCGCAGCCGCTCCGCCAGGCCGCGGGCGGCGGCCTCGTCCAGGTGCAGCGCGTCCCGCGTCTTCAGGGTGCCGTCGGACGCGAAGTCGCGGCCCTGCGCCACCCGCTTGCCGTCCACGGACACGAGCCCGGCCTTGAACACCTTCGGCTCTTCGTCCTTGCCGGTGTCGAACTGTCCCGCGATGTCCCAGTAGTGGGCGGGGACGAACGCGATCCGCTCCCGCTCCCGCTCCACGACCAGCCGCGTCGCCACCGACTGCACCCGGCCCGCCGACAGCTTCGGCATGACCTTCTTCCACAGGACGGGGCTGACCTCGTACCCGTAGAGGCGGTCCAGGATGCGGCGCGTCTCCTGCGCGTCCACCAGCCGCAGGTTCAGCGCACGCGGGTTCTCGGCGGCCTGCTGGATCGCGTCCTTGGTGATCTCGTTGAAGACCATCCGGTGCACGGGGACCTTCGGCTTGAGCACCTCCTGGAGGTGCCAGGCGATCGCCTCGCCCTCCCGGTCCTCGTCCGTCGCGAGGTAGAGCTCGTCGGCCTCGGCGAGCAGCTTCTTCAGCTTCTGGACCTGCTGCCGCTTGTCGGCGTTCACGACGTACAGCGGTTCGAACCCGTGCTCGACGTTCACGCCGAGCTTGGCCCACGGCTCGCCCTTGTACTTGGCCGGCACCTCCGAGGCGCTTCCCGGGAGGTCCCGGATATGGCCGATACTGGACTCCACGATGTAGCCACGACCCAGATACCCGGCGATCGTCTTCGCCTTCGCAGGCGACTCGACGATCACCAGGCGGGTACCGGCGCCGTTGCCCCGGCCACTGTTCGCGGTGCCGTTGTTGGCTGGCACAGTCGCTCCAACCTCGCTGTCTTGGTCCTCTAACACAAGCTCTTTCTTACCGGGCTTGGTACAACGTCGCAGGACGGCACGTTCATGCCCGCGGTCCGCTTCCGCCGCCTCACCACCGTCATTCCGCCCCGGGACGGGATTCTCATCGCCGCGCGCCCCAGACAGGATGACATGCCGCCGGACGCCGCGCGGACCGGGTCGCCACGGTACGGCGCCCCATCCCGGTAGACCAAGTCATAATGGTCCCAATGGCGGAGTACACCTACCTCGTCCTGTCACTGCCCCGCGGAACGACACGCGACACCGCGCGGCAGATCCTGACCGAGCACGCGGAGCGCGGCGGCTGGGAGATCGATCGGCTGCGCCTCTACCCGGACGGCCGCCGCCGTGTTCAGCTCCGCCGCAAGGTCATCCGCGCCGTCCGCACGTTCTGAACCGTTCCCGCCGGTCCGTCCGGAGCGTAGCACTACGTACGTTGCGAATGACGCAACGTAAACATAATTCCTGGTGAGAAGGCTTCGCCCGCCCCGGGCCGCGCCATCCGGGACGGGCGAAGCGTCTCTCACCACCGCATGGTGCGGCGGCTTCGGCTCAGCGTCGGCCGAGCCTGAGCCTGCGGGTCAGCCCCAGCGCCCCGGCCACGAAGGCCAGCAGCGACGCGGCACCGAACGTCCACGTCGCCCCCGGCGCGGCCCCGGTCCCGGCCCCGTCGGCGGACGCGATCGCCCGCTCGGCCGAGACGTACTTCACCGGCCCGATCCCGGCCGGCAGCCCGACACCGCCGTCCCCGGGCAGGCCCGCGTCGCCCGCACTCGGCAGGGTGTCGGTCAGCGGGAGGGTGGGCGGCGTGGTCGTCCGGTAGCCGGCGTGGTCTCCGTAGCCGGCGTGGCCGCCGTGGCACAGGGAGGATGCCTGGCCGGCCGGCGCGGCGGCGTTGCCGCACACGTTCGCGGGGGCCTTGGCCGGTGCGTGGGCCTGGTTGCCGCCGAGGATCCCGCCCGTTCCGGACGTGTACAGGCCGCCGCCCGACGGGCTGCGCACGTGGGAGCCGCCCGCGCAGAACGCGCCCGCCTGCCCGACGATCGCGGCGGCGTTGCCGCAGGCGGTCAGGGGGACGCTGACCGGGGCGTTGGCCTGGTTGCCCGCGATGACGCCGAGAGCGCCGTCGGTGACCTGGCGGCCCGTCCGGTGACCGCCGTTGCGGACGGACGCGCCGCCCGCGCAGGCCGCCGCGGCGTTGCCGACCGCGTTGCCGCAGATGTCGACGGGGACGGAGATCGGCAGGTTCGCCTGGTTGCCGCTGCCGACGCCGAGAACGCCGGACGTCTCCTGCCCCGAGCCCGTGTGCCCGCCGTTCTTCACCTTGGCGCCGCCCTCGCAGCCGGCGACCGCGGCACCGGCGATCGCCACCGCGTTGCCGCACACGTTGACCGGGAGGGAGATCGGCGCGTTCACCTGGTTGCCCGCCAGGACGCCGCCCGACCCGCCGGTGACCTGGTCGCCGCTTCCGCCGTCCTCGACCTTCGCGCCGCCCTTGCAGCCCGCGTCCGCGTGTCCGAGCACGGCGGCGCCGTTGCCGCAGACGTTCACGGGAAGGGAGATGGGGGCGTTGACCTGGTTTCCGGACGCGATGCCGTGGTTGCCGGAGGTCTGCTGCGCACCGCCGCCGTTCTTGCGGACCTTGGCGCCGCCCTTGGACGTGGCGTGGGTCGTCCCGAGCAGGGAGCCGCCGTTGCCGCTGACGTCGACCGGCGCGGAGACCGGTATGTCGATCTGGTTGCCGCTCAGCACTCCGCCGTTGCCGCTGGTGACGTCGGCGTAGGACGGGGCGGCGGTGACACCGAGGGCGACAAAGCCCACGGCGACCACCGCGGCCCGAGACATGCCTTTTGCTCGCGTTCGCATGATGCTCCGTTCAGTGGGACGCACGTTGCACGTGTGTCTGGGGGAATGCCGTGCGCGGGCACGGCGGATGACCGGATCGGCGCGCCCGAGCCGCACGGGCACGCGTCCGGAGACCGTCGGGTGTCAGTCGGGCGCGAAGGACGGCTCGTCCGCGGCGGTGCGGACGGCCGGGGGAACCGCGCCGATGGCGTGCAAGCCCGATGCGCGCGGCGGGGCCGGGGCCCACGCGGCGACGTTCGGGACGGCCGCCGTCACACCGGAGAAGGCGGAACCGCCGGCGGCCGAGGGGCCGTCTGGACGGTCCGGCGCCGGCGGTGGAGCCGGAGGATCCTGGACGACCGGCGGCGAAACCTCGTCCTGGGCCGCCGGGGCCGCGGCCTCCACGGCCGCTTTGGCGCGCCCACGCTCGGGGGCGCGGAGTTGCCTCTGGTGCCTTGGCGCGGCAGCGACCG
This sequence comes from Actinomadura sp. 6K520, assembly GCF_004349245.1. GTDB lineage: Bacteria > Actinomycetota > Actinomycetes > Streptosporangiales > Streptosporangiaceae > Spirillospora. The sequence continues at coordinate 45,034 of NZ_SMLC01000018.1, read as the reverse complement.
AAACGCCGGCCTCGTCCGCTTCGGGGGCCGCCACGGAGGACGGCATGTCCCGTACCGCAGCCGGTTCGCGCGGCTTCTCCACCACGGCCTGGACGACCCGGGGCACCGGTTCGGCCCGGTGGACGGTCTTGACCGCGTCGCCCAGCACGGGCGCTTCTTCAATGATCTTCGCGGGCGCGACGGGCAGCTCGTCGGCGTGCGCGGGCTGCGCCGCGCTTCCGAGGAGCCAGGCCGCGATCAGCAGCCCGCCGAGGACCAGCAGCCGCCGGACGGCGGGCGCGGCGGCGACGCGGCGCAGCCGGTCGGGGACCGCCCCGAGCCGCGCCGCGCATCCCACCACCCGACAACCTCCGTTACGCCCGCACCACCCTCAACGAACGGTGACGATAGCACCACGCAACGCATTGGTGTCGGTAAATTCAGGAGCGATCCAGGAATTTGTCGAGGACCCTGACGCCGAATCGCAGCCCGTCCACCGGAACGCGCTCGTCGACCCCATGGAACATTCCGGAAAAGTCCAACTCTGGGGGCAATTTCAGCGGCGCGAAGCCGAAGCAGCGCATGCCCAGGCGCGCGAACGACTTGGCGTCCGTCCCGCCGCTCAGGCAGTACGGGACCGGCAGCGCACCCGGGTCCTCCGAGGTCAGCGCCGCCTCCATCGCCGCGACGAGCGCACCCTCGTAGTCCGTCTCGACCGCATGGTCATAATGGACGAAATCCCGCTTGACGTCCGGACCGAGAAGTTCGTCCACCACCGCGAAGAACTCCGCCTCATGGCCGGGCAAGAACCTTCCGTCCACCTGCGCCGTGGCGCTCTGCGGAATGACATTCGTCTTGTACCCGGCGTCCAGCCGCGTGGGATTCAGCGTGTTCTTGAGCGTCGCCCCGATCATCCGCGCCATCGGCCCGATCTTCTCCAGGCACTCCTCCGGCCGCTCCGGATCGAACTCCACCCCGTACGCCAGGCAGACCCGCTCCAGCAAGGCCCGCACCGACTTCGTCAGCCGCACCGGAAACTCGTGCGACCCGAGCCTGGCGACGGCCGCCGCCACGGCGGTCACCGCATTGTCCGGATGCACCATCGACCCGTGCCCCGCGGTCCCGCCGGCGGTCAGGTTCATCCACGCGATGCCCTTCTCCGCCGTCTCGATGAGGTACATCCGCCGGTCCCCGGGCACCGTCAGGCTGAACCCGCCGACCTCCCCGACGGCCTCCGTGCACCCCTCGAACAGCTCCGGATGCTCATTCACCAGCCACTGCGCGCCCCACTTGCCCCCGGCCTCCTCGTCGGCCAGGAACGCGAGCACCACGTCCCGCGGCGGCCTGCGCCCCTCCCGGAGCCGCTGCCGCACCACCGCGAGGATCATCGCGTCCATGTCCTTCATGTCCACGGCCCCGCGCCCCCAGACGCACCCGTCCGCGACCTCACCGCCGAACGGGTCCCGCGTCCAGTCCTCCGCCTGGGCCGGGACCACATCGAGGTGCCCGTGCAGCAGCAACGCGTCCCGCCCCGGGTCCTCCCCCTCGATCCGCGCCACGAGACTCGCCCGCCCCGGATGCGACTCGAAGATCCGCGACTCCACCCCGACCTCGCCGAGCCTCTCCGCGACGTACTCGGCCGCAGCCCGCTCCCCCGGCCCGGAATGATCCCCGGGGTTGCTGGTGTCGATCCGGATCAGCTCCTGGCAGAGCCGGACGACCTCGTCCTCAGCGGTCGGCTGCTGGCCCACATTGATCACCTTCGCGCCTAGTCTCCACACCTACGGTCCCCATGGTGCCCCTCGATCGACTTCGCCGCGACTCGTCTCCTTTGGTATGGTGAACCGGCCGCAGCGCAGCCTGCGGCCTGCAACCGGTCCGGGTGGCGGAATAGGCAGACGCGCTAGCTTGAGGTGCTAGTGCCCTTCACGGGGCATGGGGGTTCAAGTCCCCCCTCGGACACAGGATTACCCCATGGGTGACGCGAAGAGCTCGATCTGGGAGGTTGTTCCTGGAGCGGGCTCTTCTTCGTTGTTGCCGACCACGGTGCAAGATGACCTGTCGCAGACTATGGCGAGACCGTTGCGCTTGAGGTGTGCGACGAGTTCATGCGGGGAGCGAGCTTCGCCTCGTCGTGGTGAAAGCTGCCGCAGCAACTCGTCGAGCAGGTGGTCTTCTCGGAGGTAGAGGTTCTTCGGCGCGTCGCGAGAGCGCGGCTTGGTGCTGTTGTAGCCGTGGCGGCAGCGATAGCCGTTGCGTCCGTTGACCCAGTGGGAGTCCATCCGCCGACGGCACAGGCCGCACAGGAGCAGGCCAGCCAGGAGGTATACGCGGACGCTCCCATCGCGGGTGGGTCTGGCGGCGCGGATCGTCTGCGCGGCGACGAAGTCGGTGTCGGAGACCAGCGCCGGATGGGCGGGCTTCTTGGAGATCGCCCAACTCGCGGTCGTGTCGTCGAACCCGGCCTGCCGGTCCCAGACTTGACGGCCGGTGTAGCGGGGGTTCTCCAGGATCGTGGCGACCGTGTTCAGCGTCCAGCCCTGCCCCGACCGGTGAGGATTTCGCTTTTGATCGACACGGGACGGGCAGGGGACGCCGCGTTCGTTGAGTTCGCGGGCGATTCCGGCCACGCTCACGCCGGAGAGGCGGCGCGCGAAGATCCATCTCACGTGCGGAGCGATCAGCGGGTCGGGATCGAGGCGCCGCAGGCGACGTCCCCATTGGGCGTGGGCCTGGTTCGGGTGCGGACCGGCGTCCACGAGCCGGTACCCGTAAGGGGGCCGGCCGCCGAGGTAGCGGCCCTGCTCGCAAGCTTGGTTACGCATCGCGGCCAGGACACGGTGCCGTGCACGCAGCACCTCGCGCCGCGACTGCGCGCCCAGCATCATCATGAGCGCACGGTGCGCCGGCTCGTTCATGTCGACGGGACCGAGCGCCTCCGGTAGCCACAGCCGGATGCCGTGGGCGTCCAGGAGGGGAGCGAGCGCGGCGAACTGGTTTCCAGAGAACGCTCGTTCGTACTCCCCGACCACAATGGCATCGAAGGTGCGGTCCATCAGGGCTTCGAGTAGTGCCGCCGCCTGTGGACGTCGTGACCACGGCACCTCGCGTGAGCATCCGGCGTCGAAGTAGTCGGCCACGATCGCGCCTTCGCCGGTGATAAGGGAGTCGGCGGCTTCGCGCTGCCACCCGTACGATGTCCGCCGATCCTGGTGACCGGTGGTCGAGGTCCGCCCATAGAAGGCGAAGCGCAAGCCGTTCCGGGCCGGTCGCGCATCGCTGGTGACCTTCCGGCGGCCAGCCTGCCCCTTGCGCTTCGCCCACTCGCCGAACGGGTCATGAGACGACTGTTCTCGGATCGCCATCGTGGAGGCCTCCGGGGGATGAGGTGACACACCGATCTGACGACATGAATCGTCGGCTATGACGCCGAACATCGACGCCGTCCCGGACGCGGCGCCTTCCGCCTTGCTCGCCTGATCCGACCCCTGATCGCCGCAACGTCCCGCCCCTGCACTGCGGCTGCCGTTGCCGTCCTCCCCCACCCCTGACCATGCCGCGCCCGGCGGCTGCGCGAGTCAACGGGCGGAGGGCGCAGGCAAGTTCCAGCGTTTACGATCGACGGTCGTGGCGACGAAGCGAATGAACAAGGACGCGTTCTACAAGGAACTGGCCGGTCTCGACGATGACGCGTTGAGGAAGCTGCTGTGGACGTTGTACTGGCGGGGCACCAAGCAGTTCCGGGAGCGCATCGAGACCGAACTCCAGCCCGCCAACACCAAGCCGGCCGTTGCCGACAAGGAGCGGATCGGCCCCCAAGAGGTCTTGCGCGACGTCACCGACTTCGTGTCACTCGCCCGCGCGGGCGCCTACATGGCCGGGGATCGGCGCGTATCACCCAAGGAACGCAGTCGGTGGCGCTTCACCTTTCAGCGTCTGGCCAAGGACGCGCGCTCCGTGCTCGCTCTCGACGTCCCGACCGGCGCCGCCGCACTTGAGCAGCTCATCGACCTGGCCTGCGAAATCAAGAACTACGATCTGTTCCATTCCGAGGATCCCGTGGAGGCCGCCGGCTTCGTCGTCTCCGATGCCGTCGCCGCCCTGTGGCAAGGTCTGCGCGAACACCACGGGTTCACCGGTTTCGCGCGGCTGGCCGCGCCGCAGCTCATCCGCTGGGAGCAGGAGTACGGATGGACCCGTTCCGGATGGGGCCGCCTCAGCGAGAAGGAGACCACCCTCGCCACCGTTCTTGCCGGGCTGCTGCGGGGCAGCGACGCCTGGGCCGACTTCGCCGGCCACTACCTGACAGCACTCGACCAGGCCCGAACCGCCGCCCCCGGGATCTACGGCGTCGACGCCGATTACTCTCGTAGGGAGCGCGCCGGTGATCTCTCGGAGTGGCATCTGCTTCTACTCGAACGCCTGGAAGGCACTGATGCCGACCATCTGCTCGACCGGCTCGTCACCCATCCCCAGCTCGCCGGTCCCGAACTCACCTACATCCAAGCCCGCCGCGCGATCCAGACCGGCGCTCCAGACAGAGCTCGTGCCCTGATGCGTGACTGTCTGAAGGAGTTGCCCGGCCATGAGGGCTTCCTCGCGTTCGCGAAAAGGATCAGCACCCAGGGAAGCTCACCCACGTCGCCGACACGCAGCTGAGCGAACACCCCCCAAATGCAACTGAATCGACGGCAAATGTAACCCCACCTCCGTTACATTTGGCGCGTGAGCATGAATCTGGACGACCTGGTGGAACGTCTGCGCACAGCGGGCGGCGACTCGTCGGACGTGGAGGTCAAGTCGGCCGCCGGCGGGCTGCCGCAGTCGTTGACCTCGACACTCAGCGCCCTGGCGAACCTTCCGGGCGGCGGCACGATCATCCTGGGGCTCGATGAGGCGACGGGCTTCCGACCCGTACCGCTCACCGATCCGCAGAAGCTCAAGCAAGGCATCGCCGCAAAGGCACGCTCGTTCACCCCACCCGTCCGGATCACCGTGGAAGACGGGGTTGTCGAGGGAATGCCGGTCGTCGTCGCGCACGTTCACGAGTGCGATCCGTCGGCGAAACCGTGCCGCGTGACCGGATCCGGCACGGCCTACCTGCGCGGGTACGACGGGGACTTCGAACTGTCGGTCCTTGAGGAGCAGGCATTCCTCGCCGCACGGCAGCCGCCCCTGTTCGACCGGGCCCCGGTCGACGGCGCCACCCGCGATGACCTCGACAGTGATCTCGTTGAGGGCTTCCTGCGGTCGGTGCGCGAACGGGACCCCCACGGGCTGGGCCGTTTCCGCGACAGCGCGGAACTCCTCCGCCGCGCGGGGGTGACGACGCCCGACGGGACGCCCACGGTCGCCGGCCTGCTGTCCCTGGGCGTGCACCCGCAGGAATGGTTCCCGCGGTTCGTCATCCAGGCATCGGCCGAACCACTGCCGAACGACCCGGCGGGATCACGCGCCCGCAACCAGGCCACCATCACAGGCCCGATCCCCCTCATGCTCGACGAGGCACTCGCCTGGGCACGACGGACCTTCGACACCGCGATCGTCTCGGCACCCGACGGCACCGTCCACGACGAACCGGCTTTCCCCCTCATTGCCTTCCGCGAGATCATCGCCAACGCGCTCGTCCACCGCGACCTCGACCACTGGTCGGCTGGCATGGCCGTCGAGGTACGCCTGCGCCGTGACCGCCTCATCGTCTCCAATCCCGGTGGTCTCTACGGCATCACCGTCGAGAGGCTCGGCCGCGAGGCCGTGACCTCGGCCCGCAACGCCCGGCTCGTCGCCATCTGCCAGCATGTCCGCACCCCCGACGGCGGCGCCCGCGTCATCGAAGCCCTCGCCTCTGGCATCCCCATCGTGACCAGAACCCTCGCCGAAGCGGAGCTCCCACCTGCGCACTACATCGACGCCGGTATCCGTTTCACGGTCCTCCTCCGGAGGGCCGCCTCCACAACGCGGCCCGGCGACGACCTCAACCAGACAGAGCTGCGCGTCTACGACGCGCTGGCGACCGGCGCACGAACCGTGGCGGAACTCCAGCGTCAGCTGAACCTGACCGCCCCCAACATCCGCAAGGTCCTCCGCGAGTTGCGCCGCCGGAGACTCATCGAACAACACGGCGGAAGAGGTCAAACGACCACCTACCACCGACCGGCCGACTAGCCACCCGAACCTCCGACCGCGATCCGGCACGGACCACCGATCGGGCACCAGCAAGGCCAGGTGCCTTCAGGGCGTGCCGCTCGGACACAGGGTTGGTTGAGCGATGTGATCGCGAGCATGCGCATCGGGCGGCCCGGTTTCGCGCGTGCCGAGCTGCGCTCGCCGTGGGGGATGCGGTTCCCGCCAAACCCTGGAACCGCAGGGTTCACCGTGCTCCTCCGCGGGTCATGCTCGCTGCTGGTAGACGGCCGCGCACCGGTCGCCGTCGGACCCGGCGACGTGATCTTCACACCGCGCGGAGACGGCTACGGCATGGCCGACGACCCGGCCACACCGTTGGTCGAGGCCGCGCACCCGCCGCGGCGGCCAGCCGAAGACGGCGATGTGGTGACGCTGTGCGGCGGCTACCGGCTCGACCCGGACCGCACCCACCCGCTGCTGCGCGACATTCCCGCGGTGCTCCACCTGCCCGCGCAGGTCGGACGGCACGACGACCTGCGCACGACACTCGACGCTCTCGGCCGGGAGCTCGGGACGTCTCGTCCCGGCGGCGCGGCGCTCGTCCCGCTCCTGCTCGACATGCTGCTGCTGCACGTGCTGCGCGCCTGGTTCGAGGACCGGCCGCGCGATCCCGGTGGCGCGGGCTGGGCCGCGGCACTGGCCGACCCGCCGATCAGCTCGGCGCTGCACGCCATCCACCAGGATCCCGCGCGGGCCTGGACCGTCCAGTCGCTCGCGGATCAGGCGGGGCTGTCGCGGGCGGCGTTCGCCCGCCGGTTCACGGCCGCGACCCGCCAGCCGCCACTGGCCTACCTGACCTGGTGGCGGCTGACCGCCGCGGCGAGCATGCTCCGCGAGACCGACGACTCCCTGGAGCAAATCGCCGCCTGCGTGGGCTATTCATCCCAAGTCGCTCTCGCCAACGCGTTCAAGCGGCAGTACGACGTCCCACCCGGACGTTTCCGCCGCACCGCACGAACGTGACGCACCACATCAAACCAACGCAACGCGGCGCCGGGTGCGGTCAGAGGCTCGGCGCGCGGAGGGCACCACGCATAATCGGGGTGCCCCTCGGGGAGGCACCGCATGGGCGAGACGCCGAACGACCGGCCGTGGTGGCCCTGCCGCATCGCAAGGACCTGGTCGCTGCACCGCGCGCACGCCGCACGCGCACCAAGAACAGACCACCGACGGGCAGGACCGCGGAAGCGGCCCTGCCCGTCGGCGCGACCACGGTGAAGACCCCGATCGCGCCGATCACTCAGGACGATGTCCCCGAGCCCGCCTGAGGGGTCGAAGTAGCTCCTCCACGAGGTGATGACCTCGGGCGGCTCCCCAGGGCAAGCCTCGAGGGGACTGCCACGGTATGGCAGAAGTCGGCCGCGTAGGCGGGCGGCGCGGCGGCGTGTCGTCTGGCCGGTCGGGGACATCCTTTTCGCCGCTCACGACTGCCGGACCAGCACCACGACCACGGTCGAGCTCAGCGACGACGAGCGCGCGAGCCTAGCCGAGTTGGTCAGCGAACACATCGCGGCGTGGGTGAAGCGCGGCCAGGAGAACGCCGCGGCACCTCACCTGCGCTCGCTGCTCGTGAAGCTGGGCGGCTGACACGCCTGCACCGGGCAGCCCCCGACGAAAGTTCCGCCTCGCCGGCGATGTCCTGCCGGCCCCGCGCGGAAATGGTTATCACACCCCCCGCAGACGGAGCGTAACCAGATTGTCGGTCTCGTGCACGCGAGGACTGTTCCCCACCCTGACTCGATCAGAAATGCGGATGCGGGGTTGCCAGGCAGGCGTCTGGCGTGGATCAGCGGTTGGCGCTCGCTTGCGTACTTGATTCCAACCAGCGGCTGGTTCAGTTGGGCATGGCCCATTCCTTTGGAGTTGGCAGGCTCCTGGGGCGGCGAGGCGGCGATAACGTAGAGCTCGTACGCGCGCGCAACCCCGTACGGGCTCGAACCATCGCGACAGGGCATGGCACGCGGCTAGTCACCCACCGTAATGCGGTGAACGTCGCCGATTGGGGTTGTCGGCGGCATGTGAAATTGGTTGTGATCACCCCTCGGACACAAACCATTAGCACATGTGGAAGTCGGGAGCATCCTGGCTTCCACTGGCTGTTTCTGGGGTGGTACGCCCAGCGCAGCCTTGGTGGTTTGGCAGAGGGCGATCGTCCTTGCGCTGCTTGTTCCAGACCTGGCGGCCGGTGTAGCGCGGGTTGGTGATGATGATCCGCACGTCGACTTCGACCAGGCCACCCGAACCCCTGTGCTGGTTGCTGGGCCGCCGACGGGGACGGGACGCCTTCACGGGTGAGTTTCTCGGCGATGTCGAAGCTGACCCGCCCGCCTGTGAAACCGGGCACACGATCAGCGGATCCTTCGCCGGTCACCGCGATCATGTCCCGTAGCGGCAGGTCAGCGTCCCAGCAGGATCCGGGCCAGGGAAGACTCTAGCCATCGCTGGTAGCGCTGTGCCGACCAGCCGAGGTCACGTCGCATCTGCTGGTGGACCAGGGGGACGACGAGGGCGAAGGCGGCCATGGCCAGGTCTTCAGGGTCGCCCTCCAGCAGGCGATGCTTCACCAGGGAGTCCACGAACGCGCGGGTGTTGGCCCGGGTGGCGGCGGCGCCCTGGTCGGAGAAGCGGCGCAGGACGGGGTCCGCGCCGGCCGACTCGATCGCAACGTTGATCAGCGGGGCCGCGCGTTCCAGCACCTCGGCCGAGTAGGCGGCGTAGAGGGCCACCGCACGGTGGGGGTCGCGTTCGGTGAGCGCGGCCTGGAACTCGGGACGATCGGCCAGGGCGACCGGCTCCTCGTCGCCGGTGATCGCGACGGCGGCCACGTGCTCGAAGAGGGCCCCCTTCGTCGGAAAACCGTCGTACAGCGTCCGCTCCCCGACGCCCGCGCGCGCCGCCACCTCCTTCAGGGTGGTCGCGCTGTAGCCCTTCTGGAGAAATAGGTCCATCGCCGCCGTCCTGATGGCCGCCCGCTTCTCGGCCGCGGCCGCTGCTCGGACACGGGACTTGTACGGCCTCTTGACGGCGTCCTCCATGAGGCGGACACTAGCAGAAATTCACTGCAGTCAGACTGCGGTCAAATTGGAGGAGTGAGCATGTCGCCCGGACTCCACGGAATCCACGCCGTGAAGCTGCCCGTCCGAGACCTCGCGGAGAGCCGGGCATGGTACGAGCGGACCCTCCTATTCGTGGTCGAGCTGGAGTTCCCCGACGCGGACGCAGTCGTGCGGGGGGTCAGCGGGCACCTTCCCGGAATCGGCGGCACCTGGTTCGCACTTCGCGAGAGTCCCGGCCACGCGGCGGGCGTCGAAGAATTTAACCTCGTCAACCTCCTTGTTGACGACCGCGCCGCTCTCGAGGACTGGGCGGCCTGGCTCGACGAACTGGACGTCCCGCACTCCCCGATCATCGACGCCACGCTCGGGTGGATCGTCGTGCTCAACGACCCGAACGGGATCGAGATCCACCTCTACACCGAGCAGCCGCACCACATCGACCAGTCCGAACGACCCGGATACGGGCGTACCGCGCCACCTGCGACCCCAGGAGCACACCGATGACCAACACCGCCCACACTGTGCAGAAGCCCGTTCGACGGCACACCACCGCCTTCCCGTTCCTGGCGGGCCCGGCGCTCATCGTGGCGGGGTCGCTCGGCTTCATCGCGTTGAACGGTCTGCCGCCGAGGGAGGCCTACCACCATCCCGTCAACGTCGTCGCCAGCGCGCTCGCCGCGGTCGGCTGCCTGATCGTCTCACTTGCCCTGGCGAGGTGGCGGACGGCGCTCCCGCAGTGGGCGGTCCTGGCCTCGGCCGCCGGCGTGTGGTTCGCCGGGGCCGTCGCATGGGGCCAGGCCACGATCATCGTCGCCGCAGCCGTCAACACCGACAACGCGACGTTCGACGGGCTGTTCTTCGCGTCCCCGTGGGTCCTTGGCGGGATGGCTCCGAAGTCGATCCTGTGCCTGGTCGGCTTCCTCGGCCTGGCGATCGCCGGGTGGCGTCGCCGCTCCGTCCCGCGCAGCGCGGCGGTCTTGTTCGCCCTCGCCGCCCTGCTGTCGCTGGGGCCGCCGTTCCCGCCGGGAATGATCGTCGCTTCACTCGCGATCGTCATCACCGCCTGGACCGCTGAACAGCACCGTGAAACTGGTGAGCTCGCGTAACTGATGTGTGCGTGTTCGTCGCTGCTTAGGGGGTGGCGGTCGCCCCGCCCCTGGCCGAGGAGCCGTCCGGAGGATCTACGGCACCTCGGTCGGTCAGGGGGTCGCGTCCGGGTCGCGGCGCCGCGCGTTGCGCAGCACGTCGTCCAGGTCGCCGAGGCGGTCGAGCTGCTTGACGGCGCGAGCGGTGCGGTGGTTGCGCGCCAGTCGTTCGCGGTGGCGGTGAATGAACTCCCAGTAGCCGGCGGTGTAGGGGCAGGCCCGCTCGCCGACGCGTTCGGTGGGCCGGTAGGCGCAGGGGCCGCACAGGTCGCTCATGCGGTTGATGTAGGCGCCGCCGGAAGCGTACGGCTTGGTGGTGATGCGGCCGCCGTCGGCGTACTGGGACATGCCGATCACGTTGGTGAGCATCACCCAGTCGTATCCGTCGACGAAGCAGCGGTGGAACCAGTCGGCCACCGCCGCCGGATCCCAGCCGCGTTGGAGGGCGTGATTGCCCAAGATCATCAGCCTGGGTATGTGATGTACCCAGCCGCGGTCACGGACCTGCGCCAGAGTGGTCGACAGGCAGCGCGCCCGCACGGCGTCGGCGTCCAGGTGGGCGAACCAGTCCGGCAGCGGCGCGTGGTGCCCCAGGGCATTGGACTCGCGGTAGCGGGGCCCGAGGTACCAGTAGAGATTCCACACGTACTCGCGCCATCCGGCGACCTGCCGGATGTAGCCCTCGACGGAGTTGAGCGGTGCCTCGCCCGCACGGTAGGCGTTCTCGGCGGCCTCGACGCACTCCGCCGGATCCAGCAGCCCGAGGTTGAGCGAAGCGGAGAGCAGGCTGTGGCTCATGGCCCAGTCCTCGGCCAGCACCGCGTCTTCCCACCGGCCGAAGGTGGGCAGGCGTTTCCGCACGAATGCGCGCAGGGCTCGCCGGGCCTCGGCGCGGCCGGCGGGGAACCGGCGTGGTCCGTCCCGGCCGACGAACGCTACCTCCCCGCGCCGCTCCCACCGGTCCAGATCGGCCCTGACCTGGTGGTCGATGGCGTCTTCACGCGGCCGGTAGGGTGCCGGCACCGGCAGTACCGCGGCGTCCTTGGGCGGGGCCTCGCGGTTGTCGGTGTCCAGGTTCCACTTCCCGCCCGCGGGTTCTTCGCCGTTCATCAGCAGATCGTGGGCCCGGCGCACGTGCCGGTAGAAGTCCTCCATCCGCAGGTGCCCGGCGGAGTCCGCCCATCGGCCGAACGCGTCCGGTTGCACGAGGAATCCGCGCGGCGGCAGGACCTCCACCTGCTCCAGTTCCTGCACGAAGCGAAGGGCGCCGTGGGACGTGGGGTGATGGACGGTCACGGGCGCGTCGCCGACGGCTCGGTATAGGCCGTCACGGTAGGTCTCCGCCTGGATGTAGCGCACCCGGTCGCCGAGTTCGGCCGCGCGGTGCCGCATCGCGGACAGCAGCAGGTGCGCCTTGGCACGGTGAAAGCGGCGCCGGCGGAAGACCCCGCGCGACTCGATCATGACGATCTGGGCGTCGGGCCGCAGGAAGTGCGGGCCCAGTTGGTCCCCGAACAGCCAGTGGAACGCGGCCTTCGAGCGGTCGTGCGCCCCCATGCGCATCCTCCCCCGAGATGCCTGGACGGTCCGCTCAGTGTGGCGCACGAGCCACCCGGAGTGACCACGGACACGGCGGGCATGGTGCCCCATGAACGGATGTTGCCGAGTCGATCGCGCTGAGCAGGAGAAACCGGTGCCGGGTGGCCGGGACGGCCGCTCCGGGGAAGGGGAAGCGATGCCCGAAAACGTCATCATCGTTGGGGCGGGACTGGCCGGGTTGGCCTGTGCCGTGCGACTGCACCAGGCCGGTGTGCCGGTTCGGATGCTGGAGGCGTCCGACGGGATCGGCGGCCGGGTGCGCACTGACGTGGTGGAGGGGTTCCGCCTCGACCGCGGTTTTCAGGTCTTCAACACCGCCTATCCCGAGGCCCAACAGGTTCTGGACTATGCGGCCCTGGACCTCCAGCCGTTCTCGTCCGGTCTGCTGGTGTTCCACCGGGGCCGCCGGGAACGGGTGATGCTGCCGTGGAAGCATCCCGAGCACGCGTTGAGCGGTGCCCTCGCCGATATCGGCACCATCGGCGACAAGGCGGCGCTGGCGGCGATGACCGCCCGGGACCTGGCCGCCTCCGGTTCCTGGCTGCGGGACTGTCCCGAACGAAGCACCTACGACGAACTCCGGCTGCGGGGCCTGTCCGATGTGATGATCGACCGGCTCATGCGCCCGTTCCTGTCCGGCGTGCTGCTGGAACGCGACCTGGAGACCTCCAGCCGGTACTTTCACCTGATCTGGCGGTCGTTCGTCCGCGGCACCATCACCCTCCCCGCGCTGGGAATGGGCCGCATCCCCCTGCAGCTCGCCGACCGGCTGCCCGAAGGGACGATCTCGCTCAACACAGCCGTCCAGGAGATCACCGACGGCGGCGTGCGAACCGGCGACGGTTCCACCGTCCAGGCCCGCGCCGTGGTCGTCGCCACCGATCCCGTCCAGGCGGCCCGGCTGCTGCCCGAGGTCGAAGCACCCGTTATGCGCGCGGTGACGACCTTCTACCACGTGGCCCCCTCCTCGCCGCTGCGTGAGCCGATCCAGATCATCGACGCCGAGGGCGTCATCGCCGACACGCTGGTCCTCACCGACGCGGCCCCGCGCTACTCCCCGGACAGCCGCGCGCTCATCTCGACGTCCGTGCTCGGCCTCGACGCGGACGAATCACGCGTGCTGGAGCGGTTGACCGAGATCTACGGCGACACCTCCGGATGGCGGCTCATCGGGACCTATCCCGTCGAGGCGGCGCTCCCCGCGATGCCGCCCCCGCTGCGGATGCGGCAGCCGGTGCGGCTCCGGCCTGGACGGTACGTCTGCGGCGACCACCGTGACACCGGCTCCACCCAGGGGGCCTTGGTGTCGGGACGCCGCGCCGCGCAGGCCGTCCTCGCCGACTCCCGCCTGCGGACGACGGTCCGATCTCGGGATGAGCGAGGGCAGCCGGATCGACCGGGCCACCTGCGCGATCCGGCGCCGTGAGCCGGTTGTCCCGCACGGCGAGCCGGGGGGCGCCAGGTCAGCCCGTGCGGTGCGCGACGATCCGGCGGATCGGGACCGGCGCTTCGGCGTTCAGCCGGCTCAGTGCCCGCAGGTAGCCGCGGCCGCGGCGGCGGCTGGACGGCGGTCGGCCCGGCAGGTACAGCGACAGGGCGAACCGGTCGGCGTCCGCCGCGCTCCACAGCCGGTACCCGTAGCGGCGGCGCTCATCGCCGTCCAGCCGCAGCCCGGCCTGGACGAGCAGGTCCGGCAGGTGCCGCAGCGCCCGGTCGTTCGGATAGCCCAGGCCCCCGCCCAGCGCCGCCAGCAGACCGCCCGCGATCGCCAGGTCCAGCGGGCGCAGCGGACGGCGATCGGGCACCGTGGCGACCAGTGCCCCGCCCGGTACCAGCACTCGCGCGATCTCGGTCAGGACCCGGTGAAGCGGGGTGAGGATCATCAGTGCCATGGAGCAGATGACGACGTCCACGCTGCCCGGTGCCAGCGGGAGCGCGGACGCGTCGGCCCGCACCAGCGGAGCCGCCCCCGCCCGCTGGGCCGCGGCGAGTTCGGCGGGCGAGGTGTCCACGCCGAGATAGCGGCGGTCGTGAAGGGCGTGCCGCAGCGGAGCGCTGCCGCAGGCCAGATCAAGAACGCGCGCGCCGGGGGGAACGGCTTCCAACAGCCAGTCGTAAGGGTTCCCGCCGTCGCGGTCTGCGCAACGGCTGAGCACCTGCTCGGTGATCGCGGCGTGCTCACCGTGGAACTGCTTCAGGTACCGGTGCCAGGCCATGGCTCCAGTGTCGCCGTCTCACCGTTCGGGCCTGCGGGCGGTACGGCCACCGTAGGCGCCGAAGAACTGCGCGGCCGCCTGCTGGACGGCGATCGACCAGGTGGGGTAGGCGTGCACGGTCTGGGCGAGGCGCCCGGTGAACATGCCGGTGCGCATCGCCAGGGCCGGTTCGTGGATCATCTCGCCGGCGCGGGCGGCCACGATGGTGGCGCCGAGGACGCGTCCGCCGCCGCGGTGGCCGAGCAGCCGCCGCGGCCCGGCGACAAGCCGGACGAACCCGTCGGTGCGCCCGGCGGTGACGGCCCGGTCCAGGTCACTCATCGGCAGTTCGGCGACCCGCGCGTCCAGACCCGCCTCCACCGCCTCCGCCACGGTGAGCCCCACCTGGGCGACCTCCGGGTCGGTGAAGACCACCCGCGGTGTCGCGTCGTCACGGTAGCTCGCCTTCCGGCGGCCGCCGAGAGCGTTGCGCGCCGCGACCCGGCCCATCGCGTAGGCGGCATGGGTGAGCTGGAGCCGTCCGGTGACGTCCCCGGCGGCGTACACGCCCACCGCGGTGGTCGCCAGCCGCCTGCCAGTGATCACACGGCCCGTGTCGCCGGTCCGCACGCCCGCCGCGTCGAGCCCGAGACCATCGGTGACCGGGGTCCGGCCGACCGCCACCAAGAGCCGCTGCGCCTCGACCGGATCACCGCCGCTCAGCTCCAGCCGTACCCCGCCGGAGGCGGCGCCCGCGGCGACGACACCGGTTCCGGTGCGAACGGTGATGCCCTCCCGGGCGAACACGTCCGCGATGACGCCGGAGGCGTCGGGATCGGCCTGCGGGAGCAGCCGATCCGCCGCCTCCACGACGGTGACCTCGACGCCGAGACGGCCGAACGCCTGGGCCAGCTCGCAACCGGTCGTCCCGCCCCCGAGCACGGCCAGCGACCGCGGCGGGTCGTCCAGTCCGAACACGGTGTCGCTGGTCAGGTACGGCACGTCCGCCAGTCCCGGGACGGGTGGCACTGCCGGACGCGCACCCGTGGCGATGACGAACGAACCGGCTCGCAACTCACGCGCACCGACCGCGACCATGCGGCGTGAGCGGAAGGCCGCGCGCCCCGACAGCACCTCGATGCCCTCGCCGCGCAGCACCTCGGCCGTCTCGGTGGCGGCGATCGCCTGGATGGCGCCCCGTACGGCGGCCATGGCCTCGGTGAACGACGCGCCCCGCCCGGCATGCTCGATGAGGGTCTTGGACGGGACGCAGCCGGTGAACGTGCAGTCCCCGCCGATCGGGCCGTCGGCGACCAGCAGCGTGCGGGCACCGAGCCCCGCCCCGGTGCGCGCCGCGGCCAGCCCGGCGGCGCCGCCCCCGAGGACGATGAGGTCGTGGCCCGAGCCGGTGGTCATCGCGGCGTCAGCTCTCCACTCGCACTTCGCCCCAGAACGCCACATGCTTCTTGACGCCGCATCACCGGACGGTCCGTTTCGGCCAGCACGATGTCGTTCCAGATGGGTCGCGCCACGGCACCCTCCTTGATTGACCACGTGCACTTCCTATTCGAGCACGTCAGACGAGGACCGGCCTCGCGATGACCGCACGCGCGGGTAATGCCTCATGGCTGTCGGTCGCGCCGGATCCTGTCAGATACCTGGCAAACCACCCTCGGCGGCGCGCTGGGATGCCGTGGACCGCCAGGTGGAACCCGGCGAACTCGACGGCATGGTCCGGCGGGAGGCCGGGTATCCCGGCGTCGAGCCGTCCGGCGCGTTTCGGCGGCACCGATCGGAGAGCGGCCGTGGACGGCGATGAGCTGGGCAGCGAAGTGGAAGCGTGCCATCGTGAACCCCTGGGCGCGGGAGGCGGTCGCCGCCGTCCGGCACGGAAACGCGAGCTGGTCCACCGGCGAATGCCGACACGGCGAGTTGACCTCGGGCCGCGGGGGTGGCGGGCGGCTGCGGCCTTGCTCGCGGTGGCGCCGCCGAGATCACGGCGATCCGGTGGTCGTGTTGGCCCTCGACGGAGGTAAGGAGATCGATGATGGACGCGCCGATCCGGCTGGTGTTGTTCGACGTCAACGAGACCTTGAGCGACATGTCCCCGATCCGGGCGCGTTTCGAGGACATCGGCGCACCGGGCCACCTGGCCGCCACCTGGTTCGCCGGCGTCCTGCGGGACGGGTTCGCGCTCACCGCCGCCGGCGCCTACGCCGACTTCCGCGACGTGGCCGACGCCGGGCTGCGCGGCCTGCTGACCGGACTGCCCGGGTGGGACGGCGACGCGTCCCGCGCCGCCGGCCACATCCTGGACGGCTTCGCCGATCTCGACGTCCACCCCGACGTCGCCGACGGCGTCCGGGCGCTGCATGGGGCCGGACTGCGGCTGGCGACCCTGACCAACGGTTCTACCGCCATCACCGAGCGGCTGCTGTCGCGGGCCGGGCTGACCGGGTGCTTCACGGCGCTGCTGGACGTCAGCGCTCCCCGGGCGTGGAAGCCGGCCGCGGCGGCCTACCGGTACGCCCTCGACACCCTGGCGGCCGACCCCGCCGAGACACTGCTAGTGGCCGTCCATCCCTGGGACATCGACGGCGCTCGCCGCGCCGGCCTCCAGGCCGCCTGGCTGCGGCGCGGCACGGCCGCCTATCCCCCGGTGCTGACGTCCCCGACCCGGACGGCGCCGGATCTGCGGGAACTGGCCCGCGAGCTCGTCCCCGCGGCCGGCTGAGAGCCGCCACCGGTGCGGCGATCAGCGCCCGTCACGGCGTTCGGCGTGGTTGACCGGGGACAGCGTGACGCAGCCGATCTGGTCGTCCCGGCCGGCCGGCGCAGAGGCCGACAGTGTCTACCGGCTTCCGGGCAGGGCAGGAAGAGGCTGACCAGAGTGGTTCGTCTGCGGCGGAGGGGGGTTGGCGTGGATCGTGACGAGGTGTTCGTGGAGTACACCAAGTCGATCTGCCCGGTGTGCAAGGTCGTGGTGGATGCGCAGGTGAACCTGCGGGACGGGAAGGTGTACCTGCGCAAGCGCTGCCGCGAGCACGGGGAGTTCGAGGCGCTGGTCTACGGAGACGCCGACGCCTACATGGACTCGGCGCGGTTCAACAAGCCCGGCACGATCCCGCTGCGGACGCAGACCGAGGTCAAGGACGGGTGCCCGCTGGACTGCGGGCTGTGCCCGGAGCACAAGCAGCACGCGTGCCTGGGACTGATCGAGGTCAACACCGGCTGCAACCTGGACTGCCCGATCTGCTTCGCCGACTCCGGCCACCAGAGCGACGGGTACGCGATCACGCTGGAGCAGTGCGAGCGGATGCTGGACGCCTACGTCGCCGCCGAGGGCGAACCCGAGGTGGTGATGTTCTCCGGCGGGGAGCCGTCCATCCACAAGCAGATCATCGAGTTCATCGACGCGGCCAGTACCCGTCCGATCCGGAACGTGGTGCTCAACACCAACGGGATCCGGCTGGCCTCCGACCGGGACTTCGCCGCCGCGCTGGCCGAGCGCGAGGTGACCGTCTACCTGCAGTTCGACGGGTTCGACGAGGCGACACACCGCCGGGTGCGGGGCCGGGATCTGCGCGAGCACAAGCGGCGGGCGCTGGAGCAATGCGCCGAGGCGGGCGTGCGGGTGATGCTGGCCGCCGCGATCGAGCGCGGCCTCAACGAGCATGAGATCGGCGCGATCGTGGAGCACGGCATCGCGCATCCGGCCGTTCGCGGGGTGGTGTTCCAGCCGGTCACCCATGCCGGACGGCATGTGGAGTTCGATCCGCTGACCCGGCTGACCAACTCCGATGTGATCGAGGCGCTGTGCGAGCAGCGACCGGACTGGTTCCGTCCGTCCGACTTCTTCCCGGTGCCGTGCTGCTTCCCGACCTGCCGGTCCATCACGTACGCGATCACCGACGGCACCGACGTCGTCCCGGTGACCCGGATGCTCGACCCGGCCGACCATCTGGACTACGTCTCCAACCGGGCGCTGCCCGAGCCCGGCGTCCGCGCGGCGCTGGAGAAGCTGTGGAGCGCGTCGGCGTTCCCCGGCACGTCCACCACGTCGCAGAGCCTGAACGCGCTGGCCGAATGCGAGGCGTGCGGCATCGACCTGCCCGCCGACCTGCCCGATCTCGCCGGCACATCGTTCATGATCGTGTTCCAGGACTTCCAGGACCCCTACACCCTGAACGTCAGACAGCTGATGAAGTGCTGCGTCGAGCAGATCACCCCGGATGGGAGGCTCATCCCGTTCTGCGCCTACAACTCCGTCGGCTACCGCGAACAGGTCCGCGCGCAGATGTCCGGTGTCCCGGTCGCCGGGGCGGTGCCGAACGCGCTGCCGATCCAGCCGCTGCTCGCACCGTCCCCGTACGGGTCGAAGGTCGCCAAGGACGGTGTCGTCCCGGAAGGCCGCGATGCGACCAATGTGGGGGACAAACTGCGATGAGCAGGCCCGGAGGCGACGAGATCCCCGTGCCCGACGCCATCAAGGCGTGCTGCGCCGCCGCCTACCAGCACGACGCGGTCGCGCTGCTCCTCGGCGAGTCCTACCACCCCGGCGGCACTCGGCTGACCCGCCGCCTCGCCGAGGCCCTCGCCCTGACCCCGCGCGAACGTGTGCTGGACGTGGCCAGCGGCACCGGCGGGACCGCGCTTCTCCTCGCCCGTGACCACGCCGTGCAGGTCGACGGCGTGGACCTCGGTGCCGAGTCCGTGGCCAAGGGGGCCGCGGCGGCCGCCGCGGCCGGGCTGGACGGGCGCGCCCGCTTCCACCTCGGCGACGCCGAACGCCTCCCGTTCGAGGACGCGACCTTCGACGCCGTGGTGTGCGAATGCGCGTTCTGCACCTTTCCCGACAAGGCCACGGCCGCCGCCGAGATCGCCCGGGTCCTGCGCCCCGGCGGCCGGGCGGGCCTCACCGACATCACCGTCACCGGCCCTCTCGACGAGCGGCTCGCCGGCGTGGCCGGCTGGGTCGCCTGCATCGCCGACGCCCGCTCCGCCGACGACTACACCCGCATCCTCGCCGACGCCGGCCTGCGCACCACTCGCGTCGAACGGCACGACGACGCCCTCACCGCCATGATCGACATGATCGAGGCGCGACTGCGCGTCGTCCGGATCGTCCGGCCCGCCGCCCTCGCCGGCGTCCGCGTCGAGACCGTGCTGGAGATGACGGCGCTCGCCCGCACCGCCGTCGAGCAGGGCACGGCCGGATACATGCTGATGACCGCTCAGAAAGGCGAAACCCCAGATCAAAGCGGCAGTCCTCGTCCTGGCCGACGTGCGGACCCACGGTGACCTCGGGCGCGTCTAGAACGCGCTGGTCTCCGCCCGGGAGTTCAAAGAGGCCGGGGCCGACGGCTACCAGATCACTTCCTGCTGACCAGCCCGTCCCACGCCGGGCTCAGTGCACCAGGGCGCCCAGCCAGGTCGTCACCCCACCGGGGCCAGCACCGTCAGTCCCGCCAGCCGGAACCATCACGCGGATGTCAGCCGAGGGAGGTGATGATGTCGGCCACCTCGCCGGGCATCGAGAGGAATGGCGAGTGGGAGGCGTCGAGCGCGACGACGGAGACCGGGTTGTCCGGGAAGGCCGCGTCGGCCTCGGCGATGAACCTGGCCTGCAGCTCCGGCCCGATCGCCCTGTCCCGCGCGCAGGTGAGGTACGTGCGCCGCACCGATCCCCAGCCGTCGTGGGTCAGGGTGGTGGTGCCGAGCATGATGCCGAGCGGGCCGTCGGGCGTCAGCAGGCCGGTGGCGGCGTCGGCGAGGACCGGGTCCACGTCCGCATAGAACGCCTCGTAAAGCCGCTGCCGGTAGACCGCGTCGTCCGTCGCGAGGTCCAGCCGCAGCGCGCCTGTCTGGGCCGGGTCGCCCCGCAACAATGGCGCGACCTGGTCACCGGCGGCCTCGGGCATCCGCGTGTATGCCGCGGCCGGCACGTCGGATGCCGGCATGTACGCGGAAAGGTACGCCGCGTGCGCAACCAGTTCGGGTGCCTGCTGGGCCACTCGCGTCAGTACGGGGCCGGCCGCGCTATGGGCGACCACCGTGACCGGCTCGCCGCCGCCGATCCGCTTGATCTGCGAAGTCAGCAACTCGGCCACATCGTCGAGACTCACATCCGCGACGGGCGAGACCTCCGGGCCGACCGCCTCGGGGTTGTACGGCTGTTCGGTGAACCACCGGGGACGGCGGGCGTACAGCCCGTGCCCCGCCATGTCCACCGCAACGGCCAGACGACCGGCGGCTACCACCCGGGGGATGACTTCGCTCCAGCACCAGGAGCCGTGCCAAAAACCGTGAACGAATACCAGCGTGGAAGTGATGGACATTGATTCTCCCTGGTGGCATCTACGTCAAGGCCCAATGGGCTTGGTGGCGGCGGTGGATCGTGGGGGCGCTCGACACAATGACGACACGAGCGGACGGTTGGAGAACAGGCAGAAGTTGACGAGCAGGAAGTGACCGAGGTGGTTGCCCCGAGCGTGCGCGGTCGATCACGTCCCCAGTGTCCACCCCTCACACCGACTCAGCCAGGGAGAGGTAGTCCCCGGCTAAGAGAAGTCGGAGTTGTTGGACGTCATTCTCGACGAACAAATGGTCGTCCCGCGCTGCACAGCGATCGGATCATAGGGACCCGATGTCGGCCACCACCCTCACGGTCTGCCGGGCCCGCGCGGGTCATGGGCATCGGTGCCGAGGTGCCGAGGTGCCTCTCGTTCTGCTCGGTCTCGCGCGATGCGGTCGCGCAGGCTCGGTGGCTTCATACCGTACGGGCCGTGCTCCGGAGGGGCGGCTGGGAGGCTTTCCGGACCGGCCAGACCCGGCCCGGAGGGCTTCCCGGGCAATCGTGGATTCGGGTCTGGGCCCGGCGCGGGAGGCGCGGCCATGTCGCCGGATATGCGCCGGGACGGCCGCGTGGGCCTGGCCCGCTCGTGACGTGGGAGGAACCAGATGGCCGCGAAATTCAGCAGCAAACCGCCCGCCAGACTTGCCAGGGGCGCGGCTCGTGGCTCCCATCCGTGCCCGTACAGTGCCGTCGAAACGAGCAGCATTTGCGGGTTGGCCGTCATGATGACGAGGAATCCGACGATGAGCAGGCGGCAGCGCTGAAAGGCGATCTGTATCTGCCCCGCGGCCAGCGCGGTCGCAACGATGAACAGGTAGGGGTTCGGAGAAACGGCAAGGTCGTCGAGTGGGGTCTTGAGCGTCGCCATGCCCATGAGCGCGACCTCGGCCGCGCCGATCAGCATCCCGGTGCTGATCCCGTAGGTGATGCCGCTGAGCGGCCGTTCGTGCGCACCCTTGCGCCTTAGGTCGCTGACCAGGAAAAGGACGGCGGGCAAGGCGAGCGAGGGGGAGATCGCGGCCAGCAGCAACAGTTCCGCGGGTGCCTGGTCGAAGGAGTACGCGTTACCGGCGGCCCGGGCGTAGAGGACGATGGCCGCGGCGCCGAGCGCCATGCAGACCGCTTCGCGGCGGCCGAGCCGTTCGCCCAGGCCGATGCCTGCGATGAGGGGCAGGAACGCCAGCCCGGCGAGCATCGCCGGCTGGACGGCGGACAACGGGAGCACCGTGAGCGCGGTGAACTGCAGACCGAACCCCACGCCGATGACGGTGAGGCCGATCGCCCAGGTCGGGCTGGAGAGCATTGCGGCGGCGAGCGCGAAGGGCCGGGCGCCGTGCAGCGGAGGCATGTCGTTCGTGGCGGTCTTGAGGAATGCCATGCCGACGAAACAGGCGCCGGTCGACAGGAACGCGACGATCGTCGCCCAGTGCAGCAGTTCCATGCTGCGCCTCCCCTCGCCATTGAGGTTCCGGAAGCGGGCACCGGGCCGGGGAGCCCGGTATCGAGGATCGACCCTGGACGATCACCCCACCTCCCTCCGGGCGCCCATAACCTACACATGTGTCGGTTATTTGGACGGTAGCACCCACGGCAGGCGACGTGAAGGCCGGAAGCGGGGCGGCACAAAGGCCAAAGAGCGCGGATGTCAGTCAGGCGCCGCTAACTGGATCAGAGCGCAGGCGTCGAGAGCTTCGTCCGTCGGGTCGTCACGGCACGCCGCGATGAGTGAGAGCGCCACGTAACCGACATGTCTGTCAGTTAACGCCATGCTGACATTGTGCTGCCCCTTGGCGATCTCGTTCTGGGAGACTTCCGAGCCGCGTGGACCGGTCTTCAAGGCATCGGCTGAGTGCGCCGGCCGGGGTCAGGTTCCGGTGAGTGCCTGGGTGATGGCGAGGGCTTGTTCGGGGGTGAAGGCGCGGGGGTGTCGTGGGCATCGGCGGCTGTGGTACTCGTCGCAGACGAGAGCGCCGTTGGCCAGTTTCGTCCAGTGGGCGGGTTGCCAGTAGGCATGGTTCTTGCGGAGCAGGGTTTCGGCGACGTGCTGGGGCGCCGGGCTGGCGGTGGTGTGGGTCAGCGCCGCGGTGAGGGCGGGGACTGCGCTGTCCGGCAGGTCCGCGTCTCCCAGGGTGGGCAGCAGCAGGAGGAGTCGCCGGGAAGAGTCGGCGGTGCTGGTCGGAGCGGAGGTGGGTGCCTGGTGGGCGGTCGTGATCAGTTCGTGCCAGGACAGTCCCGGCCCGACGAAGCAGCCCTCTACGGCGGCCAGCCAAAGATCGTGTGGCCAGGCCGGGCCTGAGAGCACGTAGTCCAGGCCCATGTCGTCGGCCAGGTTGCGGTAGATGACGTGGAGGGCGGCTCCGCTGTGGAGCGGGACGGTGAAGACGGGCCAGTGGTCGGGGTCGAATAGCCGCTCGTCGAGTTCTTCGGCGTCCTCGGTGTCCACTCCGAAGTCGCGCCGGGGGTCATCGAGCCCGGTGGCCCCGACCATCAGGGCGTGGACGGCCCAGAAGGCCGGGTCGGTGAGGAGCGTGGAGCCGTCGACCAGCGGATGGTTCTCATAGCCCGTGATCAGCACGCGGCGATGGTCCCAGTCCGCCTCCGTTGCGGGCAATGAGTGCGTGCCCTGCGGCTCTGAGCAGGATCGGGTTGCGGAGCAGCGGCAGCCCGGCGCGCAACCGTCTTTTGATCACTCCTTGGTGACCGGGCGGGTCAGGCGCCGATGTCGGGGGCCGGTTCGACGGACTGACCGTGGCGGAACATGTTCAGCGGGTCCCAGCGGGCTTTGACGCGCTGCAGCCGCGAATAGGCGTCCTTGTAGTAGAGCTGCGACCAGGGCTGGGTGGAGGTGTTCCACTCGGGGTCGTTCAGGTCGAGGTCCGGGTAGTTGATGTAGCAGCCGTCGGCGCGTCCGCCGACGACGGGGACGCCGCCGGTGTCGGCGAAGGTGGCCTGGTAGGTGTCGCGGATCCAGGCCAGGTGCCGTTCCGGGTGGCCGGGGTCGGTGTCGTTCGGCCGTCTCCAGTAGACCTGGTACTGCATTTTGAGGATCGAGTCGCGTTGCGGTACGGCGGTGTCGCGGGGCGGACGGTTGACGGCCGAACCGTAGGAGTCGATCTGGATGAGGGCTTCCGGGTTGTCGTAGTCGCAGTGGGCCCTGTTGCCGAGGTAGTCCCACATCGCCTCGATCTGCCGAGGCGAGAAGGGGCGGCGCAGGTAGGCGGACTTGTACTTACCGCAACGGTTCTGTCCTGAGCCGTTGAGCGCCTGGGTGGCTGTGAGCCAGGGCATCAGCCGCGGATGCCAGGCGTCGGGAATCGGGCCGTGCTCGGCGGCCGACGACCGCATCGGCTTGGAGTCGGGGATTTTGGAGCTGTCGACGTACTCCAGGAACTCGCGCATCGCGGCGGCGCCCTCGTCGCCGGGATCGTCGCTTTCGGCGTCGACCTGGGCGACCAGTCCTATCTGGTTCCTGCCGCTGTTGCTGTGGGTGAGGGCCAGCAGGGTGAACAGCCGTCCGGACGCGGTGCCCGGGTCCTGGTGGGCGGCGAAGTACTCGCCGTAGGCGCCGACCAGGTGCGTGAACTGCTCCTGGGTGAAGCCCTTCCAGTCCCAGGAGCGGGCGGTGAGCAGCACGTGGCGAGGTGGGGTGGGAAGGTCGCGGAACCAGAACCGGGTGACCACGCCGAAGTTTCCTCCGCCGCCCCCGGTGTGGGCCCACCACAGGTCCCGGCGGTCGGGGTCGGGATCGTCCCGGGTGGCCACGACAAGCTCCACGGTGCGGTGCTCGGTGACCACGGCGACCTCGACGGCGTACAGGTAGTCCACGGTGAGCCCCGCCTGGCGTGACAGCAGCCCGTATCCGCCGCCGGTGATGTGGCCGCCCAGGCCCACCGAGTAGCACGACCCGGCCGGCAGGGCGCCCCCTGAGCGGGGGAACAGGTGACTGTAGACGTGCCAGTTGGTGGCCCCCGCCTCCACGCACCAGCCCTCCATGCCGGCGTCGTAGTACATGTCGCACATGGGACTGACGTCCAGGATCACCCGCACGTCGTCCCCGCAGACGAAGTCCTCGTAGCAGTGGCCACCGGACCGGACGGTCACGCGGGTGCGCGCCGGATCGGCGGCCGGCTGGTTGACCGCCTCCGACAGCGCGGCGGCCGCGCCCTGCGGTGTGGTCACCATCCGCACGTACTCGGGGACGGCGATCCAGCGCTGGTTGAAGCCGCGGCTCAGCGCCGGGTAGCGGACGTCGTCGGGCTTGACGGTGATGGCGGGTCGCCGCGCTGAAGGCGTGCTCATGCGTGTCGGTCTCCCTGGTCTGGAATCGGATGTGGGCAGGCAATGCCCGGGCCGGTGGGGACGCGGGACCTGCATCCGCCACCGGCCCGGTCACGAAGGGCGAGGCATGCCGTGCCGGCCCCGTGGCCGGCGACGGGTCACCAGGTCCGGGGGGCGGTCAGCGCGGACAGGTCGATCGGCTCTTCGGCCGAAAGCCCGGCCGCTTCGATGCGGGCCTCCGCGTGGGCGACGGCCCGGTCGACGGTGTCCTGATCGATCTCGAAGGTGGCACTGGCGAACAGCCCGTCGGCCGCCTTGCGCGGGTCCGGGTGCGGATTGCGGTAGAGGGCTTGGGCGCGGTCCCGCAGTTCGAGCATGACGGGAACGGCGTGCGCCATCTCGCGGGGCTTCCCGGTGAACGCCTTCTGCAGGAAGGCCAGCATCCTCGCGTAGGCGTCGTTGAACTCCTTCGCATGCAGATACACGGACTGGTCGGGCGAGGCCCGGTACTCCGCGACGGTCGACCCGCCGTCGATCCGATAGACGTCGTCCCATGCCACGTCCATGGGCTGGCCACCGGGGTCGTCCTTCGGGGTGTCCTTCGGGCCGTAGCGGCGGCCCTTGGCGATCTCGTTGAACCGGAAGTAGTGCGCGACCTGCCGCTGTTCCCCGAAGATCAGATCGTCGCTGTCCCAGATGGTCTTGTCGGCTCCCTCCCCCTGGTCACTGATCACACGCAGTGCCTTCTCGGCGTCGGCCGTGCCGGTGATCTTGAAGACTTCGCCGCCGGAGTTGTAGAAGTCCTCCGGCCCGACCTGCTTGTCCGGGGTGCCGCGGAACACCGACGCTGCACCGTGTTCGGCCACCAGGTTCGCCAGGCCGCGGCCGATGTACTCGTAGAACTGGCCGATCGAGGTCCAGCCCCGCGTGCCGGCCGGAGCGCTCAGCGAGCGTGGCTTCTCGATGTGCAGGAACGTTCGCAGCGCCGCCGGCGAGAAGTGCTGAAGCGGTATCTCGGCCGTCTCGGCGCTGAGCGGCAGAGTGGCCGGGTACTTCAGGACGAACTCGGGATGCGCCACGCAGGGGGTGCCGCCCACCGCGTTGAGCAGGTTCGCCACCAGCGTCATGTGCAGCATCTCCTCCAGCACGACGCTGCGGATGACGTAGAACGCGCTCCGGTTGGTCCCCGGCCGCAACGTGTACATCGCCGTGAGGTACGGCGGGATCGTGATGTGCTCGACCTGGAGTGCGTACTGGAGATACGTCCGGAGTTCGTCAACGGAACCCGGCGGCTCGAACGTCAGCTGGTGGGACTGGACGACCGCGCCGCCCGCCGATCTTTCGCTGGTCATGCGTTCACCTCCGTGGGGTGCGTGCGCACGTTGACCGGCCGGTGCAGCCCCGTCAGCTGCCGGTGGACCTCGTCGGCGCTGCGCAGGGTCAGCGCGGCCATCGTGAGCGAGGGGTTGGAGGTTCCGACGGACGGCATGCTGCCGCAGCCCACCGCGTACAGGTTCCGGTGCTCGTGGGTGCGCTGGTAGATGTCCACCACCGAGTTGCTGGGGTCGCCGCCCATGATGTGCGTGCCGGCGCCGTGTCCCGCTCCCCGATAGCCCAGGTCCAGCACGTCGAAGGACGTGTCCGGCGCGAAGGCGAAGTGGTCGAGTGGGTACGTGCCGTCCGGCGCGGGTCCGTGGTAGGTGTGGTCCTCGGCCCGCAGCGCCGCGAAGATGCGCGCGGACACCCGCCGGGCCGCGTAGATGCCCCGCTTGACGTGATCGTCGAGGTCGTAGGTGATCACCGGCCGCGGGTTGCCCATCGCGTCCCGGTTCCTTGGGTCGATGGTGACCGTGTTGGACGGGTCGGCCGGCTGTTCCACGGCGATCTGCAGGGAGATCTGGCGGCCGATCGTCTCGCCCAGCGAGTTGCGCAACGCGGGACCGAACCGGTCCATGCCGGGGTCGAGACCGAGTACGTCACCGTTGGGGTCACCGCCGAGGCGGAGCATGGCGGCGACATTGCTGAACGGCGCACCCATCGGCCATCCCCAGCCCCAGTTGCCGATCTCGATGCGGAAGGGCGAGCGCCGCCTGCGCGCCTCGCCGAAGCGGAAGCTCTCGTAGCCGGAGGTGTGCCCCGGCCCGCGGAAGGGCCCCACCTGATTTCCGGAATGCGCCAGAGCCCAGGCGAGGGTGGTCGGGTGGTCCATGAGATTGCGCCCGAGTTGCCCGCTGTTCGCGGCCAGTCCCGAGGTCAGCATCAGGCGGGCGTTCTCGATGGCGTGCCCGGCCAGGACGACGATGTCCGCTTCCGCGGTGTACACGTCGCTGACCGGTGTCGCCGGATCCCCGTAGGCCCGGTACTCCACACCGCGCACACGGCCGCCCTCGCCCAGCAGGACACGGCTCACCACACACCGCGTGGCGAGCGTGACCGAGCGCCCGAAACGCGCCTGCGCTCGCAGCGGTGTCCACTTCGCCTGGACGGGGCAGATCGGTACGCAGCTGGCGTTCCCCACGCAGCGCTCCCCGTAGTCGGGCAGGCCCACCGCCCCCTCCGGCCGGTACCCCGCCTCGCCGTCGTACTCCGGGTTCGGGGTGCTGGAGCGGGCCTGTGGCAGCGCGGTGACGTGCAACCTGACCGACTGGTCCCCCACGTCGTCGTAGATCTCGGTGTCGTCGATCCCGCGGTACAGCTCGTCGATGTGGCTCGGCGGGATCTTCTGCATCGGGTAGGAGTAGTGCCGGTCGGCGATGACGGACGGGTCGTTGGGCCTGCTCGGGTCCCGGAGCCACTCCCGCTGCTCGTCGGCGTCCCCGGCGACACCGAGCACGTGTTCGGCCTCGGCGTAGTACGGCTGCATCACCGAGGCGTCGATGGGCCAGTCCCGGCCGTAGTCGTACAGCGTGGCGGTCTGGAAGTCGGTCGGGTGCATCCGGGGGACGGCCCCCAGCCAGTGCATCGCGGAGCCGCCGAGTACGCGCAGATAGTCGGTGCCGTACGGCAGCCTTCCCCGCTGCACGAAGTAGCCGCCGGCGCGGTACCCGTCCCCGTGGGGGACGGGCGACAGATCGAGCACATCGGGTGACGGCACGGCGTTGTTGTGCCGGTACGCCGAGTTCGGCACTTTCACCGCCGCCGCGTGGAACGTGTCGAGCGAATCCAGGTAGCCCGGCCAGGTCTGCGTCCCGCCATTGCCGCCCTCCAGCACGAGGACGCGCCAGCCCTTCGCCCCCAGGCGCTCGGCCATCAGGCTGCCGGACATTCCCGCGCCCACGATGATCACGTCGTAGCGGCGGCCGTCGAGGTGACCGGGCGCGGTCACGGTGCCGGTCATGGCTGCTCCTGTCGTGGGGGCTCGGCGGCTCTGGGCTGGGTGGACGGGGTGGTGTAGCGCTCCGGGGCCGGGCCGGGCAGCATGGACGGATCGATGTCGGAGACCGACACCGGTGTGGTGAACAGGGCGTGCCGCCCCGTGAAGTCGGGCTCCAGTTCGCGGGAGATCTCCTCGACGGTCGGGACGGGCGGCGGCGCCATCGACCAGGTGCCGAAGCCGGGTGGTTTCGCGCCCGCCGGGTGCCCGTGGAACGTCCGCCACACCAGGCCCTCGGTGTAGGCGCTGGGCGAGACCACGAACTCCTCGTTGGCCATCTGCCGCCGCAGCCCGGCGTGCGCGGCCGGAGCCAGCCGCGGCCAGGCACCCGTGTACCACAGGTAGGCGATCGCCCTCACCGTCTCCAGCAGGGCCGGGTGCCCGGTCCAGTCCGGGTGCCGGAACCAGGTCTCCTCCAGGAGGGTGATCAGCGCGGCGTAGTTCGATGCGCCGATCTGACGCCGGACCGTGTCCAGATATGCCTCGGCCATCCCGGTTCCCCGCAGGTCGTAGCGGCTGAAACCGGTGAGCACCTCCGAGAGTTCGATGAACTTCGCCACGTCCTCGGACGCGACGACCGCTCGGTTCCTGGCGTGGTCTTCTTTGCTCGCGTCGTGCATCAGGACCTTGTCTCCATCCGCCTCTCCGTTCGCTTCTCCACGCATTGGTCGCGTCAGCCGATCCGGCGCGGTGAGCAGAAGTGAATGTCGTCGATGACATGGACAAGGCCAGGATGCTGCAACGCAATGCGGAGTTCATCGCACGGGGACGGAGGAAAGGCATCACCGACCGTCTGACAACTCTAACCTGAGCGCACGGAACAACTCGACAAAACGCACATTACCGGAGAAGGTAAGCGTTACCGACACCGAATGCGCTATGGCGTGCTGTCCGATTCGACGGTTAGCTCGGAAATGCTACGCAAGGGAGTGGCGGATTGACCGTACCGCCCCTGCCGGTTCGCCTTTCAGACGCCCGCCAGCTTGAGCATGTCCGCCATGGTGAACTTGCCTGCGCTTTGCCCCAACGTCGGCTTCCACGGCTCCCGCGGATGCTTGGAGTTGTGGCTGACGAACGACGACGGGTCAGCGCTGAGCAGGCCGAACAGGACCTCACCCACGATGACGCTGCCCACCCCGCCGAGCCGCATGCCGCCTTCGGTGAGCATGCTCTCGCGCATCACGTAGTACCACAGGGGCGCCTCGTCGAGACCGGCCACCTCCAGGCCCAGATCATGGTTGCCGTAGACCTTCGGAATGATCTCGCTGCCGTACTTCTCCTGGATGCGGCGGGCGACCGCCTGCCCGGAAGGAAGACCGAACGCCTTGCCCCGCAGCAGGTTGCGAATGGCGATCGAGCGCATCGGCGTGTACCGCTCCTCCGGCCGGCCGGGCAGCGGCACCTGCTCCGCGGGGTTGTCGATCCACTCGATCGGCGTGTCGATCGGCCCGGGGATATTGAGAAAGGTGTGCACCACCTTGGCATCGAACCTTTTCGCCTGCTGCGGAGCGCGCTGATCGGTCTTGAAGAAGAACGACCAGTCGATGACCTCGTCCGAGGGGATGGGCGAAAAGGGTTTGCGGAAGTGGAAGAGTCGTCCCGACTTGCGCTCGTTGAGATGGTACTCCTCCTGCACCAGCGGGTGCAGCCGGTAGCCCGCCACCGTGAACTCGACCGGCAGTGCCAGCGGATTCTCGGGCGTGGGCCGGAAGAAGTGACCGCCCTCCTTCGATATGGCCTCGAACACCTTCGGCTGTATGATCTTCTCCAGCCAGTCGTGCAGTACCAGCCACTGGTAGTGCCAGACCACGGCGTGCTGCGCCATGCTGAAGAGCTGCTTTTCGGGAACCTGCCTCTTGCGCAGCATATCCACCACCGCGTTGTGGAATTTCATGAATGCGAGGTGGAGCTGGATGGTGATGATGGTGTTGTCGTTGCGCGGATCGGCGATGATGGGCACGCCCTCGCCGTTGCGCGGGACATCGGAGGGGTGTTCCGGGTCGAACCAGAACTTCCCGGCGGCGTCATTGTCGAAGTACACGAACGACTGGGTCTGCGGGCCGAGCCCGTACACGTGCTCCAGGCTGACCCGCCCGCTGCGGTAGTTCGGGTTCTGCTCCGGCTTGTTTCCCGGGTCGAAGGTCGCGTCCGCCTGGAAGGTGATGTTGTGATCCAGGAACTGGCCGAAGTAGGTATAGCCGGACGGCAGATCCTTCATGAGCTGCCCGTCCGCGACCTTGGCGTAGCCCGAAAGGCACGCTCCCTTCTCAGGAGGATTGGCGTCCATGGGACCGCACGGTGCGCCGAGCTTCCTGAGCGCGTCGTCCGATGGGGTGAACGCTCTGAGGTCACCGAACATGCGGCTGTAATAGCCGGACTTCGACACCTGCGGGGTCTGGCCGTCCTCCTTTCTTGTCGGAACGCCTTGGAGCGGGCTCGTTATACCGTGGCCGGTGAGGGCCGGATCGGGCAGCGGGCCCTGGCGCCGCGGAAGGACGCCCTGGACGATCTGTTCCCGCAACCGGTCTCCCGCCTCCTCGCGGAGAGTCTCGACATCCTCGCGGAGCGCGGGGTCCTTGGCCGTGGTCATGTGCTTCCTCTCTGTTGCCGGTACGGGTCGTTCCTCCGCTCGCCGCCTTCTGCGGTAGCGGTGCGATGGCTCAGACGTCGGGCATCTTGTCCAGCAGCCAGCGCACGCCGTTGTCACCCCCGAGTTGGGGGAAGTCGGCCATGGCTTCGTTGCACAGGTGGCGGAGGTGGTCCTTCTTGCCGTCCGCGGGGAGTTCCACGTATTCGAAGGTCGGCCCGATGCGCCGGCCGGCCAGCGGCCCCTTGTGGATCTTGTGGGCGACCATGGTCTCGGCGAGGTTGGCGAGTACGCCCTGCATGGCCGAGATGAAGGTTCGCTCCAGGCGGTAGCGGTGGCTGCTTGCGCCGGGCACCACGTCGGCCCGGGATACCCCGTAGATCGTGTCGAGCAGGTGCAGGGTGTAGCAGTAGGCGGCGTTGAACAGGGTGTTGATGCTCGTCGCCGCGGGGTCGGAGACGTACTGCTCGCTCTTGGGGTTGACGGGCACGTCCCAGACCGGCCCGATCGGCTCGATGCCCTCGGCGATGCGGGAGAACTTGGTGTAGTGCGGCAGCTCGTCGTCACCCGGTCGCGGTTCGAGCGGGTCGATCGGCACCGTCGGGCGTTCGGGGTTGATGCCCTCGCCCTGGTCGACGATGAGCTTCATCGCCTGCTTGGCGGTGGACAGGTTGGTCACCTTGACCGGTTCGCCGCCGCCGTCCTTGTTCCAGTACCCCGACACGTACTGCCTGTCGGGCCGGTTGTCGCGCCACAGCTCGGGGCCGTGCTCGTCGGCCAGATCTTCCAGGCCCTTGATGACGGCCTTGTAGAACTGCCCGATCGTGGCGTATTCGCCGGGGCCGGGCTTGCTCTCCTCCGGCCGGGCCTTGGGGCGCTCGAACTCCATGAAGATGTCGGCGACGACCTGCCTGGTGCACGGCTGCAGCTGCAGTGTGAGCGGTGGATGGCGATGCAGCATCAACTGGGGGTAGGACGGCACGAACGTGCGGCTGCACAACCTGATGTCGTCGCCATGGCCGAGGGCCACCAGGATGTTGCGGACCAGGCACAGGTGCAGCATCTCCTCCACGACGATGCTGCGGATCAGGCGAGCGGCCCCCATCCCGGGGTCCCAGCGGGAGCGGCCGCGTCCCTGGATGGAGTACATCGAGTACAGGTACATCGGGATGGTCTGCATCTCCAGCGCCGCGGCCTGGAGCAGGTGGTTCTTCAGGTCCTCGCGCTTGCCGATGTCGGTGGTGGTGTCGATGGGATGGTCGGTCAGAACCTGTGCCGGCTCGACGCCGGTCCGGTCTCGAACGTCAACGCTCACTGGTGCGGGCCCTTCCTGATTTCATCTGCGCGGGTGTGCGGAGGGAAGCGTGCCGACCGGCGGGACGGGAGCCGGCTCGGTGTCGGTGACGGTCCGCGCGAGCCAGCCTCGTGCGGACCACCGGTCGAGCAGGCACCGGGCACCGGCCGGATCGAGGCCGGCCGCGCGGGCCACCGCCGGCCATGGCGAGGCGGCGGTGAGCGCGGAGGTCAGCAGGCGGTGTTCCGCCGCGGGCAGTTCGGTGCAGGTGACGCGGTAGTGGCGGCGGGACAGGACGAGGTGACACGGGCGGGGCGTCAGGGACGGCGGTGGCTCGCCGCGGCGGGCGGCGGAGTGGTACCGGTGGACCGGCGCCGACACCGCCAGCGTCCGCAGGCAGGCGACGAACCGCGGCGCGGTGCCGCCCGGGTGTGCCGGGGCCTCCGGCCGGTCCGGTTCCCGAGGTCCTCCGCCCCCGCTCTCCTCGGTTCCCGGGCCGTCGTAGACCTCGGCGAAGGTCCTCTCGTAGCGGGCGAGGTCGATGATGATCCGCACCCACGGTTCCGGCCGTGCCGCTGGATCAGGCCGCCGTCTCCACAGGTGGTCGGCGAACCCGTCGCCGAGGTGGGCCAGGTTGGGTGAGCGGGACGGACGGTCCTCCAGATGCCCCAGCGCCAACTCCTCGAACACTTCGGAACCGAGCAGGGAGCTGAGCACGGGGTACAGGGCACGCATGGCCTCCAGCAGCCGCCGCCGGTAGCCGTGGCGGTAGATGCCGAGCCTGTCTTCGGCGCTGAGCTCGGAAGTTCCGGCCAGCACGTCCGCCGCCGGTGTGCCGGGGCGCCGCGGGGACACGATGGCGTGCTGCATCCACGTCTGGAGCGCCGTCAGCCCGGGCGGCGGGCCGCCGGCATCCGGCCGTCCCCCGGTGTCACCGCCCTCAGCCATGACAGGTGACGCGGTGCGAGGCCGGCGGCCGGTCCGTGGCGGTGAGCCGCGCCTTGTCCAGTTCGGCCAGCAGCTCCGGCAGCGGCGGGATGCGGTCGTCCCACTCCAGCAGGGTGGGCACGGGACCGATGAGCGCGCGGGCCGCCCGGTACAGCCGCCACACCGGCTCGGCTACGGGACGGTCGTGGGTGTCGATCAGGTGGGTGCGGTGGTCGGCGTGTCCGGCCAGGTGCAGCTCCGCAACGCGGTCGTGCGGGACGCCCAGCAGATACTCGTCCGGGTCGAAGCCGTGGTTGACCGCCGAGACGTAGACGTTGTTGACGTCCAGCAGCAGGCGGCATCCCGTCTCCTCGCACAGCCGTGCGATGAACTCCCATTCGGCCATCGTGGACTGCCGGAAGGTCGCGTACGTGCTGGGGTTCTCCAGCACCAGCGGGCGCTCCAGCACGTCCTGGACGACCCTCACCCTGCCCGCCGTGTGCCGCAGGGCCTCCTCGGTGAACGGCAGCGGCAGCAGCTCGTGGGTGTTCACGCCGGCCACGCCCGTCCAGCAGACGTGGTCGGAGACCCAGCGGGCGCCGGTCTCCGTGGCCAGCCGCTTCAGCCGCCGCAGATAGTCCATGTCGAGCGGCTGGGCCGCGCCGATCGACATGGAGACGCCGTGCATCACCACGGGGTACCGCTCGGCGATCCGGCGAAGGTCGTGCCGGGCGCGGCCGCCGGAGTCCATGAAGTTCTCCGAGATGATCTCGAACCAGTCGACCGGCGGCCGCTCGGCCAGGACCTGTGCCATGTGCTGCGCGCGGAGCCCCAGGCCGAACCCCAGGTCATGGCCGGCGCCCCGTTCGGAATCCGGCCCCGGTCGTCCACCGGACGGCGTGGCCTCACTGCCCATGGTCGAACGCTCTGCACGGTTCGTAGCGCCGCTTGCCCTCGTAAGGGGGCACCAGGTCGTCGGGGGCTCCCTCTCCCGGAGCGGGACCGAACGGGACGCCGGCCTCGAACATGCGCTGCTCGAAGACCTTACGGGCCCGCTTCCACACACTCGTTCCCCGGAAGGGCCCGGCGGCGTGGACCCGGCTCTCGTTGATGGGGCTGGCACAGCTGCCGGACGAACGGCACTCCTGCGCCCCCGGCATGGCCTGTTCGGCGTCGCCCCCGCTGTAACCGCAGCCGCCCTGTCCCCGGCATTCGTTGGCGCCGTGGCAGACGTGGGAGACGGTGGCGCATTCCCCCATGCCGGCCATCTCCCCGGTTCCGTCCCGGCCGTGGCCGCAGCAGGAGTTCAGCCCCATGCACACATGCAGTTCCAACGGCCTCGCCCGCCTGGGATCTGGCCAGAAATCGTTCGGCTCATCGGTCGAGTCCGGCAGAATCGCCGTCCGCGCCTCATGCGCGCCGTGCCGCCGTTGCGCACCCTGCTCCCCGCCGACCACGAATTGGGCGACTTCCGCCGAACCCTGCCCGTCGGCATTGCCGTCCTGCTCCATCGACAAACCCTCTCCGCCATATCGGAATCCGTTCGCTCTCCGCTCATCCGATCGGCATCTGCCCGCGTGTGGTCGTCGACCTTCCTCCCCTGAGCAATTGGCGCCTACGTCGCGACTTCAGCAAAATTCTCGCTTGGTTCACCCCATTGGTCGGCAACCATGCCGGGCCGCGCGTCGACCACTCGCCGAATGCTCTGCCGTTCCGGGGATCAGATGAGTCGCGACCGCCACGCACCGCGAACACCATGTATCGGACAGAACTTACAGGCCAGGCATTAAGTAGAAATCGGCGGGAGCGCCGCCGGTACCGCCTTTTGGACGCCCATGGTGCCGCGCTTTACTTGGGGGCGTGATTGAGTTCTCTGCGGAAGGCAAGGAGGCTCGGGCGACGCCCGCCGCGCCAGTAGGGGGAAATATGCTTGATCGACGTGGAGTACTGCGGGCAGGCGCTTACATGTCCGCCGCCGGGATGGTCGCGGCACTGACAGGGCGCGACGACGCAGGGGCGGCGTCGCGCATACCCTCCACGCCGTCTCCGCAGCCGCCGGGAAACCCGAATTGGCAGGAACTGGAGAAGATGCTCGGGCCGGGTAGCAGGTTGTACCTGCCCAAGGAACCGAAGTTCCCGTCCCTGGCGCAGCCGTGGAATCTGCGGTACGAGGACAGGAAGCCGATGGGCATCGTGTCCTGCGCCACCGCGAAGGACGTGAAGGCGGCCCTCCTGTGGGCGCAAGATAATCACATGCCGCTGGCCGCACGCGCAGGTGGACACAATTACGCCGGCTACTCGACGACGACGGGCCTGCTCATCAGCGTGCGCCCGATGAGCGAGGTGACCGCGCTGCCCGGTAAGCGGCTCAGGATCGCCGGCGGCGCCACCAACGGCGATGTCGCCAAGGCCGGTGCCGGGAAGACGAACCTGTACGTCCCCGGCGGACGCTGCGTCGGGGTCGGCATAGCGGGCCTGACACTCGGCGGCGGCCTGGGCTTCAATGACCGCAAATGGGGCTTGACGTGTGACAACCTGGTCGAAACCGAAGTCGTGCTGGCCGATGGCAGGATCGTTCGCGCAAACGGCACCGATAGGCCCGACCTGTTCTGGGCCTGCCGTGGCGGGGCAGGCAGCAACTTCGGTATCAACACCTCGTTCGTTTACAACGCCGTCGACGTGTCCCAGACGACGGCCACGTTCTTCCGCCTCACCTTCCATCCGAGGGACGGGGTGGAGGTCATGAAGATCGTCCAGGAGGGACTCCTGGCTCGCGATCACGACAACAACCTGGACATCCGGATCGAGTTCGAGAATCCGGGCACCGGCCGCGACAACGTCAACGTCGCCGTCCTCGGCCAGTACCTCGGCGACGATTCCGCCACGCGCACCAAGCTGGGTGCCCTTCTCAAAATGGGCCCTGCCGAGCAGAGCATCGAGCAGCTCGGGTTCTGGGCGGCACAGGAGAAGCTGTCCATGGTCTCCGAGCACGAGACCGTGGCCTCCAAATCGCTCGTGCCCGCCAAGTGGCTGCCGGCCGAAACGGTGAAGGAGATCGTGGAGTGGACTCTCCGGTGGGAGCCGCACCGCGCGGGCAACAGCGGCTACGTCACCCTCTTCGCGATGGGCGGCAAGGCCGGTGAGCCCCGCCCGGCCGACACGGCGTTCCCACACCGCGGCGCCACCTTCGTCATCGACGTCGGCACCTCATGGCATCCGGAAACCAAACCCGAGGCCGTAAAACACCTGCTGGCCCAGACAAGGACCATCCATGGCCGCCTCAGTAAAGAGTTGAACACCTCCGCGGCCTACGTGAACTTCCCGGACCCGGATCTCACCGACTGGCATACCGCCTACTACGGCAACAACTACAGTCGGTTGACCCAGATCAAAGCCGAATACGATCCGCACCAGGTCTTCCGCTACGACCAGGGCATTCCTCCCCGGCCTTCTTCAGGAGCCGAGTGAGGGGCCTAACCCTTCATGGTCACTCGCCCGCACGCTGTTGCTTTCGATGTACTCGAGACCCTGCTGGATCTGGATCCGCTCCACGCGCGACTGGAGGAGATCGGCCAATCCCCGCAGCTGTTGCAGCCGTGGTTCATGCGCCTTCAGCGCGACTCGATGGCTCTGGCCCTCGCCGGGGACTTCGAGTCGTTCGAGTTGGTGGCAAGGCAAGCGTTGCGCACCGACACCCACCACACCGCCACCGAAAGCGACATCGACCACGTACTTGACGGGTTCGGCCACCTGCCCCCGCATCCCGACGCCGAACCGGCGTTGCGACGGCTGTCCGAAGCGGGGCTGCGGGTCGGCTGCCTGACGGTCGGCGGCGCGGAGAACACGGCGCTGTTCCTGGAACGAGCGGGCCTGGCGCGCCATGTGGACAGCGTGATCACGGCGGAGAAGGCCGGTATCTGGAAACCCGCGCCCTCGATCTACCGCGTCGCCGCCGGCGAACTCGGCACATCGCCGGACGACATGGCGCTGGTCGCGGTGCACGCCTGGGACTGCCACGGAGCCAAACGCGCCGGCTGTCTCGCCGGTTGGTGCGCGCGATTGGAGGGTCGCTACGGGGACGTCTTCACAGCGCCGGACGTGAGCGGTACGGACCTTGTCGAGGTCGCCGAAGGTTTACTGCGACTCCCCTCCAGTTGAGGTCGCCCAGGAAGACGCCGACCGGCCGGGGTTCCGCCGAATCACCAGGCGGGTGATCTCGGCCGGGATCAGCGGGTGATGGTGGCTGCGCGCAGGTGGCCGTCGCCGGCGCCGAAGTAGACGATCCCGCCGGACACCACCGCATTGGGCTCCCGGTCGTCCGCCAACCGCACCTTTCCCATAGGGGCGCCGTCGCCGGCGTTCAGCAGGTGCAGTTCGCCGGACTTCGTGCTGACGTAGACCGTCCCGGACGAGACGGTCGGGGACGAGTTCACCGCGGGAAGGTCACGGCGCCACTTCACCGCGCCGGTCTTCGCGTCGATGGCGAACACCTGGCCGTGGTCCTCCTGAACGTCCTTGCCGCTGACATAGAGGAGCCCATCGGCTACCACGGGGAGCTCTGAATCACCGAGGTCGCGGAGGCCCGTCGGAGCGCTCCACAGGCGCCTGCCGTCGCCCGGATCGTGGGCCGAGACGATGCCGCTGTCGCCCACCGCGTAGAGGACGCCGCCGATGACGGTGAGCGATTCCGGCCTGTCGTGGACCTCCTCGGCGAAAGGAACCTTCCACAACCGATCGCCCGTGCGCGCGTTCAGTGCGTGCAGCTGCGGGCTCGGCTCCTCGTCGCTGCTCGCGACGTAATAGACGACGTCGCCGTGGGCGGTCAGCTCCCACACGATCCCGGTTCTGTGGCTCCACACCCTGTTGCCGGTGGCGGTGTCCAGCGCGTCCACCGACGACCGCCGCTCCTCGGACGTTCGGCGAAAGAAGTAGAACTTCCGGCCGGAGAGCACCTCGCCGAGCAACATCGCCCGAGTCGGGTACTGCCACAACTCGCGGCCGGAACCGGCGTCCAGCGCGAAGACGCGTCCGCCGTCGAACGACGAGTCGTTGTATCCGTTGGCGTAGATTCTGTTCCCGGAAAGGAGCAGGGAGCTCCCGCTGCTCCACGCCTGGCGGCGTTTCCACCGGCGGTCGCCGGTTCGGGCGTCCACGGCGTGGACGGCTCCGTCGCCCTCCCCGAAATACACCGTCCCGCCCTCGACCACCGGCGTCCAGTTCGGCTGCGCTCCGTAGGACCACAGCTGCTTCAGGACCGGCGGGCTGGGCTCCGGGGAGCGGTCCGTCCCGCCTCCCCGGTCGGCGTCCGGTTCGCCGCCGGTGAGGACGAGCGTGGTGGCGACGGTGACGAGGACGGTGACGGCGGCGAGACCCGCCAGGGCACGGCCTCGCGTGAGCCACTGCCCGCCGCGCCGGGGAGGGAGTCCGGTGGGAGGGTCCGGATACGGCGCGGTCGCGACGGCCGTGGGAGCGGCGGCGGGAGCGGCGGCGGGAGCGGGGGGCGCGGGGACGACGCGGGTGATCTCGGCCGTCAGCGGTTCGGGCAGCCAGCCCGCTCCGCCGGGCGGCCACGCCCGCGACGCGCGGCCCAGTTCCCCGACCAGGCCGGGGACGGTGGGACGCCGGCCGGGGTCCTTGTCCAGGCAGCGGGCCACGACGTCCGCCAGCCCGGGCGGCACGCCGGTGAGGTCGGGGTCCCCGTGCACGACCCGGTAGTTCAGGGCGTGCACCGAGCCGCCACCGAACGGTCCGGCCCCGGTCGCCGCGTACGCCAGGACGGCGCCGAGGGCGAACACGTCGCTCGCCGGGCCGACCGCGCCGCCCCGCAACTGCTCGGGGGACATGAAGCCGGGCGTGCCGACCATCGCCCCGGTCACCGTCAGCCGGGTGCCCTCCGACGCCAGCGCGATCCCGAAGTCGATCAGGCGCGGGCCGTCCGCGGCCAGCAGCACGTTCGACGGTTTGAGGTCGCGGTGCACCACACCCGCGGCGTGCACGCTCTCCAGCGCCTCCGCGAGTGCGGTGCCCAAGGACCGGACCGTCCCGTCCGGCAGGGGGCCGTGCGCGTCGATCGCGCCCTTCAGCGACAGGCCCGGCACGTACTCGGTGGCCAGCCACGGCGGCGTCCCGTCCGGGTCGGCGTCCACCACGGCGGCGGTGAAGGGACCGCTCACGCGGCGGGCCGCCTCGACCTCCCGGACGAAGCGGCGCCGGAACCCGGCGTCTTCCGCCAGCTCGGCCCGCACCACCTTCACCGCGACCGCGCGGCCGCCCGGCGACGACGCCAGGAACACCTGACCCATCCCGCCGCCGCCGAGCCGCCCGACGGTCCGGTACGGCCCGAGCCGCTCCGGGTCGCCCGCCTCCAGCGGCGCGTACGCCTCCACTCCGCCTTCCCTCCCCATCAGCCGGCGTCCGAGAGCACGCGCAGAAGGTCGTCCTCCACGACGTAGAGTCGTCCGTCGATGACCCTCGGGCTTCCGCCCAGGTGCTCCTTCCACAGGCGGGTGCCGTCGCGGACGTCCAAGGCGTAAAGGTTCCCGGCCCCCTCGTCGTCACCGTCGCTGAAGAGCACCGTCCCGTTCTCGACCGCTCGACCGTCGACAATGCTCGGACTCCCGCCCAGATGCTCCTTCCACAGGCGGGTGCCGTCGCGGACATCCAGGGCGTAAAGGTTCCCGGCCCCCTCGTCGTCACCGTCGCTGAAGAGCACCGTCCCCTTCTCGACCGACAGAAGACGGGCCTCGGCCACTCCCGTCTTGTGCCGCCACAGCGGCTTGCCGGTGTCGGCGGCGAAGGCGCACACGTAGCCGTCGTTCTCGAAGTAGGCGACTCCGTCCGCGATGATCGGGGCGCCGGCTCCGCCGGCGATGGCGGGGTCCCAGGAGGCGCCCTCGAAGCTCTGCTTCCACGCGTACCGGCCCGTCGCGGCGTTCACCGCGTGCAGGGAGCCGTCCCGGACGCCGTAATAGACGACCCCGTTCGCGGCGACGGGCGATGTTTCGAGCTGGTCCCCGACCTGGAGGCGCCAGAGGTCCGCGCCGGTCTCCGCGTCCACCGCGCGCAGGG
This sequence comes from Actinomadura sp. 6K520, assembly GCF_004349245.1. Taxonomy (GTDB): domain Bacteria; phylum Actinomycetota; class Actinomycetes; order Streptosporangiales; family Streptosporangiaceae; genus Spirillospora. The sequence continues at coordinate 4,992 of NZ_SMLC01000018.1, read as the reverse complement.
TGCCGTCATTGATCACCACGAAGGCGACTCCCCCGGAGACGGTCGGCCCCTCCTTCGAGAAGCCTTCGTAGGTGTTCCGCCAGATCTCCCGCCCGGTACGGGAGTCGCGTGCGATCAGCCGGACGTCCGACGTGTAGATCCGCTCGCCGACCATCGCGACCGACGGATGGATGCCGTGGTCCTTCCACTTCCACAGTTCCTCGCCGCTGCCGGCGTCCCGGGCGTAGGTGTACTCACCGGCGGCGTAGTACGCCACCGATTCGGTGGCCCCCAGGAACTGCGGACCCGTCGGGACGTCCTCGTCGAGGGGATGCGCGTGCTTCCAGCGCGGCCGGCCGTTCTCGGTGTTCAGGGCGTGCAGGCCGCCCTTCAGGTCATCGATGTACGCCGTGCCGCCGATCACCTGCGTCAGTCGCATGCCCTCCGCCAGGGGGAAGGTCCACAGCTCCTCGCGCTGCGGCGGCCCGGCCGCCTCGGCCTTCCCGTCGGCACCGGACAGCCGGACGGCGAGGACGACCGCCCCGATGGCGAGGACGACCGCCGCCGCGGCGGCCACCGCGGCCAGGATCCGGCGCCGCGCGGGGCCGGGCGCCCGCGCCGGTCCCCCCGGAACGGGCGCGCCGGGCGGGCCGAGGACACCGGGCGGGACCGGGGCGCCGGGCGGGGGCAGGAGCGGCGCGGACCGGACGCGGAGGACCTCCGCGGCCACCGGGGCGGGCAGCCAGCCCGCCTCCGTGAAGAAGCCCGCGGCCTGCCCGGTCCCCGCCAGGCGGCTCAGTTCCCCGACCAGTCCGGGGACGCTGGGACGCCGGGCGGGGTCCCTCGCCAGGCAGCGGGCGGCGACGTCCGCCAGCGCGGGCGGCACACCGGTCAGCTCCGGTTCCTCGTGGACGACCCGGTAGTTCAGGGCGTGGGCGTGCCCTGCCCCGAACGGGCCGGTGCCGGTCGCCGCGAACACCAGCACGGCACCGAGGGCGAAGACGTCGCCGGCGGCGGTGACCTCGTCGGCCACGAGCTGCTCGGGGGCGATGAAGCCGGGCGTGCCGACGACCATCCCGGTCTCGGTGAGCTCGGTGGCCTCGGCCGCCCGCGCGATCCCGAAGTCGATCACGCGCGGGCCGTCCGCCGCCAGCAGCACGTTCGACGGCTTGAGGTCGCGGTGCACCACGCCCGCGGCGTGCACGCTCTCCAGCGCCTCCGCCAGTGCGGCGCCCAGCGCGAGCACCGTTCCCTCCGGCCAGGCACCGTACGCGGCCACCGCCGCCTCCAGGGAGACCCCGGGCACGTACTCGGTGGCCAGCCACGGCGGCGTCCCCTCGGGGTCGGCGTCGACCACGGCGGCGGTGAAGAAGCCGCTCACCTGGCGGGCCGCCTCGACCTCCCGGACGAACCGGCGCCGGAACCCGGCGTCCTCCGCCAGCTCGGCCCGCACCACCTTCACCGCGACCGCTCGCCCGCCCGGCGACAGGGCGAGGAACACCGTGCCCATCCCGCCGCCGCCGAGCCGTCCCACGATCCGGTACCGCCCGAGCCGCTCCGGGTCGCCCGCCCGTACCGACGCGACACCACCGCTCACTCGGCTCCCTCCCCGGCCGCGGCGCCGGGGCCCGACACGGCCGTGCCCGGCATCAGGCGCATGATCATAGTCGTGGTTCTCCCTCGTCGGCGGGGCATCGGACGGCTCGCGTCCGAATAGACGCTTCTGTTCGGCGGAGAGTTCGCTCGTATCCGGATGCGGCGCACGGGGCCGAGCCCTTTCGCCACTCGAATGCTCACCGTTCGCCACGTGAATCTGTGGCCACCTCCCCCCGACTCCCGGTTCCGCATCGGCAGTCCCAGCTCCGGCCGCTCGCGTGCAACTCGTCATCTCCCAGGGAGAAGAGACGTTCGGAAAACTGCTGTTTCCCCCGTTGCGGGGGCAGGGTTGGCTGAAGAGTGAACGGGCGTGACGGCCCGGTGGCCGCACTTTCCACGGTGCATTGGGGCCGCTGCTTCGACCGGTTCGGAAGACCGATCCCGGCAGTCACCGAATTCATGCTCGTCGGGGAGTTCGGTCATGGACATCGACTCATCGATCATTCACCGCGGTTCACCGAAGGGCGGCGTGTGATGCCGATAGCCGGCGGCGTCGCGCTGCTGACGATCGGCGCGATCCTCACTTTCGCCGTCACCGGATCCATACGCGGTATCGACCTGCACGCGGTGGGCGCCATCTTGATGGCCGCCGGTGCGGCACTGTTGCTGCTTCCGCTGGTCTTCGGGGGCATGTCGCCCCCGAAGCGATGGTCGGCCCGCAGCCGCCAAGACGCCATCGACGAAGCGGACCAGGGCCACTCCGCCGCACCGCGGCGGCCGCCCGGCGCTGCCGGTCCGACCCGCCAAGACCGCGCCCCACATTGACCGGGTCGCGGGGTTAGACCGCAGGTCGTGAACGGCCTATTCTGCATATAACGGCGGCAGTCGTCTGTCGGGCCGCTCCAGACCCTGGCGGTGTAGGTGCACACGCTCCAGGGAAGGCTGTCATGACGGCATTCGAGTCATCGTCGTTGTCCCCCGTCCAGCAGGCACTGCGGGCGCGGCTGGACACCACGACCGGCGACCGCGGCCAAGCCGGGGCGCAGGTCAGTCTCCGGCGGACGGACGTCGCGTGCGGTGCCGGGTCGACGGCGATGCTGCTGGCGCTCACCGGGGAGATCGACGCCTCCAACAGCGGCTGGCTGACCACCCGGCTCATGACCATGCTCACCAGTGCGTCCACCGGCTACGCCGGCGCCGCGCCGAGCAGTGGTGTGGTCCTCGACCTCACGCGCCTCCGGTTCTGCGACGCCAGCGGCATCGCAGCCCTGGTCAAGGCATTCAAACACGCCCGGAATCAGCGGCTGGCCGTGACCCTGGCCGGAGCCACAGGGCGGGTCGACCGCGTCCTTCGCCTCACCGGCATCGACGACGTCCTCACCCTGCATCCGGAGCCGGCGGACGCGTTGGCGGCACTGTGCCCCCGACGGCCGACCGGGCCCTGCGCGGCGACCGACCGCTGACTACCGGGACCGGTCCGCCGACTCCCGTCCGCGCGCTCGTCGCTGCCTTTCCCGTCATCGTCCATGGTCAGCCGCGGTCGGCGCGGCGGTGGGGATCGAGGCGCAGGTGCAGGGAGCCCACCACGGCAGTGTCGTCGTCGATGACGGCCTGGGCGAGGTCGGCGAGTTTGCGGTTGGTGCCGCGGGCCTGCGTACGCAGAGCGGCGAAGGCCTGATCGAGTGAGGTCTGGTGGCGTTCGGCGAGCATGCCCTTGGCCTGCTCGATGATCACCCGGCTGTTGAGGGCGATCTGCAGTTGCTGGGACAGCAGTTGATGTTCGCGGGACGCGCGTTCGCCCAGGATGCCGATGGTGGCCACGTCGGCCATCGCCTGGCCGAGCGCCTGGATCGTGGTCGCCTCGTCGACGGCCAGGGCGGTGGAGGGGACGGTGAACAGGTTCACCGCGCCGATGATCCGCTCTCGCATCCGCATCGGCAACGCCAGCACCCCACCGTAACCGGCGTCGAGGGCCGCGGCGGCGAACAGCGGCCACCGGGAGGCTTCGGCGGCCAGGTCGGCGACCCTGACGGGCCGGCCGGTGGCGAAGCAGTCCAGGCAAGGACCCTGCCTGGACTGGAGCTGGAACAACTCCAGCAGCCGGGTCTGTTCGGAGGAGGCGGCGATGACCTGCAGCTCGTCGGCCTGGTCGGTGAGCAGGATGCCGGCCGCCTCCACCTCCAGCAGCTCCACGCAGCGTTCGGCCAGCCGGTGCAGGAACTCGATGAGATCGAAGTCCATCACCAGGGTGTCGGCCAGCTCGACGAACACCTCAGCGAGTCGTTGTTGCTCAGGCATGCCTGCTCAGTCCATTTCCTTGGCCCAGTAGCCGTAGCCGGGGTGTCCTGTCGCGTGACGCTGTCTCTCGTTGATCGCGATAGCCATCGTGTCGATCCATCGTGTCGTCATCCGTCGGGGAAGTCGTCGGGGTGGAACCGCAGCCGCCGGTCCACCACCCGGCGGGCCAGCCGGGCCAGCGGGACACCCTCGGTGAAGGCGCGGGCGCGCAACGCGGCGAACGCGTCCGGAAGGCCGACTCCGAGTTGGACCGCGACCATCCCGGTCGCCTGGTAGACCTCGATCCGGCCCTCGCCCGGCCCGCCCAGCGGCCACGCCGGCTGATCCGAGGCCATTCTGTCCGGCGGGGTCTGGCCGTTGGTCAGCATCACCGCCACCGCCGTACGGCACAGCGTCACCGCATCGGCGACCTGCTCGCCGGTCAGCCGCCCGGGCCTGACCCGGTACATGGTGAGGGTGCCCAACCGGATGGCCCCTACCTGCAGCGGGAAGGCGAACAACGCCCGAGCCCCGGCCGCCGTGGCCACCGGAGCGAACATGGGCCACCGTGCGGCGCTGGCGGGCGAGGACACGTCGACGACCAGTACCTGGCCCCCGGAGACGCCGGCCTCGATGCACGGCCCTTCCCCCAGGGCGAACTGCTGTTCTTCCAGGAGCGCGGCCACCGCGTCGGTGGCGTGCGGCCGCTGCCGCCGGTCCGGCCGAGAGGCAAGCGACAGCGCCGCCCCGTCCACCTCCACTGCCACCACGGCCGCCTGGCACACGTGCGCGGCCGATACCACCTCACCGTCCGCGCAGCCGCTGACCAGCTCCCATAACCGGGCCGCCCGCGCCTCGCCCGCCGCTGGTATCGCCGCTCACCGCCTCACCTGCGCTCGAGGCGACCAGGTTGGCCGTGCCCTCGCCCCCAGCCTCCCACAGCCTCCCGAACGGCACGGAAGAGGACGATAACCAGACCACTGACGCATGACACGGCATAGGCCCGCGCCCTTTTGCCCGGTAGGGATCGCGCACGAAGGCGTAGGGTGGGCAACGTCCCAGAGTCCCGGCCCTGACGTGTGCACGGCGCCGGGCGGCGGGGGCGGCATGCGAGCGGGGCGCTTGCACCGGGGAGCGGGG
>NZ_SMLC01000189.1 GCF_004349245.1 Actinomadura sp. 6K520 | reverse complement strand
GGAGGGGGCCGGTGGTCACGCGGTCCAGGGTGATGATGGCCGGGTCGCATTCGACGGGTGTGATGGTGCGGCCGCCACCGGGGGCCGACACGACCAGCAGCAGCGCGTGGTCCGGAAGGTGCTGGAGGGTGACGGGTTCGACGGCGTACTCGTACACGCGCTGCGTGGTGTCGGCGTCGCTCCAGTTGGTGCCCTCGGCGAAGGCGTAGGCGGCCGACCAGTTCCGGGACGTCGACGTGGCGGTCCCCCGGGTGTCGCTGGTGCTGCTGCCGCCGCCCCGGTTGCTGCCCCGCTGGTAGGAGGTGGAGCGGTCGGGGAACAGCCCGAACATCTCGCCGCCCGAGTAGCTGACGCCGGACGAGCGGCTCGTCCCCCAGTTGCGGGACGTGCCCGTCGTGTGGCTGGTGCTGTAGGTGTCGGAGTCGCCCTCGCCCCGCGTGTCGGTGGACGTGTGGGACTCGTTCCCGCCGATGTTCTTCGTGATCTGCGACAGGACGAAGCGGTGGTCCCGGCCGATGAAGTCGGCGGCCCGCGCGGCGTCCTCGTGGTTGCCGAGCCGCATGAACGCGACGGCGCCGCCGCCGATCATCTCCGCGGAGGTGTCCCGCAGCCGCCGGAACAGCAGGGTCAGCGGGACGCCGCGCCGCTCGCACGCGTCCGACAGCCGTTCCAGGTGGCGGCGGGCCAGCTCGTCGGCACCGGCGATGACCAGCGCGGGCGTGGAGTCCTGCGACGCGGTGATGCGGTGCGTGACCCACTGGACGATCAGGTCGGTGAGCAGTTCGGAGCGGACGTTGCGGACCTGGCTGTCGAGCGCGATGCACGTCAGGTAGCCGACGCCCTCCTTCGAGGGCTCGGTGCCGAGGTTCTCCAGCGGGTGCACGTAGGACTCGATCCGCGACAGGTTGGCGTGGGCCTGGCGGCGGTACTCCACGGTGAACAGGTTGCCGGTGATGTGCCGCCGCTCGTCGCGGGTCAGCAGGTCACCGTCGTCTGGTTCGCCCATGAGGGCGCGGAGGGCCGCGGCGATCCGGCCTAGGGTGATGTTGTCGCCGAGGGCTCCGCACACCTTGGTGAGGATGCGGTCGTCCATGCTGCGGTCCGCGCGTGCGGCGTCCGGTGTGCCGCCGTGCATGGATTCGACGATCGCGTCCACAAGGTCCTGTGGGGGCATGTCCGTCAGCAGGGTGGACGATGCCTGGCGGCTGGGCAGCAGTTGCGCGTCCACCCCCATCCAGGCCGCCTGGGCCAGCTCGACCAGTTCGCGGCTGACGATCTCCCTGGACAGGTCGAGCACCAGCAACGGCTGGACGGCGAGGGTGGACGTCCCGTACGTGGTCAGCAGCGCCTCCCACGCCCACAGGTTCCCGCCGAACACGTCAAGGCGGCGTCCTGGCCGTGGGGCGGCTCCCCATTCGGGTAGGGCGTCGAGCCGCGCGCGCTCTGCGGTGTCGTGGGCGTGCTTGCGTGCCTGCCATTGCCGCGCCTGGTCCTGGTAGCCGTTCGCGATCTGCTGCCGGGCCAGCTCGTACGCCTGGCGGGCGGCGTTCCGCTGCCGGACGGCCCACCAGGTCAGCGCCGTGCCCGGCGCCGCCACGATGGCCCCGAGCAGGAGTGACCCGACCGGGACGGTCGCGCCGCCCGAGCCGCCGGCGGTACAGGCGGCGAACAGCAGGAGGAGGGAGCCGATGCCCGCGCTCACCGGGAAGGTCCGGCTGAGGCGGCGCTGGGCGGCCTGCTCGGTCTCGCGGACGCGGCGCGCCAGGTAGTCCGGCAGGACCTGCTGCCGCGGCGGAGGCTCCGGGAACGGCCGCAGGAACCACCAGCGGTCCCGGAACACCCAGCCGAGGCGGGGGTCGGGGCTGAAGAGGCGCTCGCGGCGCGACAGCAGTCCTGCAGGATCGACCGGTCGGCCCATCACGACGCTGAACCCCCGTTCTCCTCGGGTGCCGATTCGATCGTCACGCCCTGCGGGGTATGCGCGGCGATGCCCAAACAACCCAAGCAGATTGACACGGAACTTGTCAGGCCATCGCTCCCGAAACGGCCTTCCCTATGGCGGGCTTGCTCAATAGCCTGACTGCCCATGGCGGACGACGGAGGACGGGGTGCGGGCCCGCTCGGCTCGTGCCTGTGCTGGAGAGGGCGGGTGTGATGGCGCGGGTCGAACTGTACGTCTCGGCAGATATCGAGGCGGACGGGCCGATTCCCGGGCCGTACTCGATGCTCAGTTTCGGCCTGGCCGTATGCGGAACGTTCGACGGGACGCGGTTCACGGCGCCCGACCCGTCCGAGGAGACCTTCTACGCGGAGCTGAAGCCGGTCGCCGCGGACTTCGACCCGCAGGCCCTGGAGGTCAGCGGGCTGGACCGCGAGCGGCTCGTCCGGGAGGGGCGCGATCCGGCGGAGGCGATGCGCGCGGCGGCGGCGTGGGTGAAGACGGCCGCGGACGGCGCGCTGCCGGTGCTGGTGGCGTATCCGCTGGCCTACGACTGGATGTGGCTGTACTGGTACTGGATGCGCTTCACGTCGCGCTCCCCCTTCGGCCATTCACGGCACCTGGATATGAAGACCCTCTACGCCGCCAAAGCGGGAGCGATGGTGGCGCAGTCGACGAAGCGCCAGATGCCCGCCGCGCTGCTGTCCGCTCGCCCGCACACGCACAACGCCCTGGACGACGCCGTCGAGCAGGGCGAGCTGTTCCAGAACCTGTTCCGCTGGGACGGCTGACCGTGTGGGACGTGGTGCGCGGCATGCCGGTCTGCCGCCTGCTGGAGGTTCCGCGGCGGGACGCGGCGGACGGGCGGGACGAGTGGCGCGACCAGCGGCTGGCCGCGCTCGTGTCGGCGTACCACGCGGGCGGGGAGCCGGTGCTGGTCGGCTGGCGGCGCTCGCGGGCGTCCGGTCCCACGGAGGTGTTCGTCGGCGGGGACGGGCTGCTCGCCGACCGCGACGGGAACGCCGCCACGCTCAGCCTCCCGGCGGGCGGCCGCGGCGTGCTGCTCCCGGAGGGGATCACCGAGGATTCGATGGCGCACTGGGTCGGCATCGGCGCCGTCGCCGACGGGCTGCTGGTGGACGACGTCCCCGGTGGGGACGGGCCACGGGACGATCCCGCGCGGCCCTCCCTGGAGGACGGCCTGCTGTCGGTGTGGATGCAGCCGTTCGCCTGGATGCTGGTCGCCGAGCCGATGACGGCGCCGGAGACCGAACGGCTGGCGGACCACCTGGCCGACCGGCAGCAGCACGCCCAGTCGATGGCGGAGATGTCGCCCGAGTACTCGGTCACCGCCGTCCGGATGGAGCGGCGCCACCGCGAGGTGCGCCAGGCGGCCACCTCCGGCCTGTGGCGGGTCCATCTGCTGGCCGGGGCGGCGACGCCGCGGGCCGCGGCGCGGGTCGCCGCGCTGGTGTGCGCGTCGGCCGACCTGAGCCGGCTGCCGTACGCGCTCGTCCCCGGCGCCGCGGGCCCGTTCGAGGCGAGCACGCAGCTGGTGGCGGCGCTGGCGCGGCCGCCCGTCCGGGAGGTCGCCGGGGTCCGGTTCGCGATGCGGCCCGAGTTCGACGTGACGCCCGAGTTCGACGCCGCGTCCGAACCGGCGGGCCGGAGCGTCCCGCTGGGGCGCGTCCTGGACCGCAACCGCCGCGAGGTCGGGCCGCTGTCCCTGCCGCTGTCCAGCCTGAACCGGCACACGTTCGTGTGCGGCGCGACCGGCTCCGGGAAGTCGCAGACCGTCCGGTCGCTGCTCACCGCCGCCGCGCACGCCGGGCTGCCGTGGCTGGTGGTCGAGCCGGCCAAGGCGGAGTACCGGCTGATGGCGGCGCGGCTGCCGGACGCCGAGGTCGTCGCGATCCGCCCCGGCGACGCGGACGCGATCGCCGCGGGGATCAACCCCCTCGAACCGGCGAAGGGCCCCGACGGGCGGCCGTTCCCGCTGCAGACCCACGCCGACCTCGTCCGCGCGCTGTTCCTCGCCGCCTTCGACGCCGACGAGCCGTTCCCGCAGGTGCTCGCCGCGGCGCTGACCCGCTGCTACGAGCGGCTCGGCTGGGATCTGGCGCTCGGCGAGCCGTCCCTCCCCGGGACCTCCCCCCGCTACCCGACCCTCGCGGACCTGCAGGCCACCGCCGAGCAGGTCGTGACCGACATCGGCTACGGCCAGGAGATCACCGACAACGTGCGCGGGTTCATCCGCGTCCGGCTGTCCAGCCTCCGGCTCGGCACGACCGGGCGGTTCTTCGAGGGCGGCCACCCCATCGACTTCGACGCGCTGCTCGCCCGCAACGTCGTCCTGGAGATCGAGGACGTCGGGGACGACCGCGACAAGGCGTTCCTGATGGGCACCGTCCTGGTCCGCCTGGTCGAGCACCTGCGGATGCGGCAGCGCCAGGGGGTCCCGCCCGGGCTGCGGCACCTGAGCGTGTTCGAGGAGGCGCACCGGCTGCTGCGCCGCAGCGAGGAGGCGGGCCCCGCGTCCCACGCCGTGGAGACGTTCGCGAGCCTGCTGGCGGAGATCCGCGCGTACGGGGAGGGGCTGATCGTGGCGGAGCAGATCCCGTCGAAGCTGGTCCCGGACGTCATCAAGAACACCGCCGTCAAGATCGTTCACCGGCTGCCGGCGAAGGACGACCGGGACGCGGTCGGCGCCACGATGAACATCACCGACGACCAGTCGCAGTTCCTCGTCACGCTCACGCCCGGCGAGGGCGCCGTGTTCACCGACGGCATGGACTTCCCGCACCTGGTCCGCATGCCGGACGGCTCGCACCTGGAGAAGGCGGCGCCGGTCGCGTCCGCCCGCGTGCTGGTGAGCCCGCGGAGCGGCACGTGCGGGTCGGACTGCCGCGACTCCCCCTGCACGCTCCGCGACATGCGCACCGCCCAGCGCGCCCTTGAGGCCCGTCCCGAACTCGTGCTGTGGGCCGAGCTCGCCGCCGCCGCCCACCTGACCGGCTGGGGCACGCCCGCCCTGTCCCCGTCCGTGGTCGACGGGCTGCCCGCGCGACTTCGCGACTGCACCGTCTCCCACACGGTGGACGCCGCCGTCGCGACCCGCGGCGCCCTGACAAAACTGGCCGACCACCTGGTGGACGCGTTACACGGACGCCCTTGCATAACCGACGAGACCGAATTCTTCGCCACGCCGTACCGCTGGTGCCTCGTCCTAGAGGAACTTGAGCAGGCGCACAAGACGGACCCTGGTGCGGGCAGGCACCCCCGAAGTGCCGAATGGGCGGCCCTCTACGGACGTGTCATCCCCGGCGACACTCTCGCCGATCAGCTTGGTCACATCAACGCCTGGTGGGATCGCGACCAACGCGACCTCGAAGCCCGCGCCACCGCCCTCTGGGGCTCCGGCCAGGCGATCGAAACGGCGGTCGGCGCTCTTCGCACCGACTCCGACTGGGCCGACCGCCTCCGAGAGGCGACGGCCCATCTCAGCGTCCCCGCCGGCCTCCTGGACGCCTACATCACCGAGAACTGAAGCGCCGTCCGCGAGTGCCGTCGACCCATCAGGTGAGTTTTTCCAGGCGGTCGGCGGCTTCGGCGGCGCCGCCGGCCGAGGCCATGTCGGCCGCGACGCGTTCGGCGGCGGCGCGGTGCGGGCCGTCCTCGGTGAGGACCGTCGTGAGGGCCGTGCGGAGCTCGTCCGCGCGGGTGCGGGCATGGCGGACGGAGACCCCCGCCCCCGCGGCCTCGACCTGCCCGGCGATCACCGGCTGGTCGTCCCGGAGCGGCGCCACCACCAGCGGAACGCCCTGGGCGAGCGACGCGCAGACGGTGTCGTGGGCACCGTCGCAGACGACGGCCGAGACGCGCTCCAGCAGCTTGTGGCGCGGGACCTGCTCCCGGACGAGGACGTTCGGCGGCGGATCGGGCAGCGCGCCCGGGTCCGTCTCGACGACCGCCTGGACGTCGAGGCCGCGGACGGCCTCCGCCGCGACCCGGAAGAAGCGGTCGCGTCCCGGGCCGTCCGGCGCGGCGAGGGTGACGAGGACGGCCGGCCGGCCGTCCAGGTCGTCCCACGGGAAGGCGCGCGGGGCGGGACGGCCGGGGACCGGGCCGACGAAGGCGAAGTGGCCGGGGAAGAACGAGGTGTCGCCGATCAGGCCCGCCGCGGAGAAGACCAGGACGAGGTGGTCGGAGAACCGAAGGTCGAGCAGGTCATCGACGCCGTGGTCGAGCTGGAGGTCGGCGATCCGCTCGCGGACCCACTCCTCGACCCTCGGGAAGGCGGCGAGCGGCCGGGTGAACTCGGCGGACGTCGTCGCCGAGGTCGCCCAGGGGATCTCGCGGCGGCGCGCGGCGACCGGGGCGGCGAGGGCGAGCTGGTCGGCGATGACGACGTCTGGCCGGAAACGGTCGATCGCCTTCTCGACGCCCGGCAGCATCGCGTGGCCGAGCGGGACGAGGAGGTCCTCCCAGAGGAAGCGGAGGGCGGCGAGCCCGCGGAGGTTCAGCCAGTCGCCGTGGAGCCCGTGCAGGCGCCGTTCGAAGTCCTCCTCGACGGCGCTGTAGAGCCGGGAGCCCGGGCGGATCCGGGGTTCGAGGGACGCCCGGTGGCCCGTCCACGCGACCTTGTGCCCGCGCCGGGTGAGCTCGGCCGCGACGGCGTTGTTGGCGGTGACGTTGCTGTTCGCGGTGACGTTGCTGTTCGCGGTGACGGCGCCCAGCGGCGGGACGGCGAACAGGAAGCGGCGTTCGGGGGTTCTCACCCGGCGGATTCCGGGGTCCTCGAGAAGGGACGGGACCCTCACGCGGCGGGCGTTCACCGGGCGGCTCCCGCGAGGTGGTCCGCGACGTCCCCGACGGTCAGGCCGAGGAGCTCGTCGAGGTCCAGGCCCGCGACGAAGGCGGGGAGGTCGGCTCGGTCGCCGTAGCGGGCGCGGAGCCTGCCGGCGAAGGCGGCGAACTCGATGCTCTCCAGGGCGAGGGCTTCGGTGAACGTGGTCTCCGGCCCGATCTCCACGTCGAGGAGGTAGTCCTCCCCCAGGACGTCGGTCAGTATCCGGACGACCTCTGCCAGGTCGTCATTCATACTCGGGCCTCCTCCATGCCGGTTCCGCCGGACTCGACCGTCCAGGCCACGACGTGACCTTCGACGTGGCAGGTCTCCACCGTCGTGACCGTGCCGTCGGTCGCGACGAGGAGCCGTTCGCCGTCGGCGACGGTCACGCTCACCTCGGGACGGTCCGCTTCGGTGTTCATCGCCTGCAGTACTGCTTGCTTCGCTGCGCGTATACGGGCGTCCTCCTTTTTGGCGGGGTCGTCTTGGGCGAGACCGATGCCCGCTGGTTCGGTGCCAGGCCGCACCAGGGCCACGCCCAGTTCGGCGTCTGTTGCGATGGAGATGGTGAGGGGCTCGTCGAACGGTCCCGTGACCCGTGGCCCATCGTGGACGGTGAGTTCCGCGGGGAACAGGGGTCCGTGGCCGTTGCGCCATAGGTGGGCCCGGACGGCGTCCTTGGCCGCGATCCTTCCCAGCAGCCATGGGCCTTGCGCGAACTGCGGGAGGGCCTCGTACTCGGCGCGCTCGCCGGCGCAGAGGTACTGGCGCATGAGGAGATCGCGGGACACGGTGCCCTCCCAGCGTTTGCGGGCCAGGCACCAGCCCCCCGGCTGCGCTTCCCCCGTCCCGGACACCTCAGGGGTGAACTTCATCCGCCAGAGGGCTTCGTCGGTGTAGAAGCGGTGTGTCGTCCACCCGTCGACGCGTCCCCATACCGTTCCGTCCGCACGGACCATCTCGGCTGCGCAGCGCATGGTCGTGTCGGTCAGCGACTGGTTCCAGACGGTCGTTTCCAGGCGTTCGCCTTCCGCCGGCGATGGCCCGTACAGGGAGACCCGCTCGATCCCGACCGGGAACACGGTCTGGTTGGTGTCGCCGTACACCTGGATCCAGTGGCTGCAGAGCTGGCCGACGCTGTCCAAGAGCGCGCCTGGTGCGGGCAGGGAGGTGAGGACGGCGCGTACACCGTCCTCTGCGAGAGCCGTGATCGCGGTGATGCCGCGGAAGAGCGGGCCTTGGAACATCCAGCGTTCCTCGTACAGCCGTTCCGCGGTGACTATGGGCGGGCCTTCAGTGCTCAGCGGCGTGCGGTCCGGCAGGGGCGTCGGCGGGTAATGCTCGGCGAGCAGAACCGTCCCGTCCACATGACCACCGATGACGACCTTCACCTTGCGCGGCCGGGCCGTGCCGTCCACGAGGCGGGCGCTGATGTCGGCGATGGTGGGCGGGGCGGCCAGGACCCAGCGGACGGCGCGTACGTCCTCGAACCCCACGACGACCGAGCCGGGCAGCAGTTCCCGCGCCGCGCCCGCCATGACCTCCAGCAGCGTCGCCAGCGGAACGATCGGCAACCTGTCCGACATGTCGGGCCAGCCGGGCGGCTGCGGGACCACGCAGTGGTCGCGCAGGTACGGCATCGCGGCAAGCGAGAAAACATGGGAAACGTTGGACTCCGCGCCCGAGGGGACCGGGTCGCCGGACGGCACGGACGCCGCCCTGCCGCCGAACGCCTCCACCACGGCCTTCGCCCCCGTCGCCGCGTCGTCGAGCAGCGCCTCCAGCTCGGCCATGACGGGATCGTCGGCCGGAAGCGGCGGGTTCGCGGAGGTGAGCCTGATGGGCGCCACGGTACCGTCCAGCCTGACCAGCGGCGTTCCGAGGTCCAGGGTCATGCCCGTGGCCGGCGGGGGCGGCGGCGAGGCGCCATAGCCCTCGGCCCACAGCGCGGCGAGGACACGTCGCAGCTGGCCCATCCCGTCCCGCTGCGGGACGTTCACGGCCATCGCCAGATGCTCCCGGGCACCCAGGCCGTCGGCGACGAACCCGGGGAGGCTTCCGGGTCCCACCTGCACGAACACCCGCACGTGGGCCGTGCCGTACAGCTCCTCGATCAGCTCCCTGAACCGGACGGGTCCGCGCAGATGCCGGACGACGAGGTCGCGCACGTCGGAGGGTGAACGCGGATAGGGGGCGAGCGCCGTCCCCGACCACAGCGGCACGCGCGGCTCGTGCACCGGCAGGGCCTCGAACGCGTGCCGCACCTGCTTCTCGAACGCCTCGGCGTAGGGGGTGTGGAGGCCCGACCGGAACGGCAGTTCCTGCCCGAGGACGCCCTCGGACGCGAGCCGCCCCAGGATGTCGCGGACCTCCCGGGCCGGGCCGCAGACCACCGACTGGTGCGGGCAGTTGTCGTGACTCACGAAAACACCGGAACGTCCCCCGGCGGCATCCCCGGCCTGTGCGGCTCCGCAGCCGAGCACCGCGCACACGATGTCGGGCATGTCCGCCGGCACCCCGTCGAGCGCGCGGATCAAGGGTTCCGCCGCACCGGCGTCGAGCAGCCCGGTGGCGATCATGGCCGTCCACTCACCGAGGCCGTGGCCTGCCGCGATGTCCGGCTCGACACCGAGTTCGGCGAGCGCCGAGGCCAGCAGCCGCCCGGCGCCGATCGTGTCCGCCGCATGGCTGGCCAGGTCGCTACACCCGGCCGGTTCCGGCTTCGGCCAGCCGAAATGCTCGGCGACGTCGTCCACGCGCGGGGCGAAAGCGGGCTCGAAGCCGGGGAACAGGAACGCCAGCCGGCCGCCCTCCGCGAGAAGCGGGCGGGGCGAGAACCACACGTCGCTGCGGCCCCGCCAGGCCGTTCCGCGCTGCACGACGGCGCGCGCCAGTTCAAGCCTGTGCGGGGTAGGGGCGACCATGGCGATCCGGCAGGGCAGGTCTGGGGGGACGTCCTCCGACGCCCGCGCCAAGAGTTCCTCATCGGGGACGTCCAGGGCCGCGGCCAGTTCGCCGGTGGTGCGGGCGGCCAGCCGCAGGACGGCCTCGCCCCTCTCCGGCGCGCGGAGCCGCCGGGGCCGCCGCCTCCGCCGGACGCCACCGGACGGCGGCTCCTGCAGGATCACGTGCGCGTTCGCCCCGCCGAACCCGAACGCGTTGACCACGGCGCGCCGCGGACCGTCCCCGGGCTCCCACTCGGCGGCCTCCCGCACCGGCCGCAGCCTGGTGTTCTCCAACGCCGGATGCGGGTCGGCCACGTGCAGCGTCGGCGGCAGCACACCGTCGCGCAGCGCGTAGGCCGCCTTGATCAGGCCGGCGATGCCGGCGGCGGGCATCGCGTGCCCGATCATCGACTTGACCGTGCCGAGGCCGATCGGCGGGCCGTCCGCGCCGAACACCCGGCGCAGCGTCGCCAGTTCCGCCGCGTCCCCGGGCGGGGTGCCGGTGCCGTGCGCCTCGACCAGGCCGAGCGCCCCGGGCTCCGCCGGGTCGAGGCCCGCGTCCCGCCAGGCCCGCTCGACCGCCAGGACCTGCCCTTCCACCAGCGGGTTCAGGAGGCTCGACGCGCGGCCGTCGCTGGACGACCCGGTGCCGAGGATGACCGCGTGGATCCGGTCCCCGGCCCGCTCGGCGTCCGACAGCCGCTTGAGCAGGACGATCCCGGTCCCCTCGGCGAGCAGGGTGCCGTCCGCCGCCCGGTCGAACGGCCGGATCGTCTCGCTCGGGCTCAGCGCCCGGAGCCGGCTGAGCGCGCTCCAGACGGTCGCGTGGTGCGAGTGGTGGACGGCCCCTGCCAGCATCGCGTCGGCCTGCCCGCCGCGCAGCGCCCGCACGGCGTGCTCGACCGCCAGCAGCGCCGACGCGCACGCCGCGTCCAGCGTGTACGCGGGGCCGCGCAGGTCGAACCCGTGGGCGATGCGGGACGCGGCGAAGCCCGGGACCAGCCCGGTCGAGGCGTCGGGGCCGTCCGGTCCCAGCCGGTCGCAGAACGCACGGCGGATCTCGTCCAGCCGGGCCTTCCCCAGCTCCGGCACCAGTTCCGCGAGGATCCCGGCGATCTGGTGGGACGTGCCGACCCGCTGGTCGAACCGCGCCATGCCCGGGGTGAGGTAGCCGCCGCGCCCGATGACCACGCCGACCCCGGCCCGGTCGGGCAGCCGTTCGGTGCCGCCCGCGTCCGCGATCGCGTCCCCGGCGGTCCGCAGCGCGAGGAGCTGGTCGGGCTCCATCGTCCGCACCGCCGCCGGCGTGATCCCGAACGGCGCCGGGTCGAACGTGGCCAGGTCGTCGACGAACCCGCCGCGCCGGCAGTAGAACCGGTCGCTCTCGGGCGCCCGCCCGTACGCGCCGGGGTCGTAGTAGAGCGCGGGGTCCCACCGCCCGGCCGGCACCTCGGTGATCGCGTCGAACCCGGCCAGGACGTTGCGCCACAGCTCGGCCGCCGACCCGGCGCCGGGGAACACCGCTCCGGCGCCGACGATCGCGATCGGCTCCCGAGCGCGGCTCACGTGGCGGCCCCGGTGAACACGACCTGTGTCTCGTCCCCGTGCGCGATCTCCCGCAGCAGCGCCGCCGCGCCCGCGTCCGGCTCGATCGGCCCGGCCTCGTCGCCCGTCCCCCACCGCGCCCAGTCGGCGACGAGCACCCGGCCGCGCAGCCGCGTCCGCCACATGTGCGCGAGCGTCGCGCACGCGTCGCCGGCGGCCGCGTGGTCGCTCTCCCCGCGGACGCCGTGCACCCCGGCGAGCCCGCCGAGGACGACGAAGAACCCGAGGTTCGGCCTGGCCGCCTGCGCGAGCGCGCACGCCCCGTCCACCTTCGTCCGGTACGTGCGCTCGAACGACACCGGCGTCTTGTCGTGGATCAGGCGGTTCTCGACGAGCCCGGCACCGTGGACGATCCCGTCGAGCCGCCCATGCCGCCTGTGCACGTCACCGAGGAGATCCCGGACGGTCTGCGCGTCACGCACGTCCCCCGAGTGGTACCGGACGGACGCCGCGTGCTCCCGCAACGACTCCAGGTTCCGGCGTATCTCCCGGTCCACGAGGGTCCGCCGGATCGTCGCCTCGATCTCCTGCGTCCGCCCGGCCGCCACCAGCGCGCGCCGGAGGCCCGCCTCGTCCGGGATATCCGGGTATGCGGGCTCGCCCACCGGCTCCGGCGTGCGTCCCATGACCTCGATGTGGCACCCGCTCGTCCGGGCCAGTTCCAGCGCCACCCGCCCGGTGATGCCCCGGGCGCCTCCGATGAGCAGCACGACCCCGTCCGCCTCCAGGGGGACGACCGGCTCGCCGCTCAGTTCCGCAGGGACCAGGCTCAGGCCGCGCCGCAGCCCGCCCTCGTGCCCGACCACGACCGGTCCCCCCGTGTCGAGCAGCTCGGCCATCATCCGCCGCGCGATCGCCCTCGGAGTGTCCTTGGTGTCGACGTCCAGCGCCCGCACGAGCACCTCCGGATACTCCTGCGCGACCGTCCGCGCCAGCCCCCGCAGCCCTGCCCCGGGCCGCGGATCACCGACGCCGCCCTCGAAGGGCTGCCCGAACCTTCCGCCGGCCCCGCTCGCGACGACGAGCCACCGCAGCCCTCCGGCGAGCGCCCGCCGGACGCCCTCGTACGCCTCGGGCAGCACGCTCGTCGCCGCCGGCCGCAGCGCCCCCAGATGGACCAACCCGTCGCAGGGCCCGTCGACGTCACGTGGCGTCCGCACCTCCGCGCCCTGCCGTTCGAGCATGCCGGCCAGCTCCAGCGCGACCCCGCACCCGTCGTCCACGACGATGAACCGCCGCCCCGCGAACACCGTCCCCGACTCGGGCGGCACGGGCAGCGCATCCAGCTCCACGACCCGCAGGACATGACGGACCACCTGCCGCCGCCCAAGCGACGGCGAGCCGGGCCCCTCGACCCGCGGCCACACCTGCGTATCCCCGGCC
>NZ_SMLC01000188.1 GCF_004349245.1 Actinomadura sp. 6K520 | reverse complement strand
GTGCGCCGGGGCGGTCGTGGGCTCCGGGGCGGTGCCGGTCGCGTGCCCCGGAGCGGGAGGCAGGGCGGGCGGCGGCGCACCGACCAGGACGGCGGAACCGCAGTCGACGCACGCTCGCTCCGGGCACTCCTCGCCATGACCGTCCGGACATGGCGGCTGCTCGAACACACGTTCATCACCGCAGGTGGAGCAGTACAAGGGGGACCTCCCTCGGCTATGACACGCATCACGTTCGCACGCGCCGGTGACAGAATGCGGGACTTCGCTCGGCGTGTCCGGAAGTTCGTCCACCGTCCGCCGGCCCCCAGGGGTCACCCCCGTGCCCTCCGGCCGCCCTTTCGTGGGACCATCGCACCGTGACCGCTGACGCTGCCCGCCCCGACGACGCCGCCGCGCGCCCGCCCGACGACGGCGGGCTCTCCGCGAGCCCCTTCCTGCTGGCCTGCCGCAGGCGGCCGGTGCCGCACACGCCCGTGTGGTTCATGCGCCAGGCCGGACGCTCCCTTCCGGAGTACCTGCGGGTGCGCGAGGGCGTCCCGATGCTGGAGTCCTGCACCCGGCCGGAGATGGTCGTGGAGATCACCATGCAGCCGGTGCGCCGGTACGCGGTGGACGCGGCCATCTTCTTCAGCGACATCATGGTGCCGCTCAAGGCCGTCGGCGTGGACCTCGACATCAAGCCGGGCGTCGGCCCGGTCATCGCCGACCCGATCCGGGACGCGGCGGGCGTGGCGGCGCTGCGCCCGCTGGTCCCCGACGACGTCCCGTACGTGACCGAGGCCGTCGGCGGCCTGGCCGGGGAGCTGGGGGGGACGCCGCTCATCGGGTTCGCGGGCGGCCCGTTCACCCTGGCCTCCTACCTGATCGAGGGCGGCCCGTCCAAGAACCACGAGCGCACCAAGGCCATGATGTACGGCGAGCCCGAGCTGTGGGCGGACCTGATGGACCGCCTCGCCGACCTCACCATCGCGTTCCTGAAGGTGCAGGTCGCGGCCGGGGCGAGCGCCGTGCAGGTCTTCGACTCCTGGGTCGGCGCGGTCGCCGAGCAGGACTACCGCGCGTCGGTCCTGCCCCACGCCCGCCGCATCTTCGCCGAGATCGAGCCGCTCGGCGTGCCCCGCATCCACTTCGGCGTCGGGACGGGCGAGCTGCTCGGCCCGATGGGCGAGGCGGGCGCGGACGTCGTCGGCGTCGACTGGCGGGTGCCGCTGGACGAGGCCGTCAGCCGCGTCGAGCCCGGCAAGGCGCTGCAGGGCAACCTCGACCCGGCGATCCTGTTCGCGCCGTGGGAGACGGTGGAGCGCCGCGCCCGCGACGTGCTGGCCCGGGGCCGCACCGCCGAAGGGCACATCTTCAATCTGGGGCACGGCGTCCTGCCGTCCACGAACCCGGACGTGCTGGCCCGCCTCGTGGACCTCGTCCACGAGGCGAGCGCCGAGGACGCACGCTAGCCGGGCGCCCTACCCGCCGGACGGCCCGGCGGCGGCCTCCTCCTGCTCCGGCCGGGGGCCCGGGCCGCCGCCCGCCGGGGGCGCGCCGTTCGGGGACCGGCCGCGCCGGCGACGCAGGTACGCCAGCACCGGAAGGCCCAGCACGGCCGCCGTCAGGAGGAAGGGCAGCAGCCAGCCGAACACCAAGGCGATGCCTCCGACGAACGCCGTGAAGTCGCTCCAGCCGTTCTGCAGCCCGCCGATGAACCCGCCGCGGGAGTCGTCCTCGGGCTCCCTCGGCGCGTCCTTGGACACCAGCGTCACGGTGACGGTCGCGAACTGGGTGCTGTTCTTGAGCGACTTCTCGCGCGCCTGCAGCGCCTCCAGGTCGGCCTCGCGCTCGGCGATCTCGTTCTCGAGCCTGATGATCTCGTCGATGGAGTCGGCGCGCTCGTACAGCTTGCGGAAGGAGGCGAGCGATGCCTCCGCGGAGCGCACCCGGGCGGCCACGTCGGCGACCTCGCCGGTGACGTCCTCGGCCTCCTGGCTCAGCGAGAGCTTGGTGCCGAGTTCCGTGCCGAGGGTGTTCAGCAGCTCGCCGTAGCGCTCGGCGGGGATCTTCAGGGTGATCTCGGAGCGCGGCGGTTCGGTCCTGCTGGACTCCCGCTCGACGTAGCCTCCCGCGCCGGTGACGAGCTGCTTGGCCTTCGCGGCGGACGCGTTCACGTCCTCCGCCCTGACCCGCAGGGACGCCGTGTGGACGACCTCGCGCGCCGCGGTGAGCGGGGCCTGCGGCCGCTTCGCGCCGGCACCGGCGCCCGCGTCCTCGTCGGCCCCCGCCGGCGCCCGCTCGGCCGGTCCCGCCCCCCGGTCGCGGTCCCCGCCCGTGGCGGCGGGGGCGCGGGCGGCGGACCCGTCCGAGGGGTCCGCGCTCTCCGAGCCGCCGTCGCCGCCCCCGCACGCGGCCAGCGTGCCGGCGAGCAGGAGGACGACGAGCGCCCATGTCACGTGCCTGACGCTTCTCACGATCCCCATGCGGCTTGGACGAGGTGATGCATATCACCGTTCCGCACGACGGATCGCGATACGGGCACGAAGCGGGCACACGGCGGTCACGGGCCCGAGCTGTCCGGTGCGGCTCGTCAGCCGTCCCTGAGGACGACGGGGCCGCCGATGTCGACGGTGCCGAGCGTCCACAGTGCGCCGGTGCCGGGGACGACGGCCAGCGCGGCCGCGTTGAAGTTGCTCCGGTTCGGCACGGCGGTGGTCGGCACCCGCTCCCATGCCCCGCCGGAGTAGCGCAGCAGGCCGGGCTTGGCCGGTTCGTCGATCGCGTGCCCGATGACCCAGATCGTGCCGTCGTCCGCCCGGACGATGTCGCTGAGGATGTTGAGGCCGGCGGGCGGGGTGACGCTCGTCCAGGCGGTGCCGTCCCAGCGCATCAGCAGCGAAGGGCTCCCGGAACCGCTGTAGTTGTACCCGATGGCCCACGCCTCGGTGGGGGAGACGGCGACCATGCCGGCGAAGCCTCCGCGAAGCTCGGGCGGCCCCTGCACCGGGACCTCGCGCCACGAGTGCCCGTCCCAGTGGCGGGCGACGAGGGTGCCATCTACCTGTGAGACGTGGCCGAGGGCCCACACGTCGTCGTCGGCGCGGGCGTAACTGACATCGCGCTCCATCTCGGGGAAGGAGGTCACGTGGATCCAGGAGGCGCCGGTCCAGCGGTGGAGGTCGGTGCCGGTGGCGACCCACACCCCGGCCCCGGTGGCCTGCAAGTCGGCGCGGTCCGCGCCCGGGGGTGCCGCCACCTGGGCGAAGCGCGAGCCGGTGAACCGCGCGAGGTAGGGGGTCGCCGCGTTGTCCGCGCTGTACTTGGGTCCGGTAATCCAGACGTCCTCGGGGCCGGCGGTGTCGACGTCCCTGATCGTGCCGCGGCTGCGCAGGCCCTGGAGGTCGTACTCGACCCAGCGGCCCTCCTTCCAGCGGCGCACGACCGGGTTGCCGGGAATGGTGGTGCCCGTCCCCGGGATGGGGCCGGGGACGACCAGCTCGCCCTGGGTCCCGGCGATCCACACGCTGTCCGGACCGGCGGCCGCGACGTCGTAGAGGTAGTTGTTCGGCCAGAAGAACGGCAGCGGCACCGGCTCGAAGCCGCCGCGGACCGCGGCGGACGCGGGGACGGCGAGCCCGGCGGCCAGCACGGCGGCGGTGGCCACGGCGCCCGCGGCCCTGAGCGGGGTTGTCCAGAGGTTCATGTCGCCAGTATCCACTGGCGCGGTTCGAAAGACTTGTCAATCCGGCGACAAGAAACCGCGCACACCGCGCACCCTTCCGGCCGACCCGGTGCGCGATCCGGCGGTGCGTCTGAGACGCTGGAGGATATGAGCACCTCCCATGCCGTCGTCGTCGGGGGCGGCATCGCCGGTCTCGCCGCCGCGCGCATGCTGGCCCGGGACGGCGTCCGCGTGACCCTCCTGGAGGGTTCCCCGCAGCTCGGCGGCAAGCTGCGGGTCAGCGAGATCGCCGGGATCCCGGTGGACGAGGGCGCCGAGTCGATGCTCGCCCGCCGCCCGGAGGGCCTCGACCTCGTCGCCGGCGTCGGCCGGTCCGGCGAGCTGGTCAACCCCGGCACCACGTCCTCGTCGATCTTCAGCCGCGGCGAGCTGCGGCGGATCCCGTCCGGGCAGGTCATGGGCGTCCCGTCCGACCTGCGGGCGCTGGCCGCCGCCCGGGTGCTGTCCCCGGGCGGGCTGGCGCGCGTCCCGCTCGACCTCGTGCTGCCCGAGACGCCGCGCGGCGCCGACGTGTCCGTCGCCGACTACATCGGGGCCCGCGTCGGCCGCGAGGTCGTCGACCGCCTCGTCGAGCCGCTGCTCGGCGGCGTGTACGCGGGGCGCACCGAGCTGCTGTCGTTCGACGCGACGCTGCCCGCGGTCGCCGCCGCCGCGCGCTCCCACCGCTCGCTGCTCCAGGCCGTCCAGGGCATCCGGGACGCCGCGCCGAAGGACCCCGGCCCGGTGTTCGCCACGCTGCCGGACGGCCTCGGCACGCTCCCGCACCTGGTCGCCGCCGACGTCACCGCCGCCGGCGGGACGGTCCGGACCGGCGCGACGGTCCGCGAGCTGCGCCGCCGCCCGGACGGATGGCGCCTCACCATCGGGCCCACCCGCGCCCCCGAGCACCTCGACGCCGGCGCGGTGCTGATCGCCGTGCCCGCGGCCCCCGCGGCGCGGCTCCTCAAGGAGGACGTCCCCGCCGCCTCCCGGGAACTCGCGGGCATCGAGTACGCCAGCATGGCGATCATCACGCTCGCCTACCGGGCCACCGCGTTCCCGCGCCTCCCGGACGGCAGCGGCTACCTCGTCCCCGCGGTGGAGAGCGACCCGGAGCACGGGGGACGGGGGGTCAAGGCCGTCACGTTCAGCTCGGTAAAATGGCCCCATCTGCGCGACCGCGACCCCGAGGTCATCGCGGTGCGCTGCTCCATCGGGCGGTTCGGCGACGAGCGGGCGCTCCAGCGGACCGACGCGGAGCTGACCGCGACCGCGATGGCCGAGCTCGCCGCGACGTGCGGCGTCACCGAGCTGCCCGCCGAGACCCGGGTGACCCGATGGGGCGGCGGCCTCCCGCAGTACAACGTCGGCCACGCCGATCGCGTGGCCAGGGTCCGGTCCGCGGTCGCCGCGGCGCCGGGGCTCGCGGTCGCGGGCGCCGCCTACGACGGCCTGGGCATCCCCGCGTGCATCGCCTCGGCGCGCGCGGCGGCCACCCGGGTGCTGGACCACCTGCGCAGCCGAGAAGGAGCAGACCATGACGCAGCCGACGGGCAAGCCCAGGGCACGCGAACTCAATGACGTCATCCGCTACACCATGTGGTCGGTCTTCCGGGTCACGAGCCCGGGCACGCTCGGCGAGCGGGACGCGGCCGAGGTCCAGGAGCTCCTCGACCAGGCCGCCGAGAAGGACGTGACCACCCGCGGCGCCTACGACGTCGCCGGCCTGCGCGCCGACGCCGACTACATGTTCTGGTGGCACGCCCCCACGTCCGACGACCTCCAGGAGGTCTACACCCGGTTCCGCCGCACCGCGCTCGGCCGCGCCAGCGAGCCGGTGTGGTCGCAGATGGCGCTGCACCGCCCGGCGGAGTTCAACAAGAGCCACATCCCGGCCTTCCTCGCCGACGAGGAGCCCCGCGCCTACGTGTGCGTCTACCCGTTCGTGCGCTCCTACGAGTGGTACCTCCTCCCGGACGACGAGCGCCGCGCGATGCTCGCCGAGCACGGCAAGATGGCGCGCGAGTACCCCGACGTCCGGGCCAACACGGTGTCGGCGTTCGCGCTCGGCGACTACGAGTGGATGCTGGCGTTCGAGGCCGACGAGCTGCACCGCATCGTCGACCTGATGCGCCACCTGCGCGGCGCCAGGGCGCGGCTGCACACCCGCGAGGAGATCCCGTTCTACACGGGCCGCCGCAAGCCCGTCACCGAACTCGTCGCCAACCTCGTCTAGGCGCGGGTCCGGGTCCGCTGGGGCGAGGCGCCCCGGCGGCGGGGCCCCTGGTCACCACCGCCACCGGGGACGCCCGGAGGCGTGGCCCGGTTGGCTATTCGGCGGGTTCGAGGGTGAGCGAGACCGAGTTGATGCAGTAGCGGTCGTCGGTCGGGGTGCCGTAGCCCTCGCCGTGGAAGACGTGGCCCAGATGCGAGTCGCACACCGCGCACCGCACCTCGGTGCGGACCATGCCGAGCGAGCGGTCCTCGATCAGGGTGACCGCGTCGGAGTCGGACGGGGCGTAGAACGACGGCCAGCCGCAGTGGCTCTCGAACTTGGTCTCCGAGCGGAACAGTTCCGTACCGCAGGCACGGCACCGGTACACGCCGACGGTCTTCGTGTCGTTGTACTCGCCGGTGAACGGCTTCTCGGTCCCCGCCTCCCGCAGCACGTGGAACTCCTCGGGGCTGAGCCGCGCCCGCCACTCTTCCTCGCTTTTGCGGATCTTCTCCATGCCCCCGACGGTACCCGCCGGGGTGGCCGCGCGGCACTGTCGTGCCCGTGGGTTAACGTGCCCGTATGGCCTCGCCCTTCATCGAGATCCCGGTCGGGGATCGGCTCGTCAAGGTGACCAACCCCGACAAGGTCTACTTCCCGGAGCACGGCTACACCAAGCGGCGGCTGGTGGAGTACTACCTGGCCGTGGGCGAGGGCATCGTCCGCGCGACCCGCGACCGCCCGACGACGCTGGAGCGCTGGCCCGCGGGCGTGTTCGAGGGCGCCAGGATGGCCACCCGGGAGGACTACGCGCGCGGCCAGCAGGGCGGGGGCGCCGGCAAGTCCGACGCCTTCTACCAGAAGCGCATCCCCAAGGGCGCGCCCGACTGGGTGCAGACCGCCCGGATCGCGTTCCCCAGCGGCCGCTCCGCCGACGAGGTCTGCCCGACCGAGCCCGCCGTGATCGCCTGGGCCGCGAACCTCGGGACGCTGACGTTCCACCCGTGGCCCGTCCGCAGGGACGACGTCGACCACCCCGACGAGCTGCGCATCGACTTCGACCCGCAGCCCGGCACCGGATTCTCCGACGCAGTCCGCGTCGCGCTCGGCCCGGCCCGCGACCTGCTGGCGGAGCTGGGCCTCACCGGCTACGTGAAGACCTCCGGCAAGGCCGGCGTGCACATCTACGTCCGCATCGAGCCGCGCTGGACGTTCACCGAGGTCCGCCGCGCCGCCCTCGCGTTCGGCCGCGAGGTGGAGCGCCGCAACCCGTCCGAGGTCACCACCAGGTGGTGGAAGGAGGAGCGCGGGGAACAGGTCTTCATCGACTACAACCAGAACGCCCGCGACCGGACGATCGCGTCGGCCTACAGCGTCCGCCCCGCCCCGCACGCCCCGGTGTCGGCGCCCGTGACCTGGGACGAGCTGCCCGACGTCGACCCGCACGACTTCACCATCGCCACGATGCCCGCCCGTTTCGCGGAGCTCGGCGACCTGCACGCGTCCATCGACGATGAGGCGTTCTCGCTGGAGGGCCTGCTGGAGATGGCCGACCGCGACGAGCGCGACCACGGCCTGGGCGACATGCCGTATCCGCCGAACTACCCGAAAATGCCCGGCGAGCCCAAGCGTGTCCAGCCCAGCAAGGACACCGACAACCAATGACGGGGCGGCCCCGCCGTCCCGCCGCTACGGGACGGCGGGGCCGCCGGTGATCAGCGGAACTCGCGTTCCTGGACGGGGAGCGTCACCTCGGTCGGCCCTCGCCAGGTCGTCCCCGGCTGCGGCGGGGCGACCATCGCGGACGGCTCGTCCGCGCCGATGACCACGGGGACGCGAACGGAGCTGCCGCGCAGGTCCACCGTCACCTGCGCGCCCGTGGGCGTCTCGGTGTTGTAGTCGGAGTCCGTCCCGGCCAGGATCAGCGCGAGGCGGTGCCCCTTCTTCAGCACGTACTCCTGGCTGAGCGTCTCCCACCGGACGTCGTAGTAGCGGCCGGGCCTGAGCGGGCTGGGACGGCTCAGCGACCGGTGGTTCTGGGCGTCGAGCCAGCCGCGCGCGACCACGTTCACCGGCGAGGTGACCGTTCTGACCTCGGTCTCCCGATAGCAGGCGTCGTCGGTGCCGGTGCTCTCACCGTGGCAGGACTCGGTGTCCAGGGTGCGGATGCCGGAGCCCGGGCCGAGGTAGTCCACCCGGGTGTCCTCGCCGTAGTCGACGAGCAGCGCGGTGACATTGGACGTCGGCGCGTCCAGCTTGATCCTGAGCCGTGCCTCGGGCGTTCCCGACAGCCGCCCGGTCCTCGGCAGCGGCCCCGACACGAACGCGGCCCGGAACGGCTGCTCCGCCGTCGGGTCGGCGACCATCGCGCTCTCCGGGTGCCCCTGGCCGCGCGGGCCCGGAGCGTCGGTGAACGTGGCCGTCGCGCCCCTCGGGGCGCGGGTCGGGCCGAGGGTGCCGTCCTCGCCGGGACGCAGGGTGACGGCGCGCGCGTCGCGGGACGGCCAGTCCGGCTGGGTGATCCACTGGTCGGGGCCGGTCTCGATGTCGGCGCGGGGCTCCCGCATGACGTCGTTGCGGATCTTGTGCAGCTCGTGGTCGAACCACCGGTGCAGGGTCGTCACCCAGTGGTCGCGCCGGAAGTCGAACGGGTCGACGTGGCCGCGCTGCGTCAGCCACACCTTGCGCTGGACGCCGTGCCGCGCCAGGGCGTCCCACCACTCGGCGAAGTGGTCGGCCTTCACGTTGAGGTCGTTGACCGCGTGCACCGCGAACACGCTCGCCCGGACGCGGGAGGCGCGGGCGATCGTGCCGTCCCGGTAGTCGGCGGTCTTCCAGTAGGCGTTGTAGTTCCCGGTCGCGTCGTCCTCGCCCGCGTCCAGGTCCGCGTTGACCGCGGCGCACTTCTCGGGCGGGTCGGTGTCGACGTAGTCGGCGAGCCACGGCTGCTCGTCCGTCCAGTACTTGACGCCGTTCATGCGGCTGTAGTCGTACCAGCTGCTGATCGACGTGATGGGGACGATCGTCTCCAGGCCCCGGACGCCGGTCGCGGCCACGCCGTTGGCGAGCGTCCCGTCGTAGGACTTGCCGATCATGGCGGTGCGGCCGGTGGACCAGGACGCCTCGACCGGGCTGCCGTCCGCCCGGTACGCCTTGGCGCGCCCGTTCAGCCAGTCCACCACGGCCTTGCCGCCGAGGACGTCGGTCGGGCCGCCGCTCACGGGGCAGCCGTCCGACCGGGTGGTCCCGACCATGTCGACGGCGAGGAACGCGTAACCGCGGGGGACGAAATAGTTGTCGTAGTACAGGGGGAACTTCACAGGGTTCCCGTCGGCGTCGTAGGTCTTGCGCTCGCCCTCGTTGCCGCGTCCCGCGTTGTCGTAGTACGGGCTCTCGTCCATGATCACCGGCACCTTGAGACCGTTCTCGGTCTCCCTCGGCCGGATGATGTCGACGTTGACGCGGTCGCGCTCGCCGTCGCGGTCGCTGTCCACGCTCGACTCCACGTAGACGTGCTCGCGGATCGCGTCCTTGTAGGAGAAGACCGGCTGGGTCACGCCGTCCTTCACCACGACCTGCGGCGACGTCCGCGCAAGCGCCGTCGCCCCGCCGCCGCCCGCGACGAGCGCCGCGCCGGTCAGCACGGCCACCGTCACCGTCCGCCGGGTTCGTCTCAGGGATCGCCTGGCCAACCCGCACCTCCCGAAATCGGAAAATGATCTCTACGGAGGCACACGTTCCTCGCCCCGGGACGCCCGGTAAAGAGCGCTGCGCGACGAACTCGGACCGGATTTGGTCACCTCCTGCCCTTGTCGTGCTTCGGTCTGTCCGAATCCGATATCTCGGTCTGTCCGTGAACGGCGACGCGGATTCCCGGCGGTTCGCCGGGAATCCACCGGACCATGGGTTGGCACTATCGAAAGTCGCTCCGTAAGGGTCCGTTCCGCATCAACCTCTCCCGCAAGGGCGTGGGCCACAGCGTGGGAGGCCGCGGCGCCCGCTACACCCGCTCGGCGGACGGCCGCCGCTACATGACCTTCCGCATCCCCGGCACCGGCATCTCCTGGCGCCGCCCCCTCAGCCGCCGCCGCTAACGCTCCGCCATCCCCGAGAGCAGCGGCGGGAGGTCGTCGTCGTGGACGGCCGTCAGGCGGCGGGTGGCTCGCGTCAGGGCCACATAGAGGTCCTGGCCGCCCTTGGGGGACTCGGCCAGGATGCCGGACGGGTCGACGACGATGACGGAGTCGAACTCCAGGCCCTTGGCCTCCTCCGCGGTCAGGACGACGGTGGGGGAGTCGAGGGCCTCGGGGGTCGCGCCGACGGCGGCGTCCGGGAGGGACTCCAGGACGGCCGGGTGGCGGGCGGCGGAGGTGATCACGGCCAGGCGGCCCTCCTTGAAGGCGCCGCCGATGTCGTCGGGCGTCCCGCCGGTGACGAGCGACAGCTCGGACCGGACGAGTGCGGGCAGCCCGGTGACCGGCATCGCGATCGCGGCCGGCGGGGTGCCCTCGTCGCGGACGGATTCTGGGGGCGTCTCGCCGGGGGCGACGGCCGCCAGGACGTCGGCGGCGACCCGCATGATGGCGGCCGGGGTGCGGTAGTTGACCATGAGCCGCTGCTCCCGCCAGCGGCCCGGGACGTAGCGGTCGAGCATCTGCGCCCAGGACCCGGCGCCGGCGGCGCTGCCGGTCTGGGCGATGTCGCCGACGACGGTGAGGGATCGGGTCGGGACGCGGCGCATCACGGTGCGCCAGGCCATCTCGGAGAGTTCCTGCGCCTCGTCCACGATCACGTGCCCGTACGCCCATTCGCGGTCGGCGAGGGCGCGCTGGGCGGTGGTGAGCGGCGGGCCGTCGTCGTGGTGGCGCTCGGCCAGCTCGGCGGCGGTGAGCAGGTCGGCGGCGGAGAGCCGCTCGGGGTGCCCCGTATCGGCGGTCTGGATGACCTCGCGGGCGTACAGCTCCTCCTTGGCGCGGGCGGCCTCCGCGGCGCGCCGGCGGGCCTTCTCGGCGGAGTCGTCCTTGCCGAGGAGCTCGGCGGCCTCATCCAGGAGGGGGACGTCCGAGGTCGTCCACGGCGCGTTGGGCGGACGGTGGAGCAGCGTGCAGTCGAGGCCCGCTTGCGTACCCACCCGGGCGAGGGCGTCGGGATCGGCGAAGAGGTCGGTCAACAGTTGCTCGGGGGTCAGCTCGGGCCAGAGGGCATTGAGGGCGCTGTGGACGGCAGCGTCCTGCCAGAGGGCTTCCTTGGCGAGGCGGAGGTCGGTCTCGTCCAGGAGGGGTTCGTCCTCGGCCTCGTCGATGAGTTCCTGGAGCCAGTCGGGGAGCCCGCCGTTCTTCGCCATCTCTTCCAGGGGCTCGTCCATGATGCGGTCGTACTGCTCTGCCCGGTTGATGGCGAGGGCCTCCAGCATGTCGTGGACGAAGCGGCGCCGCTGGACGTTGTGGGGGAGACGCAGGGAGCGGGCACGGTCGCGTATCTCCGCGCACTTTCCGGCGTCCACGGCCAGGGTGAGGCCGTCGGTCTCGATGTGCAGGCCGCCCGCGGGGATCCGTTGCCGGTCGCGGACGGCCGCCTCCATCACGTCCGCCATGCGCAGGTCGCCCTTGATAACGGCGACCGCTGGGACTTCGGTCGCCTTCGCCTTGATGCCGGGGTACAGCTCGCCGACCGTGGCAAGGGCGACGTCGGTCTCGCCCAGGCCGGGGAGCACCTGCTCGATGTAGCGCAAGAACGTGGCGTTGGGGCCCACGACGAGCACGCCGCGCCGTTCGAGGACGTCCCGGTGTGTGTAGAGCAGGTACGCGGCCCGGTGCAGGGCGGCGACCGTCTTGCCGGTTCCCGGGCCGCCCTGGACGACGAGGACGCCCTGCAGGCCGGACCGGATGACCTGGTCCTGTTCCTCCTGGATGGTGGCGACGACGTCGCTCATGCGTCCCGTCCGGCCCCGGCGGAGGGTGGCGAGCAGCGCGGCCTCCCCGACGAGGCCGGCCCGGTCGGACTCGCCCAGGCCCTCCAGGTCGAAGACCTCGTCGTCCAGCCGGACGACCTCGCGGCGGCGCAGGTGCAGGTGGCGGCGGCGCGCGAGGGTGCCGGGGGCGCCGGGCGTGGCCGTGTAGAACGGCCGTGCCGCCGCGGCGCGCCAGTCGATCAGGATCGGTTCGTGGTCGGCGTCGCGGAGGCCGATGCGGCCGATGTAGAACGTGTCACCGGGACCGTCGGCGTCCGCCCGGTGGTCGATGCGCCCGAAGCACAGCCCGTGCTCGACGCCGCTGAGCCTGGCCAGGCGGCGGGCCGCCTCGTCGGTGGCGACGGCGCTCTCCAGCCGTGCCTGGAACGCGCTGCCGCCCCCCGCGGCCGGCCCCTCGCGCAGCGCCGCCTCGGCGCTGGCGCGCTCGACGTCGAGCCGCGCGTACAGGCGGGACACGTACTCCTGTTCCACGCGCATCGCGGCCGCGCGCGCCTTCTCCTCGCGTTCGGGGTTGACAGCGTCCGCTTGACGGAGTCCCATACCGCGGCTACACTCCTATATATAGGGTGGGATTTCTGTGCGCTACTAGCACAGGCGCAATCCTATCACCAAACGTCCCCCGCGCGTGACCTTTCGCCCGCCAGAAGATCATCATTGTTGTGGTGGCGGCCACCCGCGCGGTGCCTCCCGGTCACCGGCCATGGCGAGGCTTTCCGGCAGTTGCCGGAACCTCCGAAAGGTCGCTTTCCATGGCCGACACCGCCCGTCCGCTGACCAGGCGCACCCTCCTGGTCGCCGGCGGACTCGCCACCGCCGCCGCCGTGACCTCCGCCCCCCGACCCGCCGAC
>NZ_SMLC01000187.1 GCF_004349245.1 Actinomadura sp. 6K520 | reverse complement strand
GGCGGGGGCGCCGCGGGCGGCAGCTGCCCCACGAAGTCGCTGGGCTGCGCCGGGGCCGGCGCGGGCGTCGGCGCGGCGGCCGGGATCGCGGTCGAGCCCGGCGTGGTGGGACGCGGCGCCTCGTGCGGCGGCGGCCCGGGGGCCGGCATGGAGAACAGCCGGGAGTGGTCGGGCGCGGGCTCGGCGGGGGACGCGGACGGCGCCGGGTAGTGCCGGTCGATCCGCGTCTGGTCGGTGATCGTGGCCTCGATGTGGATCCGCCGCGTGAGCTGCACCAGCTTGACCGCGGTGGGGCGTTCGGCGGGGTTGCGCGCCATCGCCGAGCGCAGCACGGGCAGCAGCGCGTCGGGCACGCCGTCGATGTCCGGCGTGCCCTGCATGATCTTGTAGAAGATCGACTCGAACGTCCCGGAGCCGAACGGCGGGCGGCCCGTCGCGCCGTAGGCGACCGTGCCCGCCCAGGCGTGCACGTCCGACGGCGGGCCGGCGTCCTCGCCCTCGATGATCTCGGGGGCCAGGTAGCCGGGGGTGCCGATCACCATCCCGGTGGCGGTCAGCCGGGTCGCGTCGGCGGCCTGCGCGATACCGAAGTCGATCACGACGGGCTCGCTGTCGACGAGCATCACGTTGCCGGGCTTCAGGTCGCGGTGGACGATCCCGGCGCCGTGGATCGCCGACAGCGCCGAGGCCAGCCCCACGGCGAGCCGCTGGAGCGCCGGCCCGTACACGGGCCCGGAGTCCTCGACGACCTCCTCAAGCGTGTTGCCGGGGACGTACTGGGTCACGATGTAGGGTCGCTCGGCCGTCACGTCGGCGTCGAGGATCTCGGCGACGTGCGGGCTGTGCACCCGGCGCATCGAGTCGACCTCGCGGGCCAGCCTGCGGCGCGCCGTGGCGTCCCCGGCGACCGCGGGGCGCAGCACCTTGATGGCCACGTTGCGGCCTTCGGAGTCGGCGCCGAGGTGGACGACGCCCATGCCCCCTTCGCCGAGGGTGTCCAGCACGCGGTAGTGGCCGATTCGCTCCCCGGACGTGACGGCTCCCTTCATCGTTTCCGAAACCCTACTCTCGCCGATCCGGACGAGAAGATCTAATCGTCATCATGCGGCCGCCGTCCCGTCGCCGGTGGACCCGCCCGTGGTACCGCCGTCCGCGAGCGCGCCCGCGAGCCTGCGGGCGGTCGGCCGGCGGGACGGGTCGCGCAGGAGGGCGGCCCGCAGCAGCCCGGCCAGCCGCTCGGGGACACCGTCGAGGTCGGCGTGGCCGCGCAGGATGCGGAAGCACACCCCGTGCAGCGAACCGCGCCCGAACGGCGGGCGTCCCGTCGCGGCGCAGGCGACCGTCGCCGCCCAGGAGAACACGTCCGACGCGGTGGTGGCGCGCTCCCCCTCGATCAACTCCGGGGCCAGGAAGGCGGGCGTTCCGACGACCATCCCGCGCCGGGTGATCTGCTCGGCGCCCGCCTCGTGCGCGATGCCGAAGTCGATCAGCGTCGGGCGGTCGCCCAGCACGATGACGTTGCCGGGCGAGACGTCCCGGTGCAGCACGCCCGCGTCGTGGACGTCGCCCAGCGCGAGCGCCAGCCGCCGCGCGAACCGGACGAGCCGGTCGGGCCGCAGCGGGCCGTACGCCGCGATCAGGTCGTTCAGCGGGCAGCCCGGCACGTGCTGCATCACCACGTGCGGGCGTGCGGCGCCGACCTCCCCGTCCAGGAGCCGGGCCACGTACTCGCTGCGCACCCGTGCCTGCGCCGACATCTCCCGGGCCAGGCGGAAGATCGCCTCCGGCTCCCCCGCGAGCTCCGGTAGCAGTTCCTTCACCGCGACCTCGCGGCCACGGGGGTCCATGGCCAGGTGCACCACCGCGGTGCTCCCCCGGCCGATCTCGGCCAGCAACCGATAGTCACCCAGCCGCCGCTGCGTCCCCATATCCGATTGGACGCCGAAACTCCCGCCCGCGTTCCGGACAAAACGGACCGAACGGTGTTCGGACCGGCTGGACGGTCAGGCCGGACGGCAAACCACTACTGCCTGCGGGCCGCCTGGCGGGCGCGGCGCTCCTCGCGGCGGGTCTCGAACTTCGTGGCGGAGTCGTCGAGCTGCTCCAGGAACTCGCCGAGTTCCTCGCGGGCCTTCTCGCCGTCGCCGGACAGGTCGGTGCGGTCGAAGACGTTCCACTTGCGCAGGACCGGGACGAGGACGTCGTCGTGGTGGAGGCGCAGGTCGTAGATGCCGGCGTTGGCGATGATGACGGACTTGCGCAGGAAGCCGTCGATGCTGTGGCCGGGCATGTGGAACGTGGTGACGACGTCGGTGATCGCCCGCATGGTCTCGTTCGGGGCGGCCTCCATCGCGGCGGCCATCAGGTTCCGGTAGAAGATCATGTGGAGGTTCTCGTCGGCGGCGATGCGGGTCATCATCTGCTCGCAGACGGGGTCGCCCGACGCCCTCCCGGTGTTGCGGTGCGAGACGCGGGTGGCGAGTTCCTGGAAGGAGACGTACGCCGTCCCGTGCAGGAACGAGTCGCCGTGGTCGGCCTCGTAGCCGGCCTCCATGTGGTGCATGCGGGCGCGCTCCAGCGCGACGGGGTCGACGGCGCGGGTGACGGTCAGGTAGTCGCGCAGGGCGATGCCGTGGCGGTTCTCCTCGGCCGTCCACCGGTTGACCCAGGTACCCCAGGCGCCCTCGCGGCCGTACACGGTGGCGATCGCGCGGTGGTAGCCGGGGAGGTTGTCCTCGGTGAGCAGGTTGACGATGAGGGACTCGCGCGCCTCGACGCTGAGCTTCGACTGCTCGATCGACCACGGCTCGCCGTCGAGCGGTCCGTCGAAGTCGCGGCCCTCGCTCCAGGGGACGTACTGGTGCGGGAACCATTCCCTGGCCATCGACAGGTGCCGGTTGAGCTCCGTCTCGACCACCGGTTCGAGGTCGTGCAGGAGGCCGGTCTGGAACTTGTCTTCGGGGGTCACGGACATGCGGTTCCTTCGCTGGACGATGTGTATTGCCTGACGGTGCCGCCGCGCCCGCGACACGAGGAGGGGCGGCCCGCGGGCCATACCTAACCTACGTAAGCGTAGGTTTCGATGGTCGCCACTGAGCGTGACCCGCGTCAAGTAAGCCCCGCGACAATCCGTCCGCGGCGAGTTTGTAGGTCCGGGGCAAAAGCGGCGTGACCTGGGTCACCACCGGGTCACCTCGTGTCGGCGGCCTGCTGCCACATGCGGTTCACGGCGGCCCTGAGCAGCGGCCTCGGCACGAGCTTGAGGGCGGGGAACGCCGCCTTGTACTGCATGCCGGGGATGCACAGCGCACGGCCGGCCGAGACGGCGTCCAGACCGGCCCGGGCCACGTCGTCACGGCGCAACCACAGGAGGTTCGAGGGGACGTCGTCCTCCGTGCGCGTGAAACCGGGGCACAGCGCCGTCACGTGGACGCCCTTGGCGGCGACCTCGGAGTGCAGGCTCTCGGAGAAGGCCGCCACGTACGCCTTGGTCGCCCCGTACGTCGCGCTTCCGGGCGAAGGGGCGAACCCCGCCATCGACGCGACGTTCAGCACCCCGCCCCGGCCGCGCTCGATCATGCCCGGCAGCACGGCGTGGGTGAGCCGCACGAGGGCGTTCACGTTCAGCTCGACCTGGGCCAGATGGTCGTCCAGCGGCAGTTCCGCGAACGGTCCAAAGGCGCCGTAGCCCGCGTTGTTGACCAGCAGCTCGACCGGGTCGGCCCGCAGCCGCGCCTCGACCTCACCGCGCTGCGCCGGGTCGATGAGGTCGGCCGCGACCACCTCCACGGCGACCCGGTACCGCTCGACGAGCTCGCGGGCCAGTCCGTCCAGCAGGTCGGCCCGGCGCGCCACGATCACCAGGTCGGTGCCGCGGCCGGCCAGGAGGCGGGCGAAGCTCTCCCCGATGCCGCTGGACGCGCCCGTCACGAGCGCGGTTCGGTACGCGTGTCGCATGGCGGCAGATGCTATCGGCCGATCTCGGCGACCCCGGGCGGCGCGCCCAAAATCACACGTAACGTTTCATACCGCCGCCGGCATGCGGGCGGTCAGCGGCCGGTGAACCGGGCCTTGCCGGGGCCCTCCTCCAGGAAGCTCTTCATGCCGTTCGCCTGGTCCTCGGTGGCGAACAGGGCGGCGAACTGGGTCCGCTCGATCTCCAGCCCGGTGTCGAGGTCGACCTCGAATCCCGCGTCGATGGCCTCCTTGGCGGCGCGCAGCGCGATCGCCGGGCCGCCGACGAACGTCGCCGCCCACTCCTTGGCCGCCGAGTAGACGTCGGCGTCCGGGACGACCCGGTCCACCAGGCCCATCGCGAGGGCCTCGTCCGCCTTGACGTGCCGCCCCGAGAAGATCAGGTCCTTGGCCTTGGC
Source organism: Actinomadura sp. 6K520 (assembly GCF_004349245.1). Taxonomy (GTDB): domain Bacteria; phylum Actinomycetota; class Actinomycetes; order Streptosporangiales; family Streptosporangiaceae; genus Spirillospora. Next base: position 8,590 of record NZ_SMLC01000187.1, on the reverse strand, counting down.
CGGGCCGATCAGCCGGGACAGCCGCTGCGTGCCGCCCGCGCCGGGGATGATGCCGAGCTGGATCTCCGGCTGCCCCACCTTCGCGCCCGCGCCCGCGACCCGGAAGTCGGCCGTCAGCGCCAGCTCCAGGCCGCCGCCGAGCGCGTACCCGGTGATCGCGGCGATGACGGGCTTCGGGATCCCGGCGAGCGCCTTGGCGAAGTCCTGCAGCAGCCGCGAGTGGCCCGCCGACATCTGCGCGTACGACATCGGCGCCATCTCCTTGATGTCGGCGCCGGCCGCGAACACCCTCTCCCCGCCGTACAGCACGACCGCGCCGACCGCCTCGTCCTGCGTGACCTCCCGGGCCGCGTCGATCAGCTCCCGCTGCATCTGGGCGTTCAGGGCGTTCATCTTCGGACGGTCCAGCCTGATCGTCGCGATCCCGTCCTCGACCTCGACCCGTACGAACTCGCCCACGGCGACCCTCCTGCTGCGTTTCGGCGCTGAACGGCTTCGAGCCTAACCAGCCGGTGTGCCGGAGTGACGGGCGGCACCGGAGTCGCGGCTGTCGTGCGCCGGGACGTCAGAGGCCCCTGGTAGCTTCGGTGACCATGCTCGTCGCCCACGCCACCTGGCAGGGCGGTGCGCTGTGCCTCTGGGCCGAGCGCACCGGCCCGTACGAGCCCGGGTCCGGCGTGCACCCGTTCGCCACCTGCGACTTCACCGGCACGTCGTACGAACCGCTCGTGCGGGGCGCGCTCCGTGTCGAGCTGTCCCTGTCGCTGCCGACCGTGTCGTCGCCGGATCTGGGCGACCACCCGCTGCCCTCCGCGGAGCTGCGGCCGGAGCCGGTGCGTGGCGAGCCGGAGCTGCGTCCGTGGCCGGTCCCGGCGCTCGTCCTGGAGCCGTTCGCCGCGATGGCGCTGCTCCAGGCCGCCGAGGACGGCGCCGGCGTCGTCCCCGGCACCGACCTGCGGTTCCTGTGCCTGCTCGCGGACGAGGCCGTCCATCTCGCGGAGCGCGGCCACGTCCTGCCCGCGCTGCTGCGCGAGGACGGCGACCTGGTGGCCCGCTGGCGCCCGGTGATCGACGACCCGGCGCGGTTCCGGGCGCTGGCCCGCGCGATGCCCGCCGCGTGCCGCGCCGCCGACGGCGGCCGGCCCGCCGGCGAGGTGCTGCGCGAGGCCCTGTCGGGGCTGGTCGACACCGCCGTCCGGGGCGTGGTGCCGCATCCGCTGCTGGTGTCCCGGCGCAAGCAGCCGGACCGGCTGCCGCTCGCCGAACGCTGGGTGGCGGCGCTGACCGGGCCGTCGCCGCTGGTCGCCCGCGAGCCGCGCGACGACCCCGGCGACCTGATCGCCGAGCTCGACGCGTGGGCCGCCGCCGCGCGCCGCCCGTCCGGCCCCCTGCGGGTGTGCTTCCGCCTGGCCGAGCCGGGTGCGGAAGAGTTCGAGGAGGAAGAACCGCGGGACGGCGACTCCTGGCGGGTCGAGTTCGCCCTCCAGGGCACCGAGGACCCGAGCCTGTACGTGCCCGCGGCGATGGTGTGGGCGGGCGAGGCGACCTCGATCCCGGATGCCGAGGAGACACTTCTCACCGGCCTCGGCCGCGCACTCCGCCTGTTCCCCGACATCGCGCCCGCCCTGGACGGCCCCGCACCGGGCGAACTCCCCCTCGACACCGCCGGCGCGTTCCGTTTCCTCCGCCAGGCCGCCCCGATGCTCGCCGCCGCGGGTTTCGGCGTCCTGCTCCCCCAGTGGGCGGGCAAGGCGAAGCTCGGTATGAAGCTCACCACCCGCACGGAGGACCCGGAGGCGTCGTCGGGCGCTGCCGCCCCCTCGGGTTTCGACCTCAAGGCCATGGTCGACTTCCGCTGGGACCTCGCCATCGGCGACGACGCCATCGACGAGGCCGAACTGGAGGAACTGGCCCGCCTGAAGACTCCGCTCGTCCGGCTACGCGGCCAGTGGGTCGAGCTGGACGAACGGCAGCTGGAGGCGGCCCTCGACTTCCTCCGCCACCCCCGCCGCGGCCGCATGACCGCCGCCGAGGCGATCCGCGCGATCGTCCACGCGGGCGACGACACCCTCCCCCTCACCGGGGTCGACGCCGCCGGCCCCCTCGGCGACCTCCTCTCCGGCGAGGCCGACCGCCGCCTCACCCCCATGCGGACGCCCGACGAGCTGGACGCCGAGCTGCGGCCGTACCAGGAGCGGGGGCTCGCCTGGCTGACCTTCATGGACAGATTGGGGCTAGGCGCCCTACTTGCGGACGATATGGGACTCGGGAAGACGATCTCCATCCTGTCGCTGCTCGTCCACGAGCGGGAGAACGCGGCCCGCCCCGGCCCGACGCTGGCGATCCTGCCGATGTCGCTGGTGGGGAACTGGCAGCGGGAGGCGGCTCGGTTCACGCCGAAGCTGCGGGTGTACGTCCACCACGGGACGGGGCGGCATCGCGGGGAGGAACTCGCCGAAGCCGTCGCCGGGGCAGATCTCGTCCTGACCACCTACGGGACGGCGACGCGGGACGCGGAGACGCTGGCCGGGTTCGCGTGGGAGCGGGTCGTCTGCGACGAGGCGCAGGCGCTCAAGAACAGCGGGACGCGGCAGGCCAGGGCGGTGCGGAGCATCCCGGCGCGCACCCGGATCGCGCTGACCGGGACCCCGGTCGAGAACCATCTGACCGAGCTGTGGTCGATCATGGAGTTCGCCAACCCGGGGCTGCTCGGGCCGCGCGGCGAGTTCCGGCGGCGGTTCGCGATCCCGATCGAGCGGGAGGGCGACGAGCAGGCGGCGCTGGCGCTGAAGCGGGCGACGCAGCCGTTCGTCCTGCGCCGCCTCAAGACCGACAGGTCGATCATCTCGGACCTGCCGGAGAAGCAGGAGATCAAGGTCTACTGCAACCTCACCACCGAGCAGGCGTCCCTCTACCGGGCGACCGTCGACGACATGCTCCAGCAGATCGCCGAGGCCGACGAGACCAAGCGGCGCGGGCTCGTGCTGGCGACGATGGCCAAGCTCAAACAGGTGTGCAACCATCCGGCACAGCTGCTCAAGGACGGCTCGCGCCTCCCCGGCCGCTCCGGCAAGCTCGAACGGCTGGAGGAGGTCTGCGCCGAGGTGGTGGAGCAGGGCGAGAAGGCCCTCGTGTTCACCCAGTACGCCGAGTTCGGCTCGATGCTCCAGCCCTACCTGGCGGCCAGGCTCGAACGACCCGTGCTGTGGCTGCACGGCGGGACGTCCAAGCAGGCGCGGGACGACCTCGTCCAGCGCTTCCAGGAGGACGGCGAACCCGCGGTCTTCCTGCTCTCCCTCAAGGCCGCGGGGACCGGCCTCACGCTGACCGCCGCCAACCACGTCGTGCACGTCGACCGCTGGTGGAACCCCGCCGTCGAGGACCAGGCCACCGACCGCGCGTTCCGCATCGGGCAGACCCGCAACGTCCAGGTCCGCAAGTTCATCTGCGTCGGGACGATGGAGGAGCGCGTCGACGAGATGATCGAGCGCAAGAAGGCCCTCGCCGAGTCGATCGTCGGCACCGGCGAGGAGTGGCTCACGGAACTGTCGGTCGCGGAGCTGCGCGACGTCCTGCGGCTGTCCCCCGAGGCGGTGAGTGACTAGTGGGCGAGGGCATCAGGGCCCGCAACAGGCGCGGCTCCATCGGCACGCAGTGGTGGTCGCGCCGCTTCATCGACCTCCTCGAATCGTTCGCCGACACGGGGCGGCTGTCCCGCGGCCGGACGTACGCCCGCAAGGGCCAGGTGTTCGACCTGAAGGTCGCGCCGCACGAGGTGACGGCGAAGGTGTGGGGCTCCGCACCGGACCCGTACGAGGTGGCCCTCGGCATCGACGCGATCGGCGAGGCGGACTGGCGGGCCGTCGAGAAGGAGCTGGCGTCCCGCGCGGTGTTCCGTGCCCGCCTGCTGGCCGGGGAGATGCCGCCGGAGATCGAATGGGTCTTCGCCGAACTCGGCCTCGCGCTCTTCCCCGGAGCGGCGTCCGACCTGCACCTGATGTGCGACTGCCCCGACTGGGGCGATCCCTGCAAGCACGCGGCGGCCGTCCTGTACCTGCTGGCCGAGGCGTTCGACGACGACCCGTTCCTCATCCTCCAGTGGAACGGCCGGAGCAGAGACCAGCTCCTGGCGGCCCTGCGGCGCGGCACCGAGACCGAACCCGATCCCCTCGACATGGCGGACGAGCCCCTCACGGCCGCCGGGTTCTGGGCGCCGCCGTCCAGGATGGCCCATCTCCGCGACCGTCCGGCCACGCCGCCCGTACCCCCCGGTTTCGTCCTCCAGATGGCCGCTCCCCCGCCGGTCAGGATCCGCCGCCGCCCGCTGACCGACGTCCTCGCCCCGGTCTACGAGGCCCTCGCGGAGAGCGCCCGCGAAACCGAGTGAGCCGGCGCCGCGTCCAGTACGGCGACCGAGCGCCTGGCCGCGGGCGGACCGTCCCAGGAACACCCGTCCCATGCCACCGGCGCCCAGCAATGCTCTGAGCCGGTAGGCCCGGCACCGCGCCAGTCCCGGGGGCTGGATAGAGCGCCGCCGATCGCCGTACCACGGGAATCGGTTTGCGGCCCTGCGATGGAATGTAGTACAACTGCTATCAACAATCATAGAGATATGGCAGTTGGTCGAAGTTGCAATATCGGGTGTAGCAGGAGGTGCACATGGAGGTGTGCCGGTGGCGGCGGAGAGCAAGGCCGACAAGGAGAACGTCCACAACCGGATCGCGGTGCTGAGGGCCGAGCGAGGCGTCTCGCGCCGCGAGCTGGCCACGGCGCTGGGGGTCCACTACCAGACGATCGGGTACCTGGAACGCGGCGAGTACAGCCCGAGCCTTCACCTCGCGCTGCGCATCGCCGGGTTCTTCGAGGTGCCGGTCGAGGTGGTGTTCTCGCTGACGCCGTTTCCGAGGCTGGGGAGCACACGATGAGAACCGGACAGGAGGCATCGGGGATGGGGACGCGCTGGAAGCGTGCGCGCAAGGACGCCGTGGAGAAGGAGGTGCTGCCCTCCTGGCACGCGACGCGGCGCCGCCGGCGGGTGCTCGCCGGGGCGGGCGCGGCCGCCATCGCCATGGTGTGGGCCGGGACGGTCGTGTCGTGGAACCTCGCGCCGAGCGACACGGCCATGTACTGGACGATCGGCCTGCTCGTGGCGGCGGTGGCGATCACGCTGCCGGTGATCGTCGTGCTGAACGCCGCCACCCGCGGAACGGTGTCGCTGGCGGAGGCACAGCTCGACGAGCGGCAGGTGACCGAGCGGCTCCGCGCCTACACGGTCGCGCACCAGGTGACGCTCGTGCTGCTGGCCGTGGTCGTCGTGGCGGTGATGAGCGTCCCGGGCGACCGCGGCACGTTCGTACCGATCGCGGCCGTCGTCACCGGGATCGTCTCGCTGTTCCTCACGCACCTGCTGATGCCGGTGCTCGTCGCCGGGTGGCGGCAGGCCGACCCGCCGCCCGACGACGAAGCGGAGGACGCGGAGACCTAGCGCAGGTCGCCGTTGGTCATGCCCTGCGGGGCGGGCGGCAGTGCGACCAGGCCCATCTCCGCACGTCCCGACAGCAGCGGATGGCTCGGCACCACGCGGACGCTGTACCCGAACGCGCCGCTGCGGTCCAACGGGACCTCGCCGACGTAGCGGACCCGGCCGTCCTCGACCGGGCCGCCGTGGTCCAGCTCCAGGTGGGACGGGCCGATCAGCGCGTCGGAGTCGTCCACCCGGCCGTAGACGGCCTCCACGGCGACGTCGGCCGGGTCGAGGCCGCCGAGGTCGGCGACCACGCGCACCGACAGCCGCGCGCCGACCTGCGGGCTCTCCTCCCCGTTGGACTCGACGTGCTCGACGGCGACGCGCGGCCACGCCTCCCGGACCCGCTTCTTCCACGCCGCGAGCGCCCGCGCGCCCGCGAACTTGTCGGCGACCATGGCGCGCTCGGACGCCGCCGCCGGGGCGTACAGGTCCTCGACGTAGTCGCGCAGCATCCGGGTCGCCAGCACCTTCGGGCCGAGGGTGGCGATGGTGTGCTTGACCATCTCCAGCCAGCGGCGCGGCAGCCCGGCCGGGTCCCGGTCGTAGAACGTGACCGAGACGTGCTCCTCGATCAGCTCGTACAGCGCGGCGGCCTCCAGTTCGTCCCGGCGGTCCGGCGCGGCGAGGCCGTCGGCGGACGGGATCGCCCAGCCGTTCTGGCCGTCGTACCACTCGTCCCACCAGCCGTCCCGGATCGACAGGTTCAGCCCGCCGTTCAGCGCGGCCTTCATCCCGGACGTGCCGCACGCCTCCAGCGGGCGCAGCGGGTTGTTCATCCACACGTCGCAGCCCTGCACCATGAGCTGCCCGAGCGCCATGTCGTAGTCGGGCAGGAACACGATGCGGTGCCGGACGTCCTCGGACCCGGCGAACCGCACGATCTCCTGGATGAGCCGCTTGCCGCCCTCGTCGGCCGGGTGCGCCTTCCCCGCGATGACGATCTGCACGGGGCGCTCCGGGTCCAGCAGGATGGAGCGGAGCCGGTCCGGGTCGCTCATCATCAGCGTCAGCCGCTTGTAGGACGGGACGCGCCGCGCGAACCCGATCGTCAGGACGTCCGGGTCGAGGGCGTCGTCGATCCAGGAGATCTCGGCCTCGCTCGCGCCGCGCTGCCGCCACGACTCGCGCAGCCGGCGCCGCGCGTCCAGGACGAGCCGGCGCCGCAGCAGGCCGCGCATCCGCCAGATCTCCGCCTCGGAGACGTTCCGCACGCCCTCCCAGCCGCGGCCGCTCTCCATCACCGACGGCAGTTCCCGGGCGGTGAACTCCAGGACCTCGCGGGCGACCCACGTCCCGGCGTGCACGCCGTTGGTGATCGAGCCGACGGGGACCTCGGCGGTGTCGAACCCGCCCCACAGGCCGCCGAACATCTCCCGGCTGACCTCCCCGTGCAGCCTGCTGACGCCGTTGACGCGCTGCGCCAGCCGCATCCCCATCACGGCCATGTTGAACACCGTGCGGTCGCCGCCGGGGTAGTCCTCGGCGCCGAGGGCGAGGACCCGTTCGAGGGGGACCTGCTCCGTCTCGTTCCCGCCGCCGAAGTACCGGCTGATCAGCTCGCGCGGGAACCGGTCGATGCCGGCGGGGACGGGCGTGTGCGTGGTGAACACCGTGCCCGCCCGGGTCGCCTCCAGGGCCTCGTCGAACGTCAGGCCCTCCTCCGACACCAGCTCGCGGATGCGCTCCAGGCCGAGGAACCCGGCGTGCCCCTCGTTGGTGTGGAACACCTCGGGCGCGGGGTGCCCGGTGACGCGGCAGTACGCGCGGATGGCCCGCACGCCGCCGATGCCGAGCAGCATCTCCTGCAGGAGCCGGTGGTCGCCGCCGCCCCCGTACAGCCGGTCGGTGATGTCGCGCGCCGGCTGCTCGTTCTCCTCGACGTCGGAGTCGAGGAGGAGCTGCGGGACGCGGCCGACCCGCACGACCCACACCTGCGCCTGCAGGCCCCGGCCCTGGGGTCCGCCGACGTGGCCGCGGCCCGCGGGGAGGCCGATGGTGATGCGGACCGGCGTCCCGTCCCGCTCGCGGAGCAGGGTGAGCGGCAGCCCGTTCGGGTCGATCGGCGGGTAGCGCTCCAGTTGCCAGCCGTCCGGCGACAGCGACTGCGCGAAGTACCCGTGCCGGTACAGCAGCCCCACCCCGAGGATCGGGACGCCGAGGTCGCTCGCCGTCTTCAGGTGGTCGCCCGCGAGGATGCCGAGGCCGCCGGAGTACTGCGGCAGCGCGGCGGTGATGCCGTACTCGGGCGAGAAGTAGGCGATGCAGGACGGCGCCTGGCCGGCCGGAAGGGCACCCGTGCGCGACTGGTACCAGCGCGGCGCCGTCAGGTACTCGCGCAGGTCCTCGGCGGTGTCCTGCAGGCGGCGCAGGAACCGCCGGTCCTCCGCCAGCCGCTCCAGTCGCTCCGGCGCGACCTCGCCGAGCAGCCTGACCGGGTCGTGGTGGACGGCCTGCCACAGCTCCGGGTCCACGGCGCGGAACAGGTCGAGCGTCTCGTGGTGCCAGGACCAGCGCAGGTTCAGGACGAGCTCCTCGAGCTGCCGGAGCGGCTCGGGGAGGACGGTGCGAACCGTGAAACGTCGGATTGCCTTCACACAACGCCACGCTATGCGCTGCGTCCCGATGGTGCGACAGCCGAGAAGGGAAGGCCCACCGAACCGACCGTCTCCAGAGACGCTCTTGAACTCCGCGATGCCCCGGGGCCGCAGGGGCTTTCCGTAGGGGCCGAGCACGCGGATCACGCGTTCCGGCGGCTCTCACCCGGGGTGGCCGAGGGGCCGCACAAAGTTATCGGAAACTACAGGACGGTAGGCGCCTGATCGCGGGCATGGGACGTTTCGGAAGTCTCGCGCGGGTAGAGGTGGCCTATGCACGTCGAGTCCGGAACGTCAAGCGCTCCCGGCATTCCGAGGCTTGGGCGCATCCCCATCCTCGATGTGGCGCCGGTGGTGGGGTGTGGCAGGTGGCCGGCCAAGGCCGTGGTGGGTGAGACGGTCGAGGTGTCGGCGACGGTGTTCCGTGAGGGGCACGAGATGCTGGGCGCGGCGGTGGTGCTGCGCACGC
>NZ_SMLC01000186.1 GCF_004349245.1 Actinomadura sp. 6K520 | reverse complement strand
GCCCCACCCCGGGACCGAGAGCGCGGCCAAGAACCTGCTGGTGGGCCCGCCCGTCGCGATCATGGACCGGGTCCGCGACATGATCCGCGACGCCCGCGACAAGGGCTGACCGCACCGCCGGGCCGGCCGGGCGACGCCCCGGCCGGCTCGCGCGCGCGAGCCGCGCCCGGGTCAACCTGGCGGCTCGGCCGCGCTCCCGGGCGCCGGGACGTGCCGTTTACGGAGGCAGCTCCGGGTACGTGGGGGAAATGGCGACAAGTGAGACCCGAACGTTCCTGGCGATCTACCTGAACGATCACCTGGCCGGGGCGGCCGCCGGGGTCGAACTGGCCCGGCGGACCGCGCACGCGCGCAGGAACTCGGCCGACGCGGCACGGCTGGCGCGGCTCGCCGAAGACGTCGCGGCCGACCGGGGCGCCCTGCTGGCGATCATGGAGTCGCTCGGGATGCCGGTCCGCCGGTACAAGAGCGTGGCGACGTGGGCGGCGGAGAAGGCGGCGCGGCTCAAGCTCAACGGGCGGCTGCGCAGCCGCTCGCCGCTGAGCGACCTGGTCGAGCTGGAGGCCATGCGGCTCGCGGTCGAGGGCAAGGCCGCCGGCTGGCGCACCCTGCTCTCCCTGGTCGACCGCGAACCGGCACTGGACGTCGAGAGCCTGCGCACGCTGGTGGAGCGCGCCGAGGCCCAGATCACCGTCCTCGAAGAGCTCCGCGTGAAGGCGGTCGAGGAAGTGTTCGGCGACCGGACCGTCCGCGCCGCTTCCGTGGCGGCGCCCTAGCGGCGCGCCGGCCCGGCAGGGGCCTGGCCGCAACAGGTCAGATGGTGGAACCCGGAGATCTTGCCACTAAATACTGGCATTGATCATCCGCCGGTCGAGGAGCCACCGTGAACCACCACCCTGCGAACCCCCTCCTGTCCCGCCGCGCGTTCACCCTCGGCGGCGCCGCGCTGCTCGGCGCCGCCGCCGCCGGATCGCTGGGCGGCACCGCGTACGCCGCCGCCCCGCCGTCGGGCGAATGGGCCGACGTGCCGATCCCGCCGCTCTCGGGCCGGGCCCAGCTGTACGGCATCGCCGCGCCGGACCCGTGGCACGTCATCGCCGGCGGCACCGAGAACGCGTTCCAGCCGGACGCGAACGCCGTCATGCTGCACCGGGGCATGCGCGGCTGGACGCGGGCCCCGCTGCCCGAGGGGCTGGCCGTCGTCAACGACGTCCGCGCCCGGCACATCGCCGACGCCTGGGCCGTCGCCGCGGGCCCGGACGCCGCGGCGCGCACCGACCTGCTGCACTGGAACGGGCGCCGCTGGACGACGGTCGCCGGCCCCGCCGGGGAGCAGCTCTACGCGATCGAGCTGGACGGCACCGGTGCGCTCTGGGCGACCGGGATCACCGCGGACGGCGCGACGGTGTCGGTGCGGCGGCACGGCCGGTGGACGAACACGCTCACCCTGCCCGGCTCCGGGGGGCTCAACGCCGTCGCCGCCGGAAGCCCCTCGGACGTCTGGGTCGGCGGGATCGGCCGGTCTTCGGCCGACCCGACCCCGCTGTGGCACTTCGACGGCGTCTCGTGGACGCGCATGCCTTGGGGGACGACCTACGCCCACTGGATCCTGCAGATCGAGCACGTCGCCCCCGACGACGTCTGGTTCTACGCGCTGGAGCAGCACCCGCTGTTCCCGCCGCCGACGCTGCACCACTGGAACGGCTCCGAGTTCACCGTGCACCGGATCCCGGGCCCGTCGGACCCGGTCGGCGGGGTCGGCGACGTGCGCCCGGCGTCCCTGGTCGGCTTCCTCGGCTCGATCACCTCCGATGGGCGGGGCGGCGTCTGGGTGTCCACCCCGTCCGACACGTCCCACCTGCTGCACTTCGACGGCGCCTCCTGGACCCGCGAGACCGCGCCCGTCCCGGTGACCGCGTACTCGATGACCCGCGTGCCGCACACCACCACCGTCTGGGCGGGCACCCAGGTCGGCACGGTCTGGCGCCGGTCCGCACTTTCCCTCCCGGGCGACCCGCTCGTCCCGCGGTAGGCCCGGCGCCCGGAGCCTAGAGGGTGAGGGCGAGGTCGCGGCGGCGGAAGAACCCCAGGCCGGCCGCGCCGAGCGCGATGGCGCACGCGCTCAGCGCGGCCAGTGGCGCCAGGGCCAGGTCGGCCGACGGCAGGGCGGGGGTGTGGGTGAACGGCGACAGGTCGGAGGCCCACCGCGGAAGCTCCAGGATCGGGCCGATCTGCCCGATGATCAGGCACGCGGCGAGCGCCGTCCAGGAGATCGCCACCGACCACCTCGGCAGCAGGCCGAGCACCGCGATGACGAACCCGGCCAGTGCCAGCGTCGCGGGAAGCTGCACCATGGCCGCGCCGAGCAGCGCGGGCACCCGGTCCACCGAGCCGGCCGCGGCCGCGAACGCGAGGCCGTTGGCCAGCCCGGTGACGGCGAGCACGGCGGCGGTCCCGAGCACCGCGCAGGTGATGTGCGCCGCCATCCACCGCGGCCTGCTCACCGCCGTGGCCAGCACCGCCTCCAGCGGGCCGGTCTCCTCGGCCCGCATCCGCAGCAGCGCCTGGACGGTGTACCCGGCGACGAGGACGCCGGTGAAGCCCATCATCGCGGCGAAGTAGACGTCCACCAGGTCGCCCGTGCCGCCGAGCCTGCCCATCATCTCGGCGAGCTCGTCGCTGGTGCCCAGGAGTTGCTCGGCCTGGTCGCCGAGGGCGCCGAGCATCCCGCCCACCACCAGCAACCCGGCCGCCCAGCCGTACAGCACGCCGCGCTGCAGCCGCCAGGCCAGGCCCAGCGGGCTGAGCAGCGCGCGCGGGGCGGTGGCCGGGCCGCGACGGACCGGCAGCATCCCGGTGCCCACGTCGCGGTGGTCGGTGAGCCGGTACGCCGTGCCGGCCAGCACGACCAGCAGCGCGGCGTGCAGGAGCAGCGGCCAGAGCCGGTCCGCGGCGAACGGCTCGGTCCGCTGCCCCCACCCGAGCGGCGAGAGCCAGGACGGCCACAGGCTCGTCACCCGCAGGCCGTCCGCCCCGGCGGTGGCGAGGCCGTCGCCGAGGCCGCGCAGCAGGTAGGTCAGGCCGAGCACGGCGGCGGCGATGCCGTTGGCTGCGCGGGCACTCTCGGTGATCTGCGCGGTGACGGCGGCGACGCCGGCGAAGGCGGCGCCGGACGCGCCGATCGCGGCGCCCATGAGCAGCGACCCGGCGGCGGGCAGCCCGGCGGCGATCAGCACGGCCGCCACCAGCACCGCCAGCAGCGCGTTCGCGCCGACCGTCACCAGCAGCGCCGCGGTCAGCATCGCGTGCCGCCCGACGACCATCGAGCCGATCATCTCCGCCCGCCCGGTCTCCTCGCTCTGCCGGGTGTGCCGCACCATCGCCAGGATGCTCATCAGCGCGGCGAGGACGGAGACGAGGCCGAAAGTCTCCGCGACGACGATGGCGCCGAGGGTCGGTTCCGGGACGACGCCGTTGAACACCCGCGAGACCGCGCTCATGGCGCTCGACCGGGCGTAGGCGGCCTGCTCGCTCTCGGTCGCGTAGAGGCCGATGATGCTGGAGGCCACCGTGCCGGTGACCGCGGTCAGGCCGAGCAGCCACAGCGGCAGCTGCACGCGGTCGCGGCGCAGCGCCAGCCGGGTGAGCCGCAGCGTGCCGGTGAACGTCCTCGGTCCCGTGAGCGTCATCGGACGGTCTCCAAGTCGGCCTGGTCGTCGTAGTGCCGCATGAACAGCTCTTCGAGCGTGGGCGGGTGGCTGGTGAGGTCCAGCACGCCCTGCTCCGCGAGGTACCGGTGGACCTCCGGCAGCGCTTCGGTCTCCACCTCGAAGGTCGCCCCGGTCCCGTCGTCCGCGACGCGCAGGTCGTGCACGCCCGTGAAGCGGTCCAGGCCGGTGGGCGGCAGCGCGGTCCGGACGGTCATCGTCGTCCGCGTCAGGTGCCGCAGCTCCGCCAGCGTGCCGGACTCGACCGTGCGGCCGTCCCGGATGATCGACACGCCGTCGCACAGCGTCTCGACCTCGGCGAGGATGTGGCTGGAGAGCAGGACGGTGCGGCCGCGCTCCTTGGCCTCGGCGACGCAGTCCTGGAACACCGCCTCCATCAGCGGGTCGAGGCCGGACGTCGGCTCGTCCAGGATGTACAGCTCCACGTCGGACGCGAACGCCGCCACCAGCGCCACCTTCTGCCGGTTGCCCTTGGAGTAGGTGCGGCACCGGTTGGTCGGATCGAGCTGGAATCGCCGGACGAGATCGTCGCGGCGGGCGGGGTCGAGCCCGCCGCGCAGGGAGCCGAACAGGTCGATCGCCTCGCCGCCGGACAGGTTGCCCCACAGGTTGACGTCCCCGGGGACGTAGGCCAGCCGGCGGTGGAGCTCGACCGCGTCCCGCCACGGGTCGCCGCCGAGCAGGCTCACCTCGCCCGAGTCGCGGCGCAGCAGGCCCAGCAGCACCCGGATGGTGGTCGACTTCCCCGAGCCGTTCGGGCCCAGGAAACCGTGCACCTCGCCCGTGCCGACGGTCAGCTGCAGCCGGTCGAGCGCCCGCACGTCGCCGAAGGTCTTGGTCAGCTCGCTCACGCGGATCGCGTCGGTCATGCGCGGTGTCCCCTCGCCTTGCGGTCAACTGCCTGACCGCTGGTCAGTTTCCGATGGTAGACGGGAACCCCGCGCCGGGCCAACCGGTTAGGTTGTGACGGTGAACGAGAGGAAGGCGCCGGACACCCGGGCCCGCATCCTGGAGACCGCGCTCGACGTGTTCTCCGAGCGCGGCTACCAGGCCGGCTCGATGCGGGAGATCGCGGACCGGCTGGAGCTCACCAAGGCCGCCGTCTTCTACCACTTCCCGTCCAAGTCCGTGCTGCTGGCGACGCTGTGCGAACCGCTCTCAGAGGGCCTGGAGGACGTGCTCGCCCGCGAGCGCCTCATCGCGGACCGGGTGCTGGCCCGGCGGCAGCTGATCGAGGGCACGCTGGACGTCTACATCCGGAACCGCAAGCTGCTCTACGTGATCATGCAGGACCTGACGACGCTGGCGCACGACCGTACGTTCCAGCATTACGTCGCCCTGATCCAGCGGGTCCACGACGCGTTCACCGGCCCGTACCCGGACGTCACCGTGCGCGTCCGCACGGTGCAGATCTTCGCGATGCTGGGCGATCCGGTGTTCCTGTGCCGGGACGTCCCGATCGACCGGCTGCGCGAGGAGGTCCTGGTCGGCGTGTGGACGCTGCTGGACGACCCCGCGACGTCCGGCCTGGTCACCCGGGACGAGCCGGAACGGCCCGCCCCCCGGCCCGGCGGCCGGCGGCCCGGCCGCCCCCGCGCGCTGGACGAGGCGAAGGCCGCGGCCGCCCGCCGCATGTACGAGGAGGGCAGCGGCACCGTCGGCGAGATCGCCGAACGCCTGGGCGTCTCCCGCGCCACGCTCTACCGGCACCTGTCCGGCCGCGCTCCGTCGGCATAGTTGTGAGACGGTTTCGAGACAGTTGTGAAACGGTTTTCGAGACACTGCCGCCGACGGTCAGTCCCCGTTCCGGGACGTGCCGTCGATCTCTAGGAGCCGCCCCCAGATGGCCTGGGCGGTGTCCTGGTACGCCCTGGTCAATGCCACGAGGCGTTCGTGGGGCCCGGGGTCGCAGAGGTCCTCGGGGAGCAGCGGGTCGTGCAGGATCGTCGCGATCGCCCGGCTGCCGAGCAGGAGGGACTCGTGGGCGAACTCCTCCGGGGTCAGGGTGCCGAGGCGTTCGCGGCTCCGGGTGAGTTCCTCCGCCGTCCGGTTCAGTTCGGCGATGAGTTCGCCGGCGTCCCAGAGGCGGCGCAGTTCCGCGTCGGTGTCCGGGGCGAGCCGGTCGATCGCGAACACGACGGCGTCCGGGGCCATGCCCGTGTCGCCGAGGGTCCGGCGCAGTGCGGCCACGCCGCCGCGCAGGTTGTCGGGGCGGACGTGCAGTGCGCCGCGCCAGGCGTGGAACCCCAGCAGCCGCACGGCCCGGTCGTGGTGGCGCAGGGCCGCGCGGTCGGTGCGGGCGGTGGCGGAGTTCTCGACCGCGGCCCAGCGTCCCGTCCACGGCACGCGGGAGCGGTGGCGGGTCGCCCACTGCGCGACGTGCGGATAGGTGCGCAGCCGGTCGGGGCGCGGGAGGTAGACGCCGCGGCCGGCGCGCTCCAGCACGCCCTCCTCGTGCAGGCGCTGCGCGGCCATCCGGATGCTCGGCGCGCTCAGCCCCACGATCTCCCCGGCCCGGCACAGCGCGGCGATCGTGAACCGGGTGCGCGGACGGGCCGTGACCAGGTCCAGCAGGAGCTTGCGGGCGGTCGGCTCCGGCATTTATAACAGCTCCTAGACAATTTTTTCCAAGGTACGTTATATGTGTAGCGGTCGTTCGGTCCGGACCCGGAGGTGACGATGGCCGACGTGCGAGTCGAGAAGACGGGCACGACCACCACGATCTGGATGGATCGTCCCGACCGGCGCAACGCCGTCGACGGGCCGATGGCCGCCGAACTCCGCGCGGCCTTCGCGGAGTTCGAGGCCGACCCGGGACAGCGCGTGGCGGTGCTCGCCGGGTCCGGCGGGACGTTCTGCGCCGGAGCCGACCTTACTGCGGTGGGCGACCCCGCCCGCCGCAACGAACTCGATCCCGAGGGCGGCGGCAGCGGCCCCATGGGCCCGTCCCGGATGGCGCTCGGCAAGCCGCTCATCGCGGCCGTCAGCGGCTACGCCGTGGCGGGCGGCCTGGAGCTCGCCCTGCTCGCCGATCTGCGGATCGTGGAGCGCGACGCGGTGCTCGGCGTCTTCTGCCGCCGCTGGGGGGTGCCGCTCATCGACGGCGGCACGGTCCGGCTGCCGCGGATCGTCGGGCTGGGCCGGGCCCTGGACCTGATCATGACCGGGCGGCCCGTCGCGGCCGACGAGGCGCTCGCGATGGGCCTGGCCAACCGGGTCGTCGAGCCCGGACGGGCGGTGGACGCCGCCCGGGAACTGGCCGACCGGATCGCGGCCTTCCCGTTCGAGTGCGTCCTGGCCGACCGCGCCTCCACCTACGCGGGCCTCGACCTGCCCCTCGCGGAGGCGCTGCGCGCGGAAGGCGCCGCGGGGGTGCCCATCGTGGCGCGCGAGGGCGTGGACGGCGCTTCCAGATTCGTGGCCGGCGAGGGCCGCCACGGACGCTTCACCGGAGAGGACACCGCATGAGTCCCACCACCCGTGAGCTGATCATCCGGGGTGCGCGCCAGCACACCGGCCGGGTCGCCGTGGTGTTCGGCGAACAGGAGCTGACGTTCGGCGCGGTGGACGAGCTGAGCAACCGGCTCGCCCACGCCCTGGCCCGGGAGGGCGCGGGCCACCACCGGCGCGTCGGTCTCCTGGTGAACAACGGCCTGCTGAGCGTGCCGCTCGACTTCGCCTGCGTGAAGGGCGGGATCAACAGGGTGCCGCTCAACTCCCGGTTGTCGGTCGCCGAGCACGTCACCATGCTCACCGACACCCGGTGCGAGCTCGTGGTGTTCGGCGCCGACCTGACCGACCGCGCCCGCGAGCTCGCCGCCGCGCTGCCCGATGTGACGTTCCTGGGCCTGGAGACCGGCCTGGACGGCGAACCGTCCCTCATGGAGCGGGCGGAGAGCGTCCCCGCCACCCTGCCCGAGGTGGAGGTCGGCCCGGACGACGTGATCCTCACCCTGTACACGTCCGGCACCACCGGCACCTTGAAGGCGGCCCAGCACACCCAGGCGTCCTACGCGGGGATCTGCCGGAACGTGCTGCTCAACCTCCTCCCGGCCACGCGCGACGACGTCATGCTGCACGCGGCGAGCCTCATCCACGCGAGCGGGGTGTTCGTGCTGCCGCTGTGGCTGCGCGGCGGCCGCACCGTGATCCTCCCCGGCTTCGCGCCGGAGCGGTTCCTCGCCGCCGTCACCCGCCACGGGGCCACGGCGATCAACCTGGTGCCGACCATGATCCAGATGCTGGTGGAGCACCCGGCCTTCACGGCCACCGACGTCTCCACGCTGCGCCGCGTCATCTACGGGGCGTCGCCGATGCCGCGTCCCGTCATCGAGCGCGCCATGGGCGCCTGGGGCCGGGAGCGCTTCTGGCAGTACTACGGGCAGACCGAGATTCCGCTGTGCATCGCGGTGCTCCGCCCCGAGGACCACACCGGCGACCGGCTCGCCGCGTGCGGGCAGGTCGCCGCCGACGTCGACCTCCGGCTGCTGGACGAGGACGGCCGCCCCGTCCGCCCCGGCGAGCCGGGCGAGATCGTGGTGCGCGGGCCGTCGGCCTGCGCCGGGTACTTCAACGCCCCGGAGTTGACGGCGGACACCTTCCGCGACGGCTGGGTCCACACCCGCGACGTGGGCGTCCTCGACGAGGACGGCTTCCTGTTCCTCAAGGACCGGACGTCCGACATGATCATCAGCGGCGGCTACAACGTCTACCCGCGCGAGGTCGAGGACGTCCTGCTGGAGCACCCGGCGGTGCGCGAGGCCGCGGTCGTCGGCACGCCCGACGAGCGCTGGGTGGAGGCGGTCACCGCCGTCGTCGTCCTCACCGAGGGCACCGCGCCCGGCGACGACCTCCGCGAGCGGCTGATCGCGCACGTGACCGAGAGGGTGGCGTCCTACAAGAAGCCACGCAAGATCATCTTTGTGGACGCCGTCCCCAAGACCGCCGTCGGCAAGCTCGACCGCAAGACCCTGCGCGCCGAGTTCGCCCGCACCGCGACCACACCCTGACCCCGGCCGGGCATCCGGCTGCCGGGCATCCGGCAAGCCGTGCCCATCGCGCGCCTGATCTACTTGGCACCAGACGTCCTACGCACCAAGGGGTGAGGCCGGTGTCGCGCAGACCGCTGGGCCAGTTGGAGGCCGAGGTCCTCGCCGCGCTCGCGGGGCTCGGGGGCTCCGCCAGGACGGCGGAGCTCGTCGACCGGCTGGACGGCGACCCCGCCTACACGACGGTGAACACCATCCTGCACCGGCTGCACGAGAAGGGGCTCGTCTCCCGCACCCGGGCCGGGCGGCACTACCACTACCGGCTCGCCGTGGACGAGTCCGAGCTGGTGGCGGGCCGGATGCGCGACCATCTCCGGCACGCGAGCGACCCGGTGACCGTGCTGAACCGGTTCGTCCGGACGCTCAGCAGCGAGGAGGCGCGCCACCTGCGCGAGATGCTCGAAGGCCCGGGGGACCGCGGGTGACCTGGTTCACCTTCGCACCGCTGGCCGTCATGCTGGCGCTCGGCACGCTGCTCGGCCGGGCGCCGCTGCCGCTGCATCCGTCCTGGACGGCGCGGCTGCTGGCCACCACCTGCGCCATGACGGTGGTGACGGCGCTGGGCACCGGGGTCTTCATGTCGCTCAACTACGCGGCGACGCTGGCGCCGGCCGCCGCCGCGCACGTCCCCGAATGGGCGCTGTTCGGGGACGACAGGCCGGTCCCGCACCCGGTGGGCGTGCCCGCCGCGCTGCTGACGGCCGCCGGGTCGCTGGTCGCCGCGCGGACGGCCGCCGGCTGGGCGGCGGAGCTGCGGACCGCGCGGCTCCAGGTCCGCGAGCCGCTGGAGACCGAGGTGCCGATCGCCGTCGCGGTCCCGGGCCGGCACGGCGGGGTCCTGCTGTCGCGGGGGATGCTCCGCGGGTTCGCGGCGGACGAGCTGCACGTGGTGCTCCAGCACGAGACGTCGCACCTGCGGCACCGCCACCACCGGTACACGGCGTCCGGCGCCCTGGTCCGCGCGGTCCTGCCGCCGCTGCGGCCGCTGAGCGAGCGGCTGCGGCTCTCGGTCGAGCGATGGGCGGACGAGGACGCCGCCGAGGCGGTCGGTGACCGGGCGTTCGTCGCCCGCACGATCGCGAAGGCCGCCCTCGCCCAGCCGCCCGCCGCGGGCCCGGCCACCGCGTTCGCGGAGTCCGGGGTCGTGCAGCGCGTCGAGGCGCTGCTGGGCTCCCCGCCGGACCGGAACCCGGTCACCGGCCCGCTGCTGTTCATGGGCAACGGCTTCGTCACCAGTTCCCTGACCGGCGCGACCCTCCACCTCGACCACGCCGCCGCGGCCTGCCTGCTGTACCTGCTGTCGCTGCGCTGACGGCCGGCCGGTGCACGGCGAGCGTCCGCCGGGGCGCGGCGGCCTCAGATCCGCGTGAAACGGCCGGACTGGGAGTCGTCGTGGGCATAGCCGAGCGTGTGGACGACGTCCACGACGCCGTCGACGCGGCCGACCATGCGGACGACGATCGGGATGAGGCTCTTGGTCTCGACGCGGCCGGTGAGATGGACGACCCCCTCCTCGACCCGGACGTCGAGCATGTCGGGGTCGTGCCAGAGCTTCTTGAGCAGGACGTCCCTGACGACCTCGTCCCGGATCTCCGCGTCGGGACGCCGGAACACGCGCAGCAGGTCGCGGCGGGCCACGATGCCGGCGAGGCGGCCGTCCCCGTCGACGACGGGCAGCGCCTTGAACCCGTAGACGTTCAGCAGCCGGGCGGCCTCGGCGGTCGGGGTGTCCGGGGCGACGGTGACGGCCGGGGCGGTCATCAGCCCGCGGGCGTCGACGGCCGTGGCCTTGGCCTCGGCCTGCGCGTTGCGCCGCAGCAGGCCCCGCAGCGGCCGGCGGTCGGTGTCGCCCGCCTTGTACTCCTCCTTGTGCAGCAGGTCCGACTCGGTGACGATGCCGGTGACGAGGCCCGCCTCGTCCACGACGGGCAGCCCGCTGACGCGGTGCTCGGCCAGCACCTCGGCGATCTCGGCGAACGGGGTCCGCGGGGTCACCGTCACCACGTCCCCGGTCATGACGTCCTGGACAGTGCGGCGCTTCATGGTCTCCTCCTCGTCCTCGGGGCCCAGGGGCGGCGCCGTGCGGGCCGGTGACCCGCATCGGCGCCGTTCCCTGCGCCACTTCCAGCGTCTCGCGCGCGAAGCGGGCGGGTCAGTGCCGGCGGTCCCCGAACCCCGGGACCTTCGGCCTTTCCCGCTCGCCCCGAACGCGGCGCGGACGGACGAGGACCTCCCGCCGTCGCGGGCCGCGGGTCAGCGGTACTCGTTCTCCGTCAGCTCCACGACCCACGCGCGGCGCTCGGCGATCCTGCCGTCGCGCATGACGAACACCTCCGCCATGGACATGCGCATCTCGCCGCCCGCGGCCCGCCGCACCGTCCCGGTCATCTCGGCCATGACGACGTCGTCCTGCTCGACCATTCGCACGACCTCCAGCCGGGGCGGGTCGAGCAGCTCCGGCGGGCCGTCGATGGCCTTGTCGTAGGCGTCCTTGCCGGTCAGGTGGAAGGCGCCGAAGACGGTCCACTCGATGTCGTCGGTCAGGCAGGACAGGATCTGCGCGTGGTCGTTCTTGCGGAAGCCGTCCAGGTAGGTGTTGACGGTCTCGATATTGCGTGACATGTCCGCTCCTTCGGTTGGCGTGCCGTCCATGGGGGGCCGCCGCACGAACCGGCGGCCCCCTGGTAGGTCGGTGCGACCGAAGCGTTCTCGACATCCCGGCGCGAAGAATCCACCCGGGGCGGTCTCCGCGGGCGGGAGCCTGCCGGTGTCAGCGCGGGCGGCGCCGGTAGTCGAGGTCGGCGTAGTCGGGGTGCTTGGCCATCCAGCGCTGGACGAAAGGACAGGTCGGCAGGACCGGGAGCCCCTGGGTGCGGACGTCGTCGAGGGCCGCGCGCACCAGCCGCCCGCCGAGGCCCTGCCCCTCGAATTCCGGATCGATCTCCGTATGGGTGAAGACGATCAGATCCTTCGCCTTCTGGTAGGCCGCGAAGCCGAGCACGGTGCCGTCCCGGACGATCTCGTACCGGCTGCGTTCGGGAGCGTCGACGACGCTGTCGCCTTCCGCCCGGTCGTCACTGGTCATGGTCGACGCTCACCTCCACGTGCGGCGCGGTGGGACGGCCGCCGGAACAAGACCGTACTGGCCGGGCGCTCATCACGACAGCTCGTCCCACTCCATGCTGCCCGCCGGGGTGCGACGTCGCGGGGCGAGCCGTCGCCTTTCTCATGAAAGGGGAGAGTCCGGGGGTGTCCGGGCGACGTACACGGTGTTGGTCGAGGTGCCGCCCTGGATGGTGTTGGGGAACTCGACGACGTGCGCCGCCGCCTCGGCGAAGGCGCCGCGGAGCACCGCGGTGAAGCCGTCGTCGGGCGGGTCGTTCGACCACAGCGCGAAGACGCCGCCGGGGTGCAGGCGGGCGGCGAGCCGGCTCAGCGGACCGTGCCGGTAGAACGCCTCGTGGGCTGGGTCGAGGACGTGCCGCGGTGAATGGTCGATGTCGAGCAGCACCGCGTGGAAGCGGCCCTCGGGCGCCTGCCCGGCCGACGCCGGGGCCATGGCGAAGAAGTCGCCGTGCACCAGCCGGCAGCGGTCGTCGCCGCTCAGCCGCTCCCCGAGCGGGACGAGCTTCGCCCGGTGCCACTCGATCACCTCGGCGAGCGTCTCGACCACGACCAGGGAGCGCACCCGGGGGTCGTCCAGGACGGCGCCGGCGGTGTGGCCGAGCCCGAGACCTCCGACGAGGACGTCGAGCTCGCCGCCTTCCGCCGCGGCCAGGCCGAGCCGGGCGAGCTCGACCTCGCCGGCCGTCCACAGGCTCGACATGAGGAAGTCGTCGTCGAGCTTGATCTCGTAGACGTCGACGCGGAGGGCGGGGTCCCGGCGCCGCCGCAGGCTGATGGCGCCCATCGGCGTCGGACGCCAGTCGAGCTCCTCGAACAATGCGCCCATGGCGTCGCGCCCCCCGTGGCTGGTGGCGGCCGGCGCCCCGCCGGCCTCGCGCCAAAGTACCCTAACGTGACGTTAGATCGGTCGGCCGACGCCGAGCACGAGAGGGGGTCGCGGTGAGCGGTGGTACGGGCACGGCGCCGGACGTGGTGGCGGAGGCGGCGCGGCGGCGGACGTTCGCGGTGATCAGTCATCCGGACGCGGGCAAGTCCACGTTGACCGAGGCGCTGGCGTTGCATGCGGCGGCGATCGGGGAGGCGGGGGCGGTGCACGGTAAGTC
>NZ_SMLC01000185.1 GCF_004349245.1 Actinomadura sp. 6K520 | reverse complement strand
GGTTCGGCGGCGACGGCGCGGGCGGGGGAGCCCGCCACGGCGGCGTGCACGGCGGCGTCCAGGGCCCGGTCGGGGCCGGTGGACAGCGGGACGACCACCGCCGCCGGGACGTCCTCCTCGCGCCGCAGCCCGGCGAGGACGGCGTGCAGGTTCGCCTCCTCGCCCTCCAGGTGCGCGATGTAGGCCGGCTGGCCGGTGTGCTCGATCTCGACGAGCCGGGCGAGCTCGTGGGCGATCTCGGCGCCGGCCTGCCGGGCGGGGCCGGGGACGGCCAGGACGAGCGCTGGGGATCCGGGGGGCAGCAGGAAGGACTCGTCGCCGCGGTGGCGGCCGCCGCGGGGCGTGCGGCGCCGTCGGGAGGGAAGTGCCTCGGATGCCTGGCTTTCGGGACTCACGGCGGGCATCGTAACGCCCTGGGGCCCGTGCGTCGGCCTTCCGCCCAGGCCGGTCATGTCCGGCGGGCCGGTGTGGGCGCCCTCGTTCCGGCCGCCGTCGTTGCCTGTATGGATCGCCGATCTCCTTCCCGTTCCGGCCGCGACGCGAGCGGGGGGTGAAGGAGCACAGTATGGCGCATCCGCCCCGGGACGACAGGGGGAAATGAAGTAAATTGTCCGGATTTGCCGCAATCTCTTTGCGGAGGTTCGGGGGCCATCGCCCGGCCCGGGCACATACCCGCAGGTGACACGGAATGGTCCCAATGCGTCCGAAAGGCGGCAAAGGGGTTGCGGCCCGGTCACGCACCGCCTTTATGATCCAGGGACCCTCCGCGCCGGAACGTTCGAGGTCACATGGAATTCGTTTCATCC
Organism: Actinomadura sp. 6K520; assembly: GCF_004349245.1. Lineage (GTDB taxonomy): Bacteria > Actinomycetota > Actinomycetes > Streptosporangiales > Streptosporangiaceae > Spirillospora. The sequence continues at coordinate 12,398 of NZ_SMLC01000185.1, read as the reverse complement.
AGGGGGGACGCCCCCCAGGACACCACGGCGAAGACCGATGAGCGCCGCCCAGCCGAAGCGGCCGGCCGCCGGCGCACGCGCTCGATCCGCACCCGGGTCGCCGCGCTGCTGCTGGTTCCGCTGCTGTCCCTCGTCGCGCTGTGGGGGTACGCCGCCAACGTCACCGGCCGGGACGCGCTGGCCCACCGCAACTACCACACGCTCGACCGCCTGCTCGCGCCGACCGGCCAGGCCGTGCTGGTGGAGCTGGGCAAGGAGCGCCAGGCCTCCGCCGTGTTCCTCAGCACCCCGCGGGAGAGCGCGCCGTCCACGCCGAGCTCCCTCGACCAGCAGCGCAAGCGCCTGGACGCGGCCATCGAGGGTTTCCGGCGGCAGGCCACCTCCGCCGCCGCCCGGGACGCCATGCCCGCCGGGCTGGAGGAGCGCGTCGAGGAGGTCGTCAGGGGGTTCGGCGGGCTCACCGGCCTGCGGACGGGCATCGACGCGCGCTCCATCGAGCGGCTGACCGCGATCAACTACTACGGCACCATGGTCGACGACGTGCACCGGGTGTACGACCGCCTCGACATCGACGACTCCGAGCTGTACAACGCGACGCTGGCGACCCGGCACGCCGGCCGCGCCCTCGAACTGCTGCAGCGCGAGAACGCGCTGATCGCCTCCGCCCTCATCACCGGGGGCCGGATGACGGCGCCCGAGCACCGGATGTTCGTGGAGATGGTGGGCGAGCAGCGCTGGCACTGGACCAGGCAGCGCTCGCTCCTGGACCGGGAGGTCTACGCGACGACGAGCGCGCCCGTGTTCGCCTCACCCGTCTACCAGGACTTCCAGGGCGTCGAGGACCGGATCGCCGACGCCGATCCGCGCAGGCCGCTGCCCATCGCCGCGGAGGAGTGGCAGCGGACGGCGCAGCAGCTGGTGCTGAGGGCCAACGACATGCTGCTCGCCAACTCCCGGCTCGCGGGCGAGGACGCCGACCGGCTCGGCCGCGCCGCCTACGTCCGGCTCGGCGTCGTCGGCGGCCTCGGCCTGCTGGCGATCCTCGTCTCGGTGCTGCTGTCGCTGCGGCTCGCGCGGGGATTCGTCCGCGAGCTGGTCGGGCTGCGCGGATCCGCGGAGGAGCTGGCCGACCGCCGCCTGCCCGCCCTCGTCGACCGGCTGAGCCGCAACGAGGGCGTGGACGTCGCCGCCGCGGCGCCGCCGCTGGAGGCGGGCCGCACCACCGAGGTCGCCCGGCTCGCCGAGTCGTTCTCCAAGGTGCAGCGCACCGCCGTCGACGCCGCCGTCGGCCAGGCCGAGCTGCGGGCGGGCGTCAGCCGCATCTTCCTGAACATCGCCCGCCGCAACCAGTCGCTCCTGCACCGCCAGCTGACGATGCTGGACGCCCTGGAGAGCCGCGCCGAGCCCGACGACCTGGAAGACCTGTTCCGGATCGACCACCTCACCACCCGCATGCGGCGGCACGCGGAGAGCCTGATCATCCTGTCCGGCGCCACGCCGGGCCGCGGCTGGCGGCATCCGGTGCGCTTCGCCGACGTGCTGCGCGCCGCCGTCTCGGAGATCGAGGACTACACCCGCGTGACCGTCCTCACCGAGTCCGCGGACGGCCTGGTCGGCGCGGCCGTCACCGACGTCGTCCACCTGCTGGCCGAGCTGCTGGAGAACGCCGCGACGTTCTCCCCGCCGACCACCGAGGTCCGGGTGATGGCCGAGCGCGTCGGCACCGGGTTCGCCGTCGAGATCGAGGACCGCGGCCTCGGCGTCCGGCCCGAACTGCTCGAGGAGGCCAACCGGCGGCTCGCCGAGCCGCCCGAGTACGACCTCGTCGACACCGACCAGCTCGGGCTGTTCGTCGTCGCGCGGCTCGCCGCCCGGCACGGCATCACCGTGTCGCTGCAGCGCTCCCCGTACGGCGGCGTGACCGCGATCGTGCTGCTGCCGCACGAGCTGGTGGTGCCCGCCGAGCAGATGGCGGCGGCCGAGGCGGCCGCCGAGATCGAGCCCGGGGACCACCTCGCGGACGACGGCGCGGTCCACGTGCGGGCCGAGGCGCCGCGCGAGGCCGCGCTGGTGCCCGCGTCGCGCTCGGAGTCGGTCGTCCCGCTGCGGGAGACCGACGAGTCCGGGCGGTTCGCCTCCCTGCCCGCCGCCGAGCCGCACGAGCGGCGCCGGCGCGCGGAGGAGGCCGCCGGGCACACCTCCGCCGGGCACATGGAGGCGCCGCCCGCGCTGCCCGAGCTGTCCGGGACAACCGTGTCGTGGGGGACGCCCGGTGAGGCCGGGCCCGGCGCCCCGTCCGGGCCCCGGCCCAACCCCTGGTCGGACGAGGCCGCACCCGTCCCGGAGGCCGTCCCGGACTCCGGCGAGGAGACCCGCGAGGAGACCCGCGAGGACGCCGGCGCGCACACCGGCGGGGACGCGGCCGAGATCGTGGACGCCGACGAGATCGTGGACGCCGACGAGATCGTGGACGCGGACGTGGTCGACGACGCCCGGGAGGACTGGCAGCCCGCGGCCACCCACGCGGGCCTGCCCCGCCGGGTGCGGCAGGAGAACCTGGCCCCGCAGCTCCGCAAGCGTCCCCCGCCGCCCCCGCCCCGCGTCGGCGACGGCGCGTCCGGGGGCATCGCACGCTCGCCCGAGGAGGCACGTTCGCTGATGGCATCGATACAGCAGGGATGGCGGCGCGGGCGCGCGTCGGACGTGGGCGGCGACGAGGGGGAGCGATGATGCACCACACCGCGACCGGTGAACTGAACTGGCTGCTCAACGACTTCGCCGGGCGGGTGACGGCGGTGCGGCAGGCGGTGATCCTGTCCCGGGACGGCCTGGCCATCGCGGCCTCCACCGAGCTGGGCCGCGAGGACGCCGAGCACCTGTCCGCGCTGGCGTCCGGCGTGCAGAGCCTGGCGCGCGGCGCGGGCCGGCACTTCGCCGGCGGGAACGTGCGCCAGACCATCATCGAGATGGACGCGCTGCTGCTGTTCGTGACGGCCGCCGGCGACGGCACCTGCCTCGCCGTGCTGGCCGACGCGGAGGCCGACGCCGGCCTCGTCGCCTACGAGATGGCGGTGCTGGTCAAGCGGGTCGGCCAGCACCTGCAGGCGAGCCCCAGGTTCGGAGCCGAGCACGAGACGGCGGGTGAGGGCTTCGGTGGCGCCGGGGGGACCTCGCCGCGGAGCCGGTGAGCGGCGATGGCGTCCTCAGAGCGGTGGCTGGACCGGGAGGCCGGTCCGCTCGTGCGTCCGTACGCCATGACCCGGGGACGGACCCGTCCCGAGGGCGAGGGCTTCGAGCTGATCGCGGTCGTGGCGGCCACCGGCGTCCCCGCGGGCGACCGGCTGCGCTACAGCCCCGACCACGCCCGGGTGCTGCGCGCCTGCGCGCACCCCGTCCCCGTCGTCGAGCTGTCGGCCGACCTGGGCCTGCCGATCGGCGTCGTCCGCGTCCTGCTCGGCGACCTGCGGGACGAGGGACTGGTCGCGGTGGTCGCCGAGGTGGAGCCCGTGCGGGGCCGCCGCCCACCGAACGGAGTGCTGCGGGAGGTGTTGAATGGCCTACGCGCCCTCTGAGGGGACCGGCCTGGGCGCCCGCCCCCTCGTCACGACGAAGATCCTGATCGCCGGCGGGTTCGGGGTCGGCAAGACCACGATGGTCGGCTCGATCAGCGAGATCAGGCCGCTGCACACCGAGGAGCCGCTGACCGACCGCGGCGTCGGGGTGGACGACGTGTCCGGCGTCGGCGCGAAGACGACCACGACCGTCGCGATGGACTTCGGGCGGATCACCCTGTCGGAGCAGCTGCTGCTGTACCTGTTCGGCACGCCCGGCCAGGAGCGGTTCTGGTTCATGTGGGACGAGCTGGCGGCGGGCGCGATCGGCGCCGTCGTGCTGGCCGACACGCGGCGGCTGACCGGCAGCTTCGCCGCGATCGACTACTTCGAGCGGCGCGGCGTCCCGTTCGTGGTGGCCGTGAACTGCTTCGACGGCCGGCGCACGCACCGGCCCGAGGACGTCGCGATCGCGCTCGACCTGGACCCGGACGTCCCCGTGCTGCTGTGCGACGTCCGGCGGCGCGAATCATCGAAGGAGGTTCTGGTGGCGCTGATGGAGCACGTCCTGACCTGGCCCGACCCGCAGGAGGCGCCGGATGGCCCGCGTCCGCCGGACCGCCGGGAAGCCGCGACGTAGTAGAGTCCCGCACACCCCCGTACTCCACGCATCGGGAGGTTTCCCCCGCATGTCCCGCCTCCGAGTGCCGAAGCAGTGATGGCCGCACCCCGTTTCTCCTCCATCCGGACGAGGATCACGCTGCTGGTCCTCGTCCCGCTGCTGGCGTTGACGTCGCTGTGGGTCTTCGTCACCGGCATGACCTACGGCGACGCGAACCAGCTCCTGGAGAGCAGGAACTTCCAGCAGAAGACCGTGCTCCCCACGCAGCGGCTCATCGCCGGCCTGCAGAAGGAGCGGCGCCTGTCGATGACCTGGCTCGGCGACGCGCGGTCGGCCGGCGCGAACGAGATCCGGGCGCAGCGCAGGGCCACCGACAAGGCGGCCGGGGAGGTCCGCGCCGGCAGCCGTGACCAGGGCATGCGCGAGACGATCCTGCCCGAGGTGGTCACGCGGATCGACGCGCTCGTCACCAGGCTCGGCGGCCTCGACGGGCTGCGCCGCACCGTCGACGGCCGCGCCGCCGGACGCGGGCACGTGCTGCGCGAGTACAACGAGCTCATCGACGCCGGCTTCGCGATCTACAGCGCGACCGCGCCGGCGGAGGGCTCGATCACCGCCCGCGCCCGCACGCTCACCTCGTTCGGCCGCGCCCGCGAGTACATGGCCCGCGAGGACGCCCTGCTGACCGGGGCGCTCGCCGCGGGACACATCTCGCCCGCCGAGCGCGCCGAGTTCGCCAAGCTCGTCGGGGCGCACCACACGATCCACGCGGACAACGCCCGCGACCTCCCCCGCCGGTTCCACGCCCGCTACGAGCGGATGATGGAGACCCCGCCGTTCCGGCAGCTGACGCGGATGGAGAACGAGGTCATCCACGGCGCCGAGCCGCCCGCGGCGGCCGCCGAGCGCGGGACCGCCGCGGGCGGCGGCACGTCCCCGGAGGGGGCGCAGGCCGGCGCGCGGGAGGTGACCGTCATCGAGCCCGGCGCCTGGCGCAGCGCCAGCGACGCCGTCCACGACCGGCTCTTCGAGCTGGAGAACGACATCCTCGACGACGTCACCGAGCACGCCCAGGGCATCGCGATCGGCACGTTCACGCGGCTCGCCCTCGCCGGCGGGCTGGGGCTGCTCGCGATCCTGCTGTCGTCGTTCTTCGCCGTCCGGGTCTCCCGGCGGCTGGTCCGCGAGTGCCGCGAGCTCGCCGGCGGCGTGGTCGAGTTCACCCAGGAGAGGCTGCCGAGGCTGGCGGAGCGGATCCGCGCCGGGCGGCCCGCCGAGCCGGAGCCGGAGCCCGGGCTCGACTTCAGCATCACCGAGATCCGGCAGATCGCCGAGTCGTTCGACCGCGCCCGCGAGGCCGTCGTGCGGTCCGCCGAGGGCGAGGCCGCGGCCCGCCGCGGCATCAGCGAGGTGTTCGTCAACCTCGCGCGCCGCAACCAGGCGCTGCTGCACCGCCAGCTCGGCCTCCTGGACTCCATGGAACGCCGCACCGAGGACCCGTCGGAGCTGTCGGACCTGTTCCGGCTCGACCACCTCGCGACCCGGATGCGCCGGCACGCCGAGGGCCTGGTGATCCTCGCGGGCAAGACGGCGGGCCGCGGCTGGCGCCGCCCGGTGCCGCTGGTGGACGTCGTCCGCGGCGCCGTCGCCGAGGTCGAGGACTACCCGCGCGTCCGGGTGCAGCCGCTGCCGCGCGTCGCGCTGCTCGGCTCCGCCGTCGCCGACGTCATCCACCTGCTGGCGGAGATCGTGGAGAACGCCACCACGTTCTCGCCGCCGCAGTCGCCGGTGCGGGTCACCGGGCACGCGGTCGCCAACGGCTTCGCGATCGAGGTCGAGGACCGGGGCCTCGGGATGACCGAGGAGGCGCTGCGCGCCGCCAACGCGCGGCTCACCCGGCCGCCGGACTTCGACCCGTCCGACAGCGCGCAGCTCGGGCTGTTCGTCGTGGCGCGGCTGGCCCAGCGGCACGGCATCCAGGTCACGCTCCGCCAGTCCCCGTACGGGGGGACGACCGCGATCGCGCTGATCCCCGGTTCGCTGATCGTCGACGAGCCCGACCCCGAGCCGACCGCGCGCCGCCTCACCGGGCCGATGCAGACGCTGCCGGGCACCGCCCCGGCCCTGTCGGCCTCCGGGGCGGCCTCCGCGCTGCCCGCGGCCGCCCCGGGCGGCGTCGTCCGCCTGGTCGAGGCCGAGCCCGCCGGCGGGGCCGCCGCGCCGGAGCCCGAACCGGAGCACCCGGCGCCCGGACCCGCCCGGCCGGGCACGGAGGCGCCGCCGGAGCCCCCGGCGCCGCTGCAGCCGGGCGAGCTGCCGAAGCGCAGGCGGCAGCAGCACCTGGCGCCCCAGCTCAAGCAGCGGGTGGACGAGCACCTGGCCGCCCGGGGCCAGGCCCCGCCCGCGGCCGACGCGCCACCGGCGGAGCCCGCCCGCCCGCCGCGCGGGCCCGAGCCCGCCGGCATGCCGCTGTCCGCGCCCGTCCCGGCGGACGGGGCGCCGGACGCGGCGCCGCCCCGGCCCGGCGGCGACAGCGCGCCCGCGCCCGGGACCGTTCCGGACGAGGACGACCCGGCGCGCTCACCCGAAGTACTGCGATCGATGATGTCCGCCATGCAGCGTGGCTGGCAGCGTGGCAGACAGGACGCGGCCGACGCGGAGGCCGCGAGCGACCCAGCCGACCAGGAGGACGACACCCCATGACAGAGGCCCAGTACCCCGGCGCCGAGGTCCCGGGCGGAGGCGGTGAGCTGGACTGGCTCCTCGACAGCCTGGTCCAGCGGGTCGCCCCGGTGCAGAACGCGGTGGTGCTGTCGGGCGACGGCTTGAAGATAGCCGCGTCCAGCGGGCTGGCCCGCGAGGAGTCCGACCACCTGAGCGCGGTGGCCGCGAGCTTCCAGAGCCTCGCCCGCGGAGCCGGGGAGTCGTTCGGCGGCGGGCCCGTCCGGCAGACGATCGTGGAGATGGAGTCGTCGTTCCTCTTCGTCACCGCCGCCGGGAAGGGCGCCTGCCTGGCGGTCCTCGCCGCCGCCGACGCCGACCTCGGTGTCATCGCCTACGAGATGGCGATGCTGGTCACCCGCGTCGGGCAGCACCTGTCGGCCAACCCGCGGGTCGCCGCGGCCGAGCCGGGCGGCGTTTGAGGTGGAGGGGCGAGGCGGCGCCTGGTACGACGAGGCCGCGGGGCCCGTCGTCCGCCCGTACGCGCTCACCGGCGGCCGGACGCACTACGACGGCGTCGAGTTCGATCTGGTCGCCCTCATCGTCGCGGTGGAGCCCGCCGTGGCCGATGACGATTCCGCCGCACTCCACGCGACCCCGTGGTCGCCGGAGCCCGAACATGACATGATCCTGGAGCTTTGCCGCACCCCGTTGTCGGTCGCCGAGATAGCGTCGGATCTGGAACTCCCCCTCGGGGTCGTCCGTGTCCTGCTCGGCGACCTGCTCGACCACTCGCTGATCCAGGTCCGGCGTCCCGCGCCGGTGGCGCAGTTCCCCGGCGAGCGTGTACTCAAGGAAGTGATCGATGGAATCCGTGCGCTCTGACGCGGCGGCCGCCCAGGGCGATTCCGCGCTGACGGTCAAGATCCTCGTGGCCGGCGGCTTCGGCGTCGGCAAGACCACCCTGGTCAGCGCGGTCAGCGAGATCCGTCCGCTGCGGACCGAGGAGGCCCTGACCGAGAAGAGCATCGGGATCGACGACACCACGGCCGTCGCGTCCAAGACGACGACGACCGTGGCGATGGACTTCGGGCGCATCACGCTCCCGAACGGCCTCGTGCTGTTCGTGTTCGGGACGCCCGGCCAGGACCGGTTCTGGTTCATGTGGGACGAGTTGGCCAAGGGCGCGCTCGGCGCGGTCGTCCTGGTGGACACCCGCCGCCTGGCGGACTGCTTCGCCTCGGTCGACTACTTCGAGCGGCGCGGCGTCCCGTTCATCATCGGCGTCAACCGGTTCGACGGCGCGGGCCACCACTCGCACGAGCAGGTGCGCGACGCCCTCGACCTGTCGCCCGACATCCCGGTGATCTCCTGCGACGTCCGTGACCGGGAGGACGCCAAGCGCGTGCTCATCACACTCGTGGAACACATCATGCGCACCATGAGCGGCCGGCAGACGGTCAGCTATTAGCGTCCGGCACTAGCGTCGTCCCGAACGGCCCCTGTCCGCCTCACGCGGGCAGGGGCCTTCGCTCGCCCCGGCTTTGTCTTCTGAGTGGAGAAAGTTGGGTCACGATCGCGAAAAGGTCTTCACAACGCGGCGAAAGCCGGTTACGTTCTCGCCATGAGACCGGGGTCACACCGCCCCGGTCTCGTCCCGGAGGACCTGAGAGGACGACGTGATGCGCATGTCGGCTCGCCCGCAGAACGTGCACCAGGCACGGCTGCTGCGGCTGCTGCGTGACGAGGGCCCGCGCTCGCGCGCCGAGCTGGGCGACGTGGTCCGGCTGTCGCGGTCGAAGCTGGCCGTGGAGCTGGACCGGCTCGTCGAACTCGGGCTCGTGGAGGGCGCGGGGCTCGCGGCGTCCCGGGGCGGCCGGCGGTCCGGCATCGTGCGGCTGTCGCCGAGCCTGCGGTTCGTCGCCTTCGACGTCGGTGCCACCTCGATCGACGTGGCGGTCACCGACGGCGCGCTGGAGGTGCTCGGGCACGTCAGCGAGGAGTGCGACGTCCGGCAGGGCGCGACCGTGGTGCTCGACCGGGCCCTCGACCTGCTCGGCAAGCTGCGCGACGAGGGGCTGATCCCGCAGGTGCACGGCACCGGGATCGGCGTGCCCGGCCCGGTCAGCTTCCGCGACGGCATGCCGGTCGTCCCGCCGATCATGCCCGGCTGGGACCGGTTCCCGGTGCGGGACGCGATCGGCCAGGAGCTCGGGTGCCCGGTCCTCGTCGACAACGACGTGAACCTCATGGCGCTGGGGGAACTGCACGCGGGGCTGGCGCGCTCGGTCGACGACTTCCTGCTCGTCAAGATCGGCACCGGGATCGGCTGCGGCATCGTCGTGGACGGCGCCATCTACCGCGGCGTGTCCGGCAGTGCGGGCGACATCGGCCACATCCGCGTCGACGACGACGGGCCGATCTGCGCGTGCGGCAACGCGGGCTGCCTGGAGGCGTACTTCGGCGGCGCGGCGCTCGCCCGGGACGCCGAGGCGGCGGCCGGGTCGGGACGGTCGCCGCGGCTCGCCGCGCTGCTGGAGACCCACGGGACGCTGTCGGGCGAGCACGTCGGCGAGGCGGCGGCCGCCGGGGACCCCGTCGCGGTGCAGATCATCCGGGAGGGCGGCCGGCATGTCGGGCAGGTGCTCGCCGGGCTGGTCAGCTTCTTCAACCCCGGGCTCGTCATCATCGCGGGCGGCGTCGCCGGGCTCGGCCACGCGCTGCTCGCCGAGATCCGCAGCGTCGTCTACCGCCGGTCCGCGCCGCTCGCGACCGGCAACCTCCCGATCGTGCTGTCCGAGCTCGCCGGCGCCGCCGGGGTGGTCGGCGGCGCCCGCCTCATCAGCGACCACGTCTTCTCCGCGTCCTGACCCCCGACCCCTCTCCGCGTCCCTATCCCGTGGCTCCGGCCCCCGAGGAGGCCCGATGGGCTCGCCCGAAACCGAACCGCTGCTGCTGATGCGCGGCATCGTCAAGCAGTTCCCCGGCGTCCGCGCGCTGGACGGCGTCGACCTCGACGTGCGGCCCGGCGAGGTGCACTGCCTGCTCGGGCAGAACGGCGCCGGGAAGTCGACGCTCATCAAGGTGCTCGCCGGCGCGCACCAGCCGGACGACGGCGAGATCGTGTTCGCCGGGGAGCCGGTGCGGCTCGCCGGGCCGAACGCCGCGATGCGCGCCGGGATCGCGACGATCTACCAGGAACTCGACCTCGTGGACGGGCTGTCGGTCGCGGAGAACATCTTCCTCGGCCACGAGAAGTCCACGCTCGGCTTCACCCGCCGCGGCGACGCCGAGCGGGCGGCGCGCGAGCTGCTCGGCCGGCTCGGGCACGCGGAGATCTCGCCGCGCCGCGAGGTGGGGCGGCTTCCGGCGGCCGGAAAGCAGGTCGTCAGCATGGCCCGCGCCCTGTCGCACGAGGCGCGCCTCCTGGTGATGGACGAGCCGTCCGCCGCCCTCGCCCACGACGAGGTCGGCAACCTGTTCCGCATCATCCGCGAGCTGACCGCCGCCGGCGTGGCGGTGATCTACATCTCGCACCGGCTGGCGGAGATCCGGGAGATCGGCGACCGGGTGACCGTCCTCAAGGACGGCAGGGCCGTCGCGGTCGGGCTGCCCGCCCGGACCACCTCGACCGACGAGATCGTCTCGCTGATGACCGGCCGGGACGTCGAGTACGTGTTCCCGGAGCGTCCGGAGCCCGCTGCCGAGGCCGACGGGCCCGAGGTGCTGCGCGTCGAGGGCCTGACGCTCCCGGGCTCCTTCGCGGACGTATCGCTCAGCGTCCGCGCCGGTGAGATCGTCGGGCTCGCCGGGCTGGTCGGCTCCGGCCGCTCCGAGATCCTGGAGACGATCTACGGCGCGCGGCGCCCCGCGCGGGGCCGGGTGCTGATCGACGGGCGCCCGGTCCGCCCCGGCGACACGGGCGCGGCGGTGCGGCGCGGCATGGGCATGGCGCCGGAGGAGCGCAAGAGCCAGGCGCTGCTGATGAACGAGACCGTCGCCGGGAACGTCACCGTCGCGGGGCTGTCCCGGTACGCCTCGTTCGGCTGGCTCGACCGGCGCCGCGAGGTCGCCGACGTGCGCCGGCAGATCGAGGCGCTCGACATCCGGCCGCCCGACCCGGCGCGCCCGGTCGTGACGCTGTCGGGCGGCAACCAGCAGAAGGTCGTGCTGGCGCGCTGGCTGCTCGGCTCCGCCGGGCTGCGGCTGCTGATCCTGGACGAGCCGACCCGCGGCGTGGACGTCGGCGCGCGCGCCGAGCTGTACGCGGTGATCCGCGAGCTGGCCGGGCGCGGGATCGGGGTGCTGCTGGTGTCCAGCGAGGTCCCCGAGGTGCTCGGGCTCGCCGACCGGGTCCTCGTCGTCCGCGAGGGACGGGTCGTGCACACCGGCGACGCCCGCGCACTCGACGAGGCCACCGTGCTGAACATGATCATGGAAGGGAGCGCCCTGTGACCGAGACGAGTCAGGGGTCCGGGGGGTCGGCCCCACAGACCCCGCCGGGCGGCGGGGAGCAGGACGGAAGGCTCGGCTCGCTGGCCAAGCGCGTTCCGCTGGGCAAGGGGCCGGGCGGCCCCCGGCCGCCGGCGGGCACCGGAGCCGCCGCCGTGCGGGGGCCGGGGGAGATCCGGCACCTCGGGCTGGTCGCGGCGCTGGTGCTGCTCGCGGGCGTCGGCCTGGCGACCCAGCCGGAGAACTTCGCCACGTCCGGGAACGTGGTCGCCATCCTGGTGCTCGCCGCGACCATCGGCGTGATCACCGTCGGGCAGACCTTCGTGATCATCGGCGGCGGGATCGACCTGTCCGTCGGGTCGGTGATGGCGCTGGCGTCGGTGTGGGCGACGACCGTGGCGACGCAGTCGTACGGGCCCGCGGTGATGGCGCTGTGCGCGATCCTCGTCGGGACCGGCACGGGCGTCGTGTCCGGGCTGCTGATCAGCTACGGGCGGCTCGTCCCGTTCATCGCCACGCTCGCGATGCTCGTCGCGGCGCGGGGGCTGGCGCAGCGGATGTCGGACCGCAAGACCCAGCTGATCGGTCCCGAGAACGACGCGCTCGTGGCGCTGTCCACCACGCGGGTGCTCGGGCTGCCGCTCGTCGTGTACATCTTCGCGGCCGTCGCGTTCGCGGGCTGGCTGCTGCTCAACCGCACCACGTTCGGCCGCCGGACGTTCGCGGTCGGCGGCAACCCCGAGGCGGCGCGGCTCGCCGGCATCGACGTCCGCCGGCACACCCTGGCGCTGTACGCGCTGTCGGGGTTCTGCTGCGGTATCGCCGCGATCATCATCATGGCGCGGACCACCACCGGTTCCAGCACGCACGGCGACCTGTACGAGCTGGACGCGATCGCCGCCGTCATCATCGGCGGGACGCTGCTCACCGGCGGGCGAGGCACGGTCGTCGGGTCGATCCTCGGCGTGCTGATCTTCACGCTCATCACCAACCTGTTCATCCTGAACGGCCTGCAGACCAGCGACCAGCTGATCGCCAAGGGCGCGATCATCGTGGCCGCCGTGCTGCTGCAGCGCCGCGGGCTCCGCTCGCCCACCTGACCCCCTTCACCC
>NZ_SMLC01000184.1 GCF_004349245.1 Actinomadura sp. 6K520 | reverse complement strand
CCACCCGGCCCCACCCGCTCTGACCTGCGCATTCGCCCGACGATTCGGTTTGCGGAACGTGTTTTCATTGTTGACGGTGGGGAAGAGTGGAGTAGAGTGGGGCGCCGTGGGGGGCAGTAGCGCCCCATGCGGCGCGGGGAGGTGGGCCGGTGTTCCTCGGCACCCACTCACCGCGTCTCGACGACAAGGGACGGCTGTTCCTGCCGGCGAAGTACCGCGAGGAGCTGTCGGGGGGATTGGTGATCACGAAGGGCCAGGAGCGCTGCCTGTACGTCTTCCCCATGGCGGAGTTCCAGCGGATAACCGAGGCTCTGCGTGCCGCGCCGGTCACCGAGAAGGCGGTACGGAGCTACAGCAGGGTCTTCTTCGCGAGCGCGTCCGACGAGGTCCCCGACAAGCAGGGCCGCGTCACGATCCCGCCTCCGCTGCGCAAGTACGCGGGCCTCACCCGCGACTGCACGGTCATCGGTGCCAACACGCGTCTGGAGATCTGGGACGCGCAGGCATGGGAGACCTACCTGGAGCAGGAGGAGCAGACGTTCTCCGACGTCTCGGAGGAGGTGTTGCCAGGGATCCTCTGAGAAACGACTCGTCGGTCCGATGACCGGCAATGGCCCACGTTCGGCCAGGTCTCCAGCCGCTCTCCGAGCCAGCTGGCGCAGCTTCCCCGGTGCCAGACGGCGACCCCCCGCGCACCACGCGGTGATCTTCCTCTAGGGCAGCGGATGGGGACCTGGCCGGGCGAGGCCGCCGCCGGGGGTGCGCAGCTCAGCGGTCATCCGATCCGGCGATGCCACAAGTCCGCGAGCGGTGGCAGTACTGGGGGTGCAGCATGGACGTGGGTGACCACGCGGCCGGGGCCGGTCACGTACCGGTCATGCTCGGTCGCGTCCTGGAACTCCTCACCCCCGCGGCGCAGGCCGTCACCGGCCGTGCGCCCGTCTACCTCGACGCCACGCTCGGCATGGGCGGGCACGCCGAGGCGATGCTGCGGGCCGTGCCGGACCTGCGCCTGATCGGCCTCGACCGCGACCCCGCCGCGCTGGAGCGCTCCGAGCGCCGGCTCGCCCCGTTCGGCGACCGGGTGACGCTCGAGCACGCCGTCTACGACGAGATCCCCAGGGTCCTGCGCCGGCTCGCCGTTCCGGCGGTGGACGCCGTCCTGTTCGACCTGGGCGTCTCCTCCCCGCAGCTCGACGAGACCGGCCGCGGGTTCGCCTACGCCCACGACGCACCCCTCGACATGCGGATGGACACCACCCAGCGGCTCACCGCGGCCGAGGTCGTCAACGGCTACCCGCCCGCCGAGCTCGCCAGGATCCTGCGCGAGTACGGCGAGGAGCGCTTCGCCCAGCGCATCGCCTCGGCGATCGTCCGGGAACGCGAGCGCGCCCCGTTCGACTCCACCCGCCGCCTCGCCGAGCTGGTCCGCACGTCCATCCCGGCCGCGACCCGCCGCACCGGCGGCAACCCGGCCAAACGCACCTTCCAGGCGCTGCGCATCGAGGTGAACGGCGAGCTGGACAGCTGGCGGCGGGCGCTGCCCGCCGCCCTGGACGCGCTGCCGGTCGGCGGCCGGATCGCCGTCCTGTCCTACCACTCCCTCGAGGACCGGATCACCAAGCAGGTCCTCGCCGCCCAGGCCGCCGACACGACGCCGCCGGACCTGCCCGTCCCGCTACCCGAGCACGAGCCGCGCTTCCGGCTCCTGACGCGCGGGGCCGAGCTGCCGTCCGGCGAGGAGACCACGACCAACCCACGGGCCGGATCGGTGCGGCTGCGCGCCGCCGAGCGGGTCCGGGAGGCGACATGACCACGACGAGCAGACGCCCGCCGCCCAAGGCGCCCGGGAACAGGACCCGGCAGCGCCCGGCCGACGCCGCACCGGCCGCGAAGGGCACCAAGTCCGCGAAGGGCGCGAAGGGCACGGCCACGAAGAGCAGGCCGCCCGAGGCGGCGCCCAAGACCGCGCCCGCGCGCAAATCCGCGCCCGCCAAGAGCACGGCGGCGAAGAAGGCCGTGCCTGCCAAGGCCGTGCCCGCCAAGAGCACCCCGGCGGCCGGAGCCCGCCGGGGCGCGTCGCGGCGGACGCAGGCGCCGCCGCGCGCCCCGTTCGTCCTGCTCATCGTCGGGCTGCTCGGCGGCGCGCTGGTGAGCCTCCTGCTGCTCAACACCGTCCTCGCGAAGGACGCGTTCACGCTGACGCGGCTCCAGCAGAGCACCAAGCAGCTCGAACAGCAGCGCCAGGCGTACGAGGCGGAGATCGCCCGCGAAGGCTCCCCGGAGGAGCTGTCGAACAAGGCCAAGGCCCTCGGCATGAAGGAGGCCGAGGACCCGGCGTTCTTCCACAGCGGCTCCGGCCGGGCCAGCGACGGCGGGATCCGCCCGGTCCCCGGCGCCGCGGCCGCGGCGTCGGGCGCGGCCGGCGTGGTCGGGGTCCCCGGCACCGTGGTCCCCGGCGCCGGGGCGCCGTGAGCGGGCACGACGGCATCGGGGAGCGGGGGACACGGTGACGAAGCCGCCGGGACGCGGGACGGCCGGGCCTCCGCCGGGCCGCAGACGCGGCCCGGCGGACCGGGACGCGGGGAACGCCCCGGGCGCGGCACGCGCGTCCGGGCGGCACACCGGTAACCCTCCGCGCCCTCCGGGCGGGAGATCCGACGGCGCGGGACGGCCGGGCACGAAGGGCAGCGCCGCCCGCCGTCCCGCGCGCAACACGACGGTCCCCGCCCCTCGCAAGGATGCGGGCCGTAAGGAGACGGGCGGCAAGGAAGCGGGGACCGGCGGATCCTCCGCGAAGAAGTCCGCCCAGAAGAAGGCACGGGGCGGTTCCGCGCCGAAAAAGGCGCCCGCCAAGAGCTCGCCCGCCAAGAGCTCGCCCGCCAAGAGCTCGCCCGCGAAGAGCTCGCCCGCCAGGAGCGCCGCGAGCCGGGCCGCGCGGACCGCGAAGGGCACCCGTCCCGCGGGCGGCGGGGGCCCGCGCGGGCCCCGGCCCGGCGGCGGCTCGGGACGGCGGCCCCCGGGCGGGGGGAACCGGGTCCCGTTCCACCGGCGCGACCCGCTCAAGCGGCTGAACGTCGCGCTGCTGGTCGTCGCCTTCGTGCTGTCGCTGTTCGCGGGCCGGCTCGTCCAGCTCCAGACGATCGAGTCCGGGGAGTACACCGAGCAGGCGATGCGGCAGCGGCTGCAGAAGCTCAAGCTGCCCGCGATCCGCGGCGACATCACCGACGCGCAGGGCAACGCGCTCGCCATGACGGTGGAGGCGCGGGCGATCTACGCCGATCCGTCGCTGATCAAGGCGGACCAACGGCAGCCGATCGTCAACGCGCTGGCCCCGACGCTCGGCCTGGACCCGGCGGCGCTGATGCAGAAGATCAGCAAGCCGGACACGCGGTTCGTGTACCTCGCGCACGGCGTCCCGCCGGACCAGGCCCGGCTGATCACCTCGTGGAACTTCCCCGGAATCGGGACACGGCTGGAGTTCCGCCGCGAATACCCCAACGATTCGCTGGCCGCGAGCGTCATAGGTTTCGTGAACGACACGGGGAAGGGCGCCGCCGGGCTGGAGAGCTCGATGGACGGCGTGCTCGCGGGCCGCGAGGGCTGGCAGCGGGTGGAGATCAGCCCGGAGGGCCAGCACATCCCCATGGGCGAGGACCAGAAGCGTCCCTCCGCACCGGGCCGCGGCGTGCGCCTCACGCTGGAGCGCGACCTGCAGTTCAAGGCGCAGGAGGCGATCGAGAAGCAGGTCCGGGCCAGCGGCGCCAAGAGCGGCAGCGTGATCGTCATGGACCCGCGCACCGGCGAGCTGCTCGCGATGGCCTCGGCTCCCGGTTTCGACCCGAACGAGTACACCAAGTCCGACAAGGACCTGTGGGGCAGCCCGCTGGTGCAGGAGGCGTTCGAGCCGGGCAGCACCGGCAAGGTCGTCACCGCCGCGGCGGTCATGGAGAAGGGCGGGGTCACCCCGCAGACGCCCTTCACCGTCCCCGACAAGATCAAGAAGTACGACGTCGTGTTCCGCGACTCGCATTCGCACCCGACCGAGCGGCTCACGTTCGCCGGCGTGCTCGCCACGTCCAGCAACGTCGGCACCATCATGGCCAGCGAGAGCATCGACCAGCAGCAGCTCCACCAGACGCTGCGCGACTTCGGGTTCGGCGAGAAGACCGGCCTGCCGCTGCCCGGCGAGACGCCCGGCCTGCTGAAGCCGCCCGCCCAGTGGTCGGGCACCGACCGGTACCCGATCGCGTTCGGGCAGACGGTCTCGGTGAACGCGGTGCAGATGGCCAGCGTCTACGCGACGATCGCGAACGGCGGCGTGCGCGTCGCGCCGACCCTCGTCGCCGGCACCGTCGGCGAGGACGAGGCGTTCACCCCGTCGCCCGCGCCGGACCGCCGGCGGGTCATCAGCGAGCGGACCGCCCGGCAGATCAGCGACATGCTGGAGGGCGTGACGACCGACGAGGGCACCGCGCCCAAGGCGCAGATCAAGGGCTACCGCGTCGCGGGCAAGACGGGCACCGCCGAGGTCGTCAACCCGCGCTGCGGCTGCTACAGGGGCGGCGGGTACACCGCCTCGTTCGCGGGGTTCGCCCCCGCCGACGACCCTCAGCTCGTCGTGCAGGTCGTCCTGCAGAACCCGAAGCGGGGCAGCCACTATGGTGGCGATGCGGCCGCACCGGTCTTCAAGGACGTGATGAGCTTCGCCCTGAAGTCCGAGAAGATCCCGCCGACGGGGAGCCGACCGCCGATCGTCCAGATCCACGCCCGGGACTGACGGCAGCGAGTACCCTCCTCGCCTGTGAGTCCACCACCCGTGTCCCAGCAGCCCCGATCCGCTCGTACCGAAAGAAACGCCATGCGCCCCACCACCAATCCGGCCCGTCCGCTGAACGGACTCGCGGTGCTCTTCGGAATCGAGCAGACCGGCTGGGACGCGGTGTCGGCGACGGGCATCACGCATGACTCGCGGGCGGTGCGGCGCGGCGACATCTACGCGGCGCTGCCCGGCGCACGCGCGCACGGCGCCCGGTTCGCCGCCCAGGCGGCCGAGGCCGGCGCCGCGGCGATCCTCACCGACCACGACGGGTACGACCGCGCTGCGGCGACGGGGCTGCCGGTCATGGTCGTCCCCGACGTCCGCGCCCGGCTCGGCGAGGCCGCGTCCTGGGTGTACGGCGAGCCGGGACGCGACATCACCCTCATCGGCGTCACCGGGACCAGCGGCAAGACCACCACCGTCTTCCTGCTCGACGCGGGGCTGCGCGCCGCCGGCATCGAGACCGGCCTCGTCGGCGGCGTCGAGATCCGGGTGGCGGGCCGGCGGGTGCCGAGCGCGCTGACCACCCCGGAGTCCACCGACCTGCACGCGCTGCTGGCGATGATGCGGGAGCGGGACGTCGGCGCCGCCTCGATGGAGGTCTCCAGCCACGCCCTCGTCCAGGGCCGGGTCGGCGGGGCGGTGTTCGAGGTCGCGGTGTTCACGAACCTGTCCCAGGACCACCTGGACTACCACCCGACCATGCACGACTACTTCCTCGCGAAGGCCCGGCTGTTCACGCCCGAGTACTCCCGCGTCGGCGTCGTCAACCTCGACGACCACCACGGCCGCGAGCTGCTGGAGATCGCCACGGTGCCGGTGACGACGTTCTCCGCGTCCGGCGACCCGGCGGCCGACTGGCGCGCGGAGGACGTGCGCACCGGCGCCGACGGCAGCGTGTTCCGCATCGTCGGGCCCGGCGGCATCGAGGCCGACGGCGAGGTCGGGCTCGCGGGGCCGTTCAACGTCGCCAACGCACTCGCCGCGATCGTCGCGCTGGTCGAGGCCGGCATCCCGCTGCAGGCCGCCGTGCACGGGGTGGCGTCGCTGCCCGGCGTGCCCGGCCGGCTGGAGCGGGTCGACGAGGGCCAGGACTTCGTCACGCTCGTCGACTACTCCCACAAGCCCGGCGCCGTCGAGGCCGTGCTGAACGCCCTGCGGCCCGTCACCGAGGGCGAGCTCGCCATCGTCCTCGGCTGCGGCGGCGACCGCGACCGCGGCAAGCGCCCGCTGATGGGCGAGGCGGCCGCCCGGCTGGCCGACTCGGCGTACTTCACCAGCGACAACCCGAGGTCGGAAGATCCACTCGCCATCCTCGCCGCTATGGTCGAGGGCGGACTGAAGGTGCCGCAGCCCGAGCGGGCGCGCATCGTGATGGAACCCGACCGGGCCGCCGCGATCGCGCTGGCCGTCGGCCGGGCCCGCCGCGGCGACGTCCTCGTCATCGCGGGCAAGGGCCACGAGCAGGGCCAGAACGTGGCGGGCGAGGTGCAGCCGTTCGACGACCGCGAGGTCGCCCGGGAGGCGCTCCGGCACCGGGTGAAAGGGACAAGAGGGGACGGGACGCAGGCGTGATCCCACTTCCGCTGTCGGCGATCGCGGAGATCACGGGGGGCACCGTTCACGGGTCCCCGGACGTCGTGGTCGGCGGTCCCGTGGTCATCGACTCCCGCGCGGCGGGGCCCGGGACGCTGTTCGCCGCCCTCAAGGGCGAGCGCGCCGACGGGCACGACTTCGCGTCCGCGGCCCTCGCCGCCGGCGCCGCCGCGGTGCTCGCGCAGCGTCCCGTGGCGGGGCCGTGCGTGGTCGTCGCCGACGTCCAGGAGGCGCTGGGACGGCTGGCGAGGGGCGTGCTGGACCGGCTGCCGGACGTGACCGTCACCGCGGTCACCGGCTCGGCGGGCAAGACGTCCACCAAGGACCTCATCGGGCAGCTCGCCGGCCGCGCCGGGCCCACCGTGTTCCCGCCCGGCTCGTTCAACAACGAGATCGGGCTGCCGCTCACCGTCCTGCGCGCCGACATTGCGACCCGCCACCTCGTGGTGGAGATGGGCGCCCGCGGCATCGGCCACATCGCCTACCTCACCGGGATCGCGCCGCCCGACGTCGGCGTCGTGCTGAACGTCGGCACCGCGCACGTCGGGGAGTTCGGGAGCCGCGAGAACATCGCGCGGGCCAAGGGCGAGATCGTGGAGGCCGTGCGGCCGGGCGGCACCGCCGTCCTGAACGCCGACGACCCCCTGGTCGCCGCGATGGCGCCGCGCACGGCCGGGCAGGTCGTCACCTTCGGCCGGTCGCCCGGCGCGGACGTCCGCGCCGCCGACGAGACGCTCGACGAGCGGGGCCGGGCACGGTTCACCCTCGTCACGCCCGAGGGCTCGGCGCCGGTCGCGCTGCTGCTGCACGGCTCGCACGCCGTCCTGAACGCGCTCGCCGCGGCCGCGGCGGCACGGGCGGCCGGGCTCGGGACCGCCGAGATCGCCGAAGGTCTCTCGCAGGCCGCGCCGGCCAGCCGGTGGCGGATGGAGGTCACCGAGCGGGCGGACGGCGTGACCGTGGTGAACGACGCCTACAACGCCAACCCCGACTCGATGCGCGCCGCGATCGACGTGCTCGTCCACATGGCGCGGGGCCGCCGCGCCTACGCGGTGCTGGGGGAGATGGCCGAACTCGGCGCCTCCACCGCGGCGGAACATGCCAAGATCGGGGAGCACGCGGCGCGCAGCGGGGTCTCCGGCCTCGTGGTCGTCGGCGCGAACGCGGCGGCGATGGCCGGCGGGGCAGGGCAGGTGGGGTCATGGACGGGAGAGTGCGTGCAGGTGGATGACGTCGGCGCGGCGGTGACCGCGCTGAACGAGCGGCTGGCGCCGCAGGACGTCGTGCTGGTGAAGGGCTCCCGCGTGGCGGGACTGGAGCGGGTGGCCGAGGCGATCCTCGCGGAGGACGGCCGATGACCAACATCATCATCGCCGGCGGAGCCGCGCTGATCTTCGTCATGCTCGGCACCCCGGTGTGGATCCGGATCGTCAACCGCCTCGGCTACGGGCAGATGATCCGCGACGAGGGCCCGGAGGCCCACCTCAACAAGCGCGGCACCCCCACGATGGGCGGGACGGTCTTCATCGTCGGGTCGCTCGTCGGCTACGCGGTGGCGCACCTGGTCACCGGCACCCCCCCGACCATCTCGGGCCTGCTCGTGCTGTTCCTGATGACCGGGCTCGGCCTCGTCGGGTTCGTGGACGACTACATCAAGGTGTTCAAGCAGCGCAGCCTCGGGCTGCGCAGCGGCGCCAAGATGATCGGCATCATCCTCGTCGGCGTCGTGTTCGCCGTCGCCTCCCTCAACTTCCCCAACGGCTACCAGGTCACCCCCGCCGACCCCAGCCTCTCCTTCCTGCGCGACTTCGGCCCCCCGATCGGCCCGTACCTGTTCGTGATCTGGGCGCTGCTGCTGATCGCGGCGATGTCCAACGGCGTCAACCTCACCGACGGGCTGGACGGCCTCGCGGCCGGCCCCGCCGGCATGGTGCTGGCCGCCTACGTCATCATCGGCAACTGGCAGCTGCGCAACAGCTGCGAGTTCGCGCTCGACCCGAAGTGCTACACCGTCCGCGACCCCCTCGACCTCGCGGTCGTCGCCGCGGCCGTGCTCGGCGGCGTGTTCAGCTTCCTGTGGTGGAACGCGCCGCCCGCGAAGATCTTCATGGGCGACACCGGCTCGCTGGCCCTCGGCGGCGTGCTGGTCGGGCTGGCGATCCTCACCCGCACCCAGTTCCTCCTCGCCATCCTGTGCGGGCTGATCGTGATGATCACCCTGTCGGTGATGATCCAGGTCGGCGGGTTCAAGATGACCGGCAAGCGCGTGTTCAAGATGGCCCCGCTGCAGCACCACTTCGAGCTGTCCGGATGGGCCGAGACCACGATCGTCGTGCGGTTCTGGCTGACCTCCGCGCTGTTCGTCGCGATCGGCATCGGCCTGTTCTACCTGGAATGGATGCCGAAGAGTTGACCGGCCGCCGCCGCCCGGACGGGCCGGGCCGCGCCGGCGGCGCCGGGACACTCGCGCGACACGCGCCGGATGTCCCCGCCGCGGGCGCCCCCGGCCCCGAGACTGGGGCCATGAACCGCGCCGTTGCCGAGGCCCCCGGGCGCGCCCGCCCCGCCGCCGGGTGCCGCGCCGGAACCGTCCGGTAGACATGTCCGCCGTACCGGCCGACGAGGACGACGGCGGGCGCCCGGGGCCGCGCGAGCAGGTCGTCGCCGCCATCGGGCTGCTCGACCGTCC
Source organism: Actinomadura sp. 6K520 (assembly GCF_004349245.1). GTDB lineage: Bacteria > Actinomycetota > Actinomycetes > Streptosporangiales > Streptosporangiaceae > Spirillospora. Next base: position 4,170 of record NZ_SMLC01000184.1, on the reverse strand, counting down.
CCTGACGTCCTACTACCTGGTGCTGGGCTGCACGGTCATGCTGCTCGCGCTCGGCCTGACGATGGTGCTGTCGGCGTCCAGCGTCAGCCAGATCCAGGCGACGGGCTCGGCGTTCACGCTGTTCCAGAAGCAGGCGCTGTGGATGGCGATCGGGCTGCCCGGCATGTGGCTGGCGTCCCGGCTGCCCGTGCGGACGTTCCGCGCGCTGGCCTACCCGCTGCTGCTGCTCTCGATCGTCTTCCTGGCGCTGGTGCTGGTCCCCGGGCTCGGCCGCAGCGCGGGCGGCGCCACCCGCTGGGTCGACCTCGGGCCGGTGCAGATCCAGCCGTCCGAGCTCGGCAAGCTCGCCCTGGTGCTGTGGGGCGCCGACCTGCTGGCCCGCAAGGAGCGCCTCGGCCAGCTCACCGAGTGGCGGCCGCTGCTGGTCCCGCTGATGCCCGGGGCGGGGGTGCTGGTCCTGATGGTGATGATGGGCAGCGACCTCGGCACGACACTGGTGCTCCTCACCATCTTCCTCGGGCTGCTGTGGGTCGTCGGCGCGCCCGGCCGGCTGTTCGTCGGCATCGCCGGCCTGGTGGGCCTGCTGGTCTCGATCCTCATCGTCGTGGAGCCGTACCGGATGCAGCGGCTCACCGGGTTCCTCGACCCGTCCGGCAACCGGCTCACCACCAACTGGCAGGGCACCCAGGGCCTGTACGCGGTGGCCTCCGGCGGCCTGTTCGGGACCGGCCTCGGGGAGGGCCGCGCCAAATGGGACTACCTGCCCGAAGCCGAGACCGACTTCATCTTCGCGATCGTGGGGGAGGAGTTCGGCCTCGTCGGGACCCTGGTCGTCCTGTCGCTGTTCGGGCTGCTCGCCTACGCGGGGCTGCGGATCGCGCGGCGGGTGAAGGACCCGTTCACCCGGCTCGCCGCCGCGGGCGTGACGGCGTGGCTGGTCGTCCAGGCCATCGTGAACATCGGCGCCGTCATCGGCGTCCTACCCATCACCGGGATCCCGCTCCCGCTGGTGTCCTACGGCGGTTCGGCCCTCATCCCGAGCCTGTTCGCGCTCGGGATGCTGCTCGCGTTCGCCAAACGCGAGCCGGGCGCGAGGCAGGCACTCTCCGCACGGGGCCCCGGACCGGTCGTGAGGGCTCTAAGCTGGCTGGGTCTGGCACGGCGCTGAACCCCCTCCGGGGGGCCGGGGGGTCGTCCCCCCCGGACCGACTCGCCCCCTCCGGGGTGCCGTCGCCGCGTCCGTGTGCGCGCCCGCACGCCGGACGTACGGCACCCGACAAGTCGAACACGCTGAGGAGTTGTCAACCAGCATGAGGGTTGTCCTGGCCGGCGGCGGCACCGCCGGACACATCGAGCCCGCACTGGCTCTCGCGGACGCGCTGCGCCGCAACGACCCCAACGTCGGGATCGTCTGCCTCGGCACCGAGCGGGGCCTGGAGACCCGCCTCGTCCCGCAGCGCGGCTACGAGCTCGCCCTGATCCCCCCGGTGCCGCTGCCCCGCACCCTGACGCCGCAGCTGCTGTCGGTTCCCGGCCGGCTGCGCGGCGCGATCAACGCGGCGGCGGCCGTCCTCGACCAGGCCCGGGCCGACATCCTCGTCGGGTTCGGCGGCTACGTCGCCACCCCCGGATACCTGGCCGCGCGCAAGCGCAAGGTGCCGATCATCGTCCACGAGGCCAACCCCAAGCCCGGCCTCGCCAACAAACTCGGCGCCCGCTTCACCGACCACGTCGCGGTCTCGCACGCCGACTCGCCGCTGGCCAACCCCACCTTCATCGGCATTCCGCTGCGCCGCGAGATCTCCACCCTCGACCGGCTCGCGATGGGCGACAAGGCCCGCTCCTACTTCGGGCTCCTGCCCGACCTGCCCACCCTGCTGATCTTCGGCGGCTCGCAGGGCGCCCGCTCGCTCAACCAGGCCGCGGTGGCCGCGGCGCCGTACTTCCGGCAGGCGGGCATCCAGGTCCTGCACATCGTCGGGCCGAAGAACAACGAGCAGCCCGAGCCGGTGTCCGGCGGCCCCCAGTACGTCACGATCCCGTACTGCGACCGGATGGACCTCGCCTACGCCGCCGCCGACATGGCCATGTGCCGCGCCGGCGCGATGACCTGCGCCGAACTGGCCGCGGTGGCGCTGCCCGCGGCGTACGTGCCGCTGCCGATCGGCAACGGCGAGCAGCGGCTGAACGCGGAGCCGATCGTCGCGGCCGGCGGCGGCCTGCTCGTCGACAACGCCGACCTCACGCCCGAGTGGATCGTGCAGAACGTGCTGCCGGTGCTGGGCGACCCCGGCCGGGTCGCGGCCATGTCGGAGGCCGCCGGGCGGATGGGCCGCCGGGACGCCGACGTCGCGCTCGCCCAGATGGTGTACGACGTGGTCCGCTCGGCGGGCACCGCCCGATGAGCATGATCGACCCCGGCGACGTCGTGCCCGCCGGCGAGCTCGGCCGGGTCCACTTCATCGCGATCGGGGGCGCGGGGATGTCCGGCATCGCCCGCATCATGCTGCGGCGCGGCCTCGCCGTGTCCGGCAGCGACGCCCGCGACTCCGAGCTGCTCACCCAGCTGGGCGACCTCGGGGCGAAGGTCTTCGTCGGGCACGACGCCGCGTACCTGGGCGACGCCGAGACCGTGGTCGTCTCCACCGCGATCCGGGACGGCAACCCCGAGCTGGTCGCCGCCCGCGAGCGCGGCCTGCGGATCCTGCACCGCTCGGCCGCGCTCGCCTCGCTGATGGCGGGCCGCCGGGCGGTCGCGGTCGCGGGCACGCACGGCAAGACCACGACGACGTCGATGCTCACGGTCGCGCTCCAGCACGCGGGCGCCGACCCGTCCTACTGCATCGGCGGGCAGCTGGTCACCACCGGGCTCGGCGCCGACGAGGGCACCGGCGACGTGTTCGTCGCCGAGGCCGACGAGAGCGACGGCTCGTTCCTCATGTACACCCCGCACATCGCGGTCGTCACCAACGTCGAGGCCGACCACCTCGACAACTACGGCGGCTTCGAGATGGTGAAGGAGAACTTCGCCCGCTTCGTCGACCGCGTCGAGCCCGGCGGGACGCTCATCGCCGGTGCCGACGACCCGGTCGCGATGGAGCTGGCGGAACGGGCGCGGGTGCGGGGGCTGACCGTCCGGACGTACGGGGAGGCCGAGGGCGCCGACCTGCGGGTGACCGGATTCACCCCGCGCGGTCTCGGTTCCCGCTTCCACCTCGACGGTTTCGGCGAGGTCGAGCTGGGCGTCCCCGGCCGGCACAACGCGCTGAACGCCGCCGCCGTGGTCGCGGTCGCGCAGTCCCTCGGCCACGACGACGCGCCCGTCCGCGCTGGCCTCGCCGCGTTCGGCGGCGCGATGCGGCGGCTGGAGCGCAAGGGCGAGTCGGGCGGTGTCGAGGTGTTCGACAGCTACGCCCACCACCCCACCGAGCTGACCGCCGACCTGGACGCCACCCGCGACTACCTGGGCGAGAAGGAGGGCGGCGGCCGGATCGTCGCGGTCTTCCAGCCGCACCTGTACAGCCGCACCCGGTTCTTCGCCGCCGAGTTCGGCGCGGCGCTCGGCCTCGCCGACGTCGCCGTCGTCATGGACGTCTACGGCGCCCGCGAGGACCCGGAGCCCGGCGTGACGGGCGCGCTGGTCGCCGACGCGGTCCCGGCGGGCACCGAGACCGTCTACGCGCCCGTCCGCGAGGAGGTGCCCGGCCTCGCGGCCTCGCTGGCCCGGCCCGGCGACGTCGTCATCACCCTGGGCGCCGGCGACGTGACCGCGCTCGGCCCCCTCATCCTCGAACGTCTCGCCGAGTGAGTTTTCTGCAGTCCAGGCCCACTGCGCTCGCTGGCGCTCGCTACGTGACGTGTTTGTAGAAGTCCAGGCCCACTCCACTCGCTGGCGCTCGCTACATGACCTGGCCTGTGCGAGCACGAATCGCTTCGCGATCTTCCCGGGGAGGCTCGCCTTCGGCTTCGCCTCCCCGGTCAGGTAACGCGCTCGCGTGCGTGGCCGGGTCACTTCCGAGACATGTTCTATGACACGCCGCCTACGGGTGTGGTCGGACTTGGTCGGGCGAACGGTGCAAAGCTTGGGTCATGACCGAGTCGCAGACAGGGCGGCCCGCGGCACCCGACGAGCAGCTGGAGCCGGGGGAGCGGGAGCGCGGGGAGCGGCGT
>NZ_SMLC01000183.1 GCF_004349245.1 Actinomadura sp. 6K520 | reverse complement strand
GGGTTTACCTGGGGGGCGGGGTCGCCTGAATCGGACACCTGGTTCTAAGTGGGCCATCGTGCGCTGATCGGACTGGTAGCTTCGGCGCCATGACCGCGCGAGATCTTCCTGGTTCGCCCGTTTCGCAGCCGTCCGGTGAGGCTGCGGGGCCGGGTGCGGGCGCCGATCGGCCCCAGCCCCCGGAGGCGCCGGGTGGGGACGGCGGCCCGGGGGCGAAGGGTGAGCCGGAGAACGCGTTCTGGGGCGGGTCGGACGGTGACGGGCCGGTCAGGCGCAAGCGCCGGTGGCCGCGGGTCCTGATCGCGATCGGGGTGTTCGCCGCGCTGGTCGTCGCGGGGCTCGGCGGGCTGGCGTGGCAGCGGCAGTCGTCCTACAACGGCAACATCGACCGCATCGAAGGCGTCATGCCGGAGAAGGGGGCCGACCGGCCGGGGCCGAACGTGAAGGGCACCGAGAACTGGCTGCTCGTCGGGTCGGACTCCCGGGAGCAGAACACCACCGGTGCGGGCGGCCGGGGCTGGAAGCCCGGCCAGCAGCGCACCGACACGATCATGCTGCTGCACCTGCCGGCGGACCGGAAGAAGGCGTACGTCGTCTCGTTCCCGCGCGACTCGTGGGTCGAGGTCCCCGGCTACGGCAACCAGAAGATCAACGCGGCCTTCTCCTACGGCGGGCCGAAGCTGCTGATCGAGACCGTCGAGAACCTCACCGGCATCCGGATCGACCACTACGGCGCCATCGACTTCGAAGGGTTCAAGTCGATGACGGACGCGCTCGGCGGCGTCACCGTCAACATCAAGGAGACGGTGTACGACCCGGCCCGCAAGAAGCAGTGGACGGCGGGCAGGCAGAAGCTCAACGGCGAGGACGCGCTGCTGTTCGTCCGGCAGCGGTACAACCTGCCGAACGGCGACTTCGACCGGATCAAGCGGCAGCAGGCGTTCCTCGGCGCCCTCGCCAAGCAGGCCGCGGACCGCGGGACGCTCACCAACCCGCTGAAGCTCGACCGGTTCCTGTCCGCGCTCACCAAGTCGATCAGCGTGGACGAGGGCGTGTCGGCGGGTGACCTCCGCTCGCTCGCGCTGAGCATGCGCAATGTCCGGGCGTCGGATGTGATGTTCATGACGACCCCGCACAAGGGCACCGGCAGCCGCGCCAGGCAGAGCGTGGTTTTCCTGGACCCGGCCAAGTCGAAGTCGCTGTTCGACGCCGTGAAGACCGCCCACATGGCCGAGTACGTCAGCCGGTACGGCGGCGCGAGCGGCCTCGGCAGCGTGTCGTGATCGTTCGCCGCGGGCGGGCATAACCTTGTCGGAGTCGGCAGGTCCACCGAGGGGTTCGCACAGTGCTTCGTCAGGCGTTGCTCGTCGCGTCGCGCAGTGACGGCGTGCGCAGGGTCGTGGAGACCGCGCCGTTCAGCGGGGACGTCGTCCGCAGGTTCATCGCCGGAGACACCATCGAGGACGCGGCACGCGTCACCGGTGAGCTGACCGGTGAGGGGCTGCTCGTCACCCTGGACGTCCTGGGCGAGGACACCCACGGCACGGGGCGGGCCGAAGAGAACGCCCTGCATTACATCCAGCTTCTGGAGCGGCTCGGTGCCGCCGGTCTCGGGACGCGCGCCGAAGTGTCGGTGAAGCTGTCCGCGATGGGGCAGACGTTCGACGAGGACCTCGCCCTGGACAACGCGCGCCGGATCTGCGAGGCCGCGCGTTCCGCCGGCACGACGGTCACGCTCGACATGGAAGAGCACACGACCGTCGACTCGACCCTGAGGATCGTCCACGAACTACGGCGCGACTTCCCCGATGTGGGGGTCGTCATCCAGGCGTACCTGCGTCGGGCCGAGGAGCACTGCGCGGAACTCGCCTACGAGGGTTCGCGCATCAGGCTCTGCAAGGGGGCCTATGCCGCTCCCTCGGCGGTGGCCTTCGCCCACAGGGACGAGGTCGACAAGTCGTTCGTGCGATGCATGAAGGTCCTGATGGCCGGCCGGGGCTACCCGATGCTCGCCACGCACGACCCGCGGCTCATCGAGATCGCGGGCGCCCTGTCCGTGCTGCACGACCGGGACGCGGACTCCTTCGAGTACCAGATGCTCTACGGGATCCGCCCGCAGGAGCAGCGGCGGCTCGCGGCGCATGGCGCCCAGGTCCGGGTGTACGTCGCGTACGGGCGGGAGTGGTACCCGTACTTCATGCGCCGCCTCGCGGAGCGGCCCGCCAACCTCCGGTTCTTCATGCGCTCCCTGGCGGGGCGGTCCTGACCCGTCCCGCCTATAGGCTGGACCGGTCGTCAGAAACCCCACGTCAAGGTGTGTCGATGATCGCGATTCTGGGTGCCGGGAAGATGGGCGAGGCGCTGCTGTCCGGGGTCCTCCGGGCCGGCCGCCGCCCGTCCGAGCTGATGGCCACCGTGCGCCGGGAGGAGCGCGGGGCGCTGCTGCGCGAGCGGTACGGCATCGAGATCGTGCCGAACGCGGAGGCCGCCGCCCGGGCCGAGACGCTGATCCTCGCGGTGAAGCCGCAGGACATGGGCGTCCTGCTGGACGAGGTCGGCCCGAAGATCCCGCCCGGCCGGCTGGTGATCTCGATGGCGGCGGGGATCACGACAGGGTTCGTCCAGGATCGGCTGGCGGAGGGCGTGCCGGTCGTCCGGGTCATGTCGAACACGCCCGTCCTCGTGGACCAGGCGATGAGCGTGATCTCGCCCGGGTCGCACGCGGGGGAGGAGCACCTCAAGCTGGCCGAGGAGCTGCTGGCGCCGGTCGGGAAGGTGCTGCGCATCCCCGAGTCGCTCCAGGACGGCGCGACGGCCCTGTCCGGCAGCGGCCCGGCGTACTTCTACTACCTCGTCGAGGCGATGGTGGACGCGGGCATCCTGCTCGGCATGCCCCGCGCCGCCGCCCTGGAGATGGTCATCCAGTCGGCCGTGGGCGCCGCCGTCATGCTCCGCGACTCCGGCGAGCACCCGGTGCTGCTGCGCGAGGCCGTCACGTCCCCCGGCGGGACGACGATCTCGGCGATCCGCGAGCTGGAGCGGCACGGTGTCCGCGCGGCCGTTCTGGAGGCCATCGAGGCCGCCCGCAACCGGGGACGCGAGCTGGCCGGCGGCTGACCGGAAAAGTTCATCTTTGAACATTGAGCCGATCCGGGTGTTCGCCCGTGAGTAGGTGTATGGGACTTCTACTGCGCCTTCTCGTCGCCGCGGGACTCGCCGTCGACGCCTACGTGCACTGGATCTTCGCGCCCGACATGGCCTTCGTGCAGGGCGGGGCCATCGGGGGAGACGTGCTCTTCCGCGCGCAGGCCGCGGTCGCGGGCGTCGTCGCGGTCCTGATCCTCGTGCGCGCGACCCGCTGGGCGTACGCGCTGGCCTTCCTCGTCGCGGTCGGCGCGGTCGGCGCACTCGTCCTCTACTACTACGTCGACGTGGGGCCGCTCGGCCCGCTGCCCGACATGCACGAGCCCGTCTGGTACGCCGAGAAGACGATCAGCCTGGCCGGGGAGGGTGTCGCCGCGCTCGCCGCCCTGGCCGGCTTCTTCGTCACCGGCCGCGGGAGGCGCACGAGCGGCGAGGTCCCCGCCCCCGAGTCCGCCGCCCGCGTCTGATCAGGCGGCCGCGGAACGTTCCGCGGTGGCGGGTGCCGTCACGGAGCGGATGAAGCGGGCCGTGTCGCGCATGGCGGCGGCGGCCTCCGGGAGGACGCGGTTCAGCATCTGGAAGACGTGCATCTGGCCTTTCCAGACCTGCAGTTCGCAGTCCGCGCCCGCGCCGGTCAGGGCCTCCGCGAGGGCCTCGGCCTCGGGACGCAGGACCTCGTCGCCGCCGACCTGGATGAAGACGGGCGGGACGTCGGTCCACGCGCAGGTGAGCAGGGCCAGCCGCGGGTCGGCGAATCCGGCCGGCCCCACCACGAGGCGGGCGACCCGCTGCGCCGAGACGGCGCTGATGTACGGGTCGCGGGCGCCGTGCTGCGCGCGCAGGGAGAGTTCGCAGGTCAGGTCGACCCAGGGGGAGAACAGGGCGAGCCCGGCCGGGCTCGGCAGCCCCTGCCGGCAGATCTCGCCCGCGAGCGCCGTCGCGAGGTGCCCGCCGGCCGAGTCGCCCGCGAGGACGATGCCGGACGCGGGAAGGCCGCGCGCCAGGAGCCAGCGGTAGGCGGCGACGGCGTCCTCCAGCGGCGCGGGGAACGGGTGCTCGGGCGCGAGGCGGTACCGGGGGACCAGGACGGGCAGCCCGGTGTCGAGGGCGAGCCGCGACGTGATCGGCCGGTGCGTGCGCGGGGAGCAGACCACGTAGCCGCCGCCGTGCAGGTAGAGCACGGCGCCTTCGGCGGCGCCCGCCGTGGTGCCCTCGGCGTCGCGGGAGACGACCCACTCGCCGGTGACGGGACGCTCGCCCCGGCCGGTCTCCAATTGCGGGTCGTTCAGCGGCAGCACGCGGACCCGGGAGCCGAGCCGGATCAGCAGCGACGCCGCGTCCACGGTCGAGCGGGCGGTGCGGATGCCGCCGGGATGGCCGGGGATGCGGTGCAGGATCGGGCGTACGCCCAGGCGGAGCACGTTGCTGATCGCGCGGCTGCGGACGCTCGGATCCATCTGCGTTCCATCCGTAAGTAAATACTGTCTTATGAGTATGCCCATTTCCGGTCTGTAATTCACGTCACAGGTTCGTCGCGGAGGCGGCCTCCGTGTCGGCCCCGGGGCGGCGGCCTGTGAGCCAGGCCACGTGACCGAGGCGATACCGTGAGGTCATGAGCAGTGCCGCGCCCTCCCCGTCCTCGGCTCCCGAGAACTGCGGGCTCGAGGTCTTCTGGGACGAACGGCTCGTCTCCTACGACTTCGGCCCCGGCCACCCCATGAACCCCGTGCGCGTCGAGCTGACCATGGCGCTCGCGCGGGAGCTCGGCGTCCTGGACCGTCCCAACGTGCGCGTTTCGGCGTTCGAGGCCGCGGACGACAAGCTGCTCCGGCTCGTCCACGAGGAGTCCTACATCGCGGCGGTGAAGCACGCGGGCGCGACCGGGCTCCCGGAGGTCCGGTACGGGCTCGGCACCGCCGACAACCCCGTGTTCATCGGCATGCACGACGCGTCGGCGCTGGTCGCGGGCGCCTCCGTCGCGGCGGCCGAGGCGGTCTGGGCGGGACGCGCCGAGCACGCCGTGAACATCTCCGGCGGCCTGCACCACGCGCTGAGCGGCGCCGCCAGCGGGTTCTGCGTCTACAACGACCCGGCCATCGCGATCGCGCGGCTGCTGGAGAGCGGCGCCGAGCGCGTCGCCTACGTCGACATCGACGTCCACCACGGCGACGGCGTCCAGGCCGCCTTCTACGACGACCCGCGCGTCCTGACGATCAGCATCCACGAGACGCCGCGGACGCTGTTCCCCGGCACCGGCTTCCCGAACGAGACCGGCGCCGAGGGGACGTCCGTCAACGTCTCGCTGCCGCCCGGCACGGGCGACCGGCCGTGGCTGCGCGCGTTCGACGCGATCGTCCCGCCGCTGCTGCGCCGCTTCCGCCCGGAGGTCCTGGTGACCCAGCACGGCGCCGACGGGCACGCGCTCGACCCGCTGGCGCACCTCACGCTCAGCGTCGACGGCCAGCGCACCGCCTACAGCCTGCTGCACAGGCTCGCGCACGAGACGGCGGGCGGCCGGTGGATCGCCACCGGGGGCGGCGGCTACGAACTGGTCCAGGTCGTGCCGCGGGCCTGGACGCACCTGCTGGCCGAGGCCGCGGGCGGGCCGATCCCGCCGGACACGCCGACGCCGGAGGGCTGGCGCGCGTTCGCCAGGGAGCGGACCGAGGAGATCGCCCCGCGCCGGATGACGGACGGGACGGACGTGGTGGAGGTCAGCACGTGGGCGAGCGGCATCGACCCGGCGAGCCCCGTCGACCAGGCGGTGCTGGCGACCCGCCGGGCGGTGTTCCCCGAGCACGGCCTCGACCCGATGACGGACGTATGACGGCCGCCGGGACGCCGCCGGCCGCCGGGCCGAAGCCGGCGCCGACGCGGGACGAGCTGCGCGCCCACCTCGTCCGGACGATGATCGCCGGCGGGGTGGCGACGCCGCGCCAGAACAACCTGCTGCACTACCGGCGGATGGCCGCGGGCCACCCGTACTACCAGTTCGGCCTGGAGCTGAAGCCGTCGTGGACCGAGCGGTCCGTGCTGGAGATGATGGTCGAGCGCTGCGGCGTGGACCCCGACCCCCGGCACATCTACGGCGACGACACCATCGACCCCGAGATCACGCTCGACACGCTGGAGGCGATGGGCGAGCGCATCGGCGCCGCCGCGCGCCGCCGGGAGAACGTGGTGCTCGCGACGGGGCATCCGGCGACGCTGACTCCGCTGTACCAGGCGGTCGCGCGGGCGCTGGCGGACGCCGGCTGCCGGGTGCTGACGCCCGCCGCGGGCTGGACGTACGAGGTCGAGGTCGGCTACGGCGGCCTCGACCTGCGCCGCCTCGTCTACGCCGAGCCGGGCGTGGCGATGCTGGAGGGCGACGACTACCGGACCCACCACACCCACGACCCGGACCCGATGGAGGCCATGCTCCGGGAGCTGGCCGATAGCGCTTCCGGGGGATCTCCGGAAGCTAAACCTGATTTTTGGCCGGATCTGGCCATCGCCGATCACGGCTGGGCGGGAGCCGCCGGCCAGGCGGGCATCGACACCGTCGGGTTCGCGGACTGTAACGACCCGGCGCTGTTCGCCGGCGCCGCCGAAGGCAAGATCGATGTCGTCGTTCCGCTCGACGACGGCGTCGCTCCGCACCACTACGCGCCGCTGACCGCGTACATCCTTGATCACGCGGGTCTCCACCCGACCTCCTGACCCGGCCGCTGACCGGCTGACACCGGGCCCCGAGGTCGCTGCGAATGTCACTGCGTGTGACAAGACGGCCGTACCGGGACGGATGGGCTTGCGCGACGCCACCGGGAGCGGCGGAACCGCAGGTCAGGGCGGGGTTTCGGTTGACAACCGTTCGCCGTGCCACGCAATGTGCCGTCATGTCCACGCTGCGTGTGGAATCAGCACTGTGTCCCTGGAGTCAGGTCGGGGGACGTAAATGTGCGGAACTCCCCTCTTGCGACTGCCGATACGCGATTTACGCTGGAGGAAGTACACGTGCGTGATCAAAGTCACCCAAAGGGCCGGTGCGCGGCACGTGTGGAAGAGGGCGTCCGATGACCTCAGGCGAGCGACCTCTGAGCGAGGTCAGGTTCCTGACCGTGGCCGAAGTGGCCTCGGTGATGCGGGTGTCCAAGATGACCGTCTACCGACTCGTCCACTCCGGCGAGCTGCCCGCGATCCGCGTGGGCCGTTCGTTCCGGGTTCCCGAGCAGGCCGTTCACGACTACCTGCGCGACGCGTACATCGAAGCCGGATAACGGGTAGGGGCGGGGCATGACCCATGACCCCGCCGGATACTCCGCACCCGGCCGTGCAGGGGGCATCGGGACGGGCCCCAGGGCACGTCCCGAAGCTGGGGACGCAGGACGAGGACCGGAAGGCCGGTCCGGACACCTTGTTAGTCCAGGGGGGCGACCCCCTGGAACCCCCGTCACGCACGGGGCACCGTTTCGCGATCCGCTGGCGCGTCTCGCGAAACGGCCCCCCGTGCGGCGGGTCGTGCGGCCTGCGCTCGCTGCGCTCGCTCCGGCCACCCGACCCGTGGGGCGATCATGCATGCAGGCGACCTCTGGAAACTCCGTCGGGCAGCGTAAGGCGTGCCATCCCGGGCCGCACGGCCCGTGGGGCGATCGGTCAGGCGGGGAGCCTCTGGAACGCCGTGGGGCGGGGCGCGGCGTGATCTCCCCCGCTCCGGCGGTACCCTTGGGCGGCGGACCGTGCGCGCGTATCGAGAGATGCTCGCCGCCGGCACGACCGCCTCCTGCACAACACCCGACATACCGAGCGAGGTCTCGTGGGCTCTGTCATCAAGAAGCGCCGCAAGCGAATGGCGAAGAAGAAGCACCGCAAGCTGCTGAAGAAGACACGCATCCAGCGTCGCAACAAGAAGTAGTCGACACGCCGGCAGATCAGCCGTAAGGGGTGGGGCGCACAGTGTCCTCGATGCCCGCCGCCGCGGCCCGTGTCGTCCTCGTCACGGGCGTGTCCCGTTTCCTGGGGGCGCGGGTCGCGAACACCCTGCAAGCCGACCCGGGCATAGAACGGGTCATCGGCGTGGACACCGTGCCGCCGGACCTGCCGCTCGGCCGCACCGAGTTCGTCCGCGTCGACATCCGCACGCCGAGCATCGCGAACATCATCGCCTCGGCCGGGGTCGACACGGTGGTGCACCTCAACCTGGTGACCTCCTCCACCGTCCCGCGGGCGAAGGTGAAGGAACTCAACATCATCGGCACGATGCAGCTGCTCGCGGCGTGCCAGCGGTCGCCCGACATGCGCAAGCTCGTCGTGCGGTCCTCGGCCGCCGTGTACGGGTCGTCGCCGATGGACCCCGCCGTGTTCACCGAGCTGGACGAGCCGGTCGAGGCGCCCAGGTCCGGGTACGCCAAGGACGCGGTGGAGGTCGAGGGGTACGTCCGGGGGCTGACGCGGCGCCGGTCCGACCTGACGGTGTCGGTGCTGCGGTTCGCGAACTTCCTCGGCCCCGGCGTGGACTCGCCGCTCTCCCGGTACCTGCATCTGCCGGTCGTCCCCACGGTGCTGGGCTTCGACCCGCGGCTGCAGTTCGTGCACGAGGACGACGGTGTGGAGGTCCTGCGCCGGATGACCGTCGAGGACCATCCGGGCTGCTACAACGTCGCGGGCGACGGCGTCCTGCTGCTGTCGCAGGTCCTGCGCCGCGCCGTGCGCCCCTACGTGCCCGTCCCGTCGCCGGCGCATTCGGTCCTCGGCGACATCGGACGGCGTTTCGCGGGCCTGTCCGGCTTCTCGCCGGAGCTGCTGCGCTGGCTGACCTACGGCCGGGTGATCGACACCACCGCCCTGGAGGACGAGCTGTCGTGGCGTCCGAAGTACAGCTCCGAGGCCGCCTTCGCCGACTTCGCCGAGGCCCAGGGCTTCGGCCACGGCCGCATGACCTCGCTGCTCGGACGGCGGTGAACGACCCGACGTGCGTGAAGGAGAGGCCACGATGATGAACGCCCACCACGAGGACGACGAGGGCGCGCAGGTCATCCACCTCGCCTCGGCCCGGGACGACGACGCGCCCGGCCACGCCGAACGCGGCCCCCTCGAACGCGGCATCGCGTCCGGCCTGGCGTTTCTGCGGCGCCGCCTGTCCGGCGAATACGAGGTGGACGAGTTCGGCTTCGACCCGGAGTTCAACGACACCGTGCTCCTGCCGCTGGCCCGCGCCCTGTACGAACACTGGTTCCGCGTCGAGCTCGTCGGCCTGGACAAGATCCCGGAGGGCGGCGCGCTCCTGGTCGCCAACCATTCCGGGACGATTCCCCTTGACGCGCTCATGCTGTCGGTCGGGGTCCACGACCACGCCGACCGGCACGTCCGCCTGCTCGGCGCGGACCTCGTCTACCAGATCCCGGTCCTCGGGCACCTGTCCCGCAAGGCCGGGCACACCCTCGCCTGCAAGTCCGACGCGGCCCGCCTGCTGTCCAAGGGCGAGCTCGTGGGCGTGTTCCCCGAGGGGTTCAAGGGCGTCGGCAAGCCGTTCACCGACCGCTACAAGCTGCAGCGTTTCGGCCGCGGCGGTTTCGTGGGCACCGCCCTGCGGGCGGGCGTCCCCATCGTCCCGTGCGCGATCGTCGGCGCGGAGGAGATCTACCCCAAGATCGCCGACGTGCGCCCGCTGGCCCGGCTCCTCGGCCTGCCGTACTTCCCGGTCACCCCGACGTTCCCGTGGCTGGGCCCCGCCGGGCTCGTGCCGCTGCCGTCCAAGTGGGTGATCCAGTTCGGGGAGCCGATGACCCTGGACGAGTACGACGCGGAGGCGGCCGAAGACCCGATGACGGTCTTCGACATCACCGACCACGTCCGCGAGAACGTCCAGCAGATGCTGTACGACACCCTCCTCCGCCGGGGCCCCGCCTTCCTCTGACGGCCCCCCGACCAGCGGCGGACCCCGGACCGACTCCGGTGGTTCAGAATCCGATCGCCTCGCGGAGCAGCAGGACGGTGCCGCGCCCGGGCCGCGGTTCGGCGTTGAGGACGAGGAGGCGGTTGACGGCGCTGGGCCACCCGTGGGCCGCCTGGGTCCGGGCGGTCTCCAGCGGAAGGCAGTGGTCTTCGACCCGGCGCAGCGCGGTGTCCAGGTCGGGTACCACCTTCTGCGCGCCGACGACCCAGATGGCGCGGGCGGCGCCGCCGGCGTAGCCGGGCAGCTGGCTTCCGCTGCCGGAGGCGATCACGAGGGAGCCGGTCTCGGTGACCGCGTGGACGCTGCCCACGATGACGTCCGGCGCGGCGCCCAGCCGCCGGATGTCGTCAGCCTGGGCGGTGCGGTCCATGGCCAGGACGCGGGGCCTGATGGCCTGGTACCGCCCGCTGGCGTTGATGTCCTCCTCGATCCCCGACAGGCGGAGGGTTTCGCTGGCCCCGGTGAGAACGCCGGCACCGTCCGGTATCAGGTCCTTGATGCGGGTACGTGCGGTGGCGGCGTCGTCGAGGATCTCCACGGTGAACCCGTGGGCGCTCAGCGCGGCGGCCGCCCGTGCCAAGCGCTGTGCAGGCGCTGGCTCGGTGAACGGCGCGGTCGGCATGGAGGTGGTCATGATGCTTTCCCTGTCCGCTGGATGACGTGTTCGTGTCATCGGTTCGACAGGACGGCCCGCCGGAATGTCAGGTGGCGCACCGGCCTCACATTCCAGTGCGCCGTCCTGTCGAATGGGGGAGGGCAGAAGCGACCAGGGGAGCCGTAGGCGCCATGACCGACCGACCCCGGCAGGGACACGACCGGACCGATCCGGGCCTGGACGCGATCATGAGCGAGCGGCGCCAGCTGATCAATCTCGCCTACCGGATGCTGGGCTCGCTCGCCGAGGCCGAGGACGCCGTGCAGGAGACCTACACCCGCTGGTACGCCATGACCCCGCGGCAGCGGGGCGCCATCGAGTCCCCCGGCGCCTGGCTGACGACGGTCGCCAGCCGCATCTGCCTCAACCTGCTCTCCTCGGCACGCGTCCGGCGGGAGACCTACGTCGGCGAATGGATCCCCGAGCCGCTGCCCGAGCGCACGGAGTGGACCAGCGGGCGCCCGGGCGCCGCGACCCTCGACCCGGCCGACCGGGTCACCCTGGACGAGTCGCTCAACCTGGCCTTCCTGGTCGTGCTCGAACAGATGACCCCGGCCGAGCGCGTCGCGTTCATCCTGCACGACGTGTTCTGCCACCCCTTCGCCGAAGTGGCCGAGATCGTCGGCCGCACCCCGGCGGCATGCCGGCAGCTCGCCTCCTCGGCCCGCCGCCGCGTCCGCGCCGCGCAGCCTTCCGCGACTCCGGCGGCCCAGCCCGATCGCGTCGTCAGAGCCTTCAAGCGGGCATGGGAGGCCAAGGACATCGCCGCCCTCATCCGGCTGCTCGACCCCGACGCCACCGCGACCGCCGATGGCGGAGGATTGGCCGTCACCTTCCCGCGTCCCATCGAGGGCGGCGAGCAGATCGCACACACCTGGGCCGAACTCGCCCACCGCATACCCGACGACCTGGTGCTGCTGGAACGCACAGTGAACGGTCAGCCCGGCCTGGTGGCCGAGCAGGACGGCGCCATCGTGACCGTGTACGCGTTCCAGGTGACAGGCGACCGGATCAAGCACATCTGGGTGATACGCAACCCCGAGAAACTCCGCACCTGGACAACGGGTTCCGGGGCGCCATGGCGGCGCGTCCCCGGCCACGGACCTCGCCGGTCGGACGGGTAGGACCGCTGTTCGAGAGGTTCCACGTATCGCTGGGCACCCGGACGTTCACAAGATCTCGGCCAGGGCCATGCCGCAGTAGGCGGCCCCGAGCCCGGCGGTGATCGAGACGGCGGCGTTGATCACGGCTCGGAGGCGGGCGCCGTCTTCGGCGAGCCGGAGCGTCTCGTAGCCGAAGGTGGAGTAGGTGGTCAACGCGCCGCAGAACCCGAACCCGGCCAGCGCCATGAGCCCCTGCCCGGCGGGCAGCGCGGCCAGCAGCCCCAGCACCCCCGAACCGGAGATGTTGACGGTGAGGGTGCCCCAGGGGAAGGGGCCGCCGTGCCAGGCCTGCACCGTCCGGTCGACCAGGTACCGCAGCGGCGCCCCCACCGCCGCGCCGGCCGCGACCAGCAGCACCGCGCTCACGGCCGCCCCCATCCGCGCCGGACTGCCAGCCGGGTCAGCTTCGCCCCGGCGTAGACGGCCACCAGGGCCCCGGCCAGGGTGGCGGCGAGGTAGAGCAGCCCGGTACCGGCGGCGCCCGCCTCGATGGCCTGCTGCGCCTCGACGATGTACGTGGAGAACGTGGTGAACCCGCCCAGCACGCCGACGCCCAGGAACGGGCGCACCAGCCGATGCGCCCGCCACACCTCGGTGATCGCGACCATCAGCACCCCGATCAGCAGGCACCCGGCCACGTTGACGCTCCACGTCGCCCACCCGAACGTGTCCGGCCGATGGGGGAGCGCCACGCTGATCCCGTAGCGCGCCAAGGCCCCGAGCACCCCGCCGGCCGAGATCGCGCCCAGCGTCGTCCACGGCGCCCGCCGCAGTTCCGACCGCTGCTCGGGCACCGCCAGATCGACATCGGGGTCGACGATATGCGCGTCTTCGTCGGACATCGGCCTCCCTCTACCCGCACATTCGATCATCGACGGTACGGCCCGGTGGTCACCAGGTGGACGGGAAGAGCCGATGCTTGAGGAGCCGGTCGATCTGAGCGGCGGCGGCCTCGGCGTCTCCGCAGAGGCAAAGGTAGCCGCGCCGCCCCCACTGTGCCTCGTGGTACGCCCAGGTGCGGCCGGGAGTGGCGAGGACGCTGACGACGATGCCGATGTCCTTCGTCGCCCGCGCGTGGACCCACAGCAGCGGGACGGGGACGGGGAACTCCTCGCGCCGGTAGAACTTCTTGAAGCGCCAGCCTCGGGGCGCGAGAGCCGCCGCGAGATCGTCCAGGTACCGCGCCGCCGTCCCGTGGCCCCGCCTGGTGCGCCACCGCAGCAGATGGCGCTCCGCCCGGACGGCTAGAGCCCGCACTTCGCCCACGCGATCTTCCCTCCTTCCACCAGCGGCCGGACGCCCCAGGCGTGCGCGAGTCCGGCCACCATCAGCAGGCCCCGCCCGTCCGTCGCCGCGTAGTTCTCCGCCCGCATGACCGGCTGCCCATCGCCGCCGGTAGGGTCGGCCGCGCGGCGAGGTGCCCATGAGGGCCCTTTTCCGCGCGGCCTCCCTCCGAACCGGACGTGCGAGTTTCCCCGCATCCGGCTCTCCAGTGGTTCTTTTGTGAGTTTGACGGTCTGC
>NZ_SMLC01000182.1 GCF_004349245.1 Actinomadura sp. 6K520 | reverse complement strand
CTCGGAAAACAATCCCAGCAAAACAACCCCCCAAAAGAGGGGTTCATTGCCTCAAAGAAATCCCCACCGCCCCACCAAAGCAGGGCGGCACGGGGCGACCCGACCAGAAACAACTGGCCGAGCCGATAAAGGCACTGGCTTTTAACACGCTGTTGAGTTCTCAAGAAACGGACACCCACCGCGCCGAACCCCGCTCCCGCGGACCCCGGCTCCGGGGCAACCACTCCAGCTTACCCGATCTATCCCGTTCATCCAACTCTGGGATAGTTCGACCCAGTACGTCCTTTTTCACACGGAGACACGTCTCCGCCTGGCGAGTTCGTAGAGGGTTCCCCTCGGGCCGGCCGCCTCTCGGCGTCACGCTCCCCCTCGGGGCGAGTAGAACATTAGATCCGCCCGCCGAGACCGTCAAATCAGCCTCGCGGAGCGCGAAACCCCAGGTCATTCAAGCTTTCAAGACTATAAACATGCCCTGGGACGCGGCCTCGTAACCGCACTGTGACGTGTATTTGCGGAAGTTTGCCCGAACGATGACGACCGCCCGCCCGGATGGTCTGGGCGGGCGGTCGCAAGGCGCGTCAGGACGGGGTCACCTCGACGCCGCCCACGTTGCGCTTGCCGCGTCGCAGGACGAGGAAGCGGCCGTGGAGGAGGTCGGAGGCCCCCGGCGCGGCATCCTCGGATTCGACCTTGGCGTTGTTGAGGTAGGCGCCGCCCTGGGCGATGGCGCGACGTGCCTCGGACTTGCTCTTGCACAGCCCGGACGCCGCCAGGAGGTCCACCACGGTCGGCAGTTCTCCCGTCGGCACCTCCGCGCGGGGCACTTCGGCGAGCGCGGCGCGCAGCGTCCGCTCGTCCAGCTCGTCCAGGGCGCCCTGCCCGAACAGGGCCCGGGAGGCTGCCACGACGCGTGCGGTCTCGTCCTCGCCATGGACGAGCGTGGTCATCTCCTCGGCGAGCGCGCGCTGCGGGGCACGGGCGGCCGGGCGGTCGGCGCCCTGCTTGACCAGGTCCTCGATCTCCTCCCGGGAGCGGAAGCTGAAGACCTTGAGGAAGTTCTCGACGTCCCGGTCGTCGGCGTTGATCCAGAACTGGTAGAACGCGTACGGCGAGGTCAGTTCGGCGTCGAGCCAGTACGTCTCACCGCCGGCCGTCTTGCCGAACTTGGACCCGTCCGCCTTGGTGAGCAGCGGTGTGGTCAGCGCGTGCACGGCGGCGCCCTCGGCACGGCGGATCAGGTCGACGCCGGCGGTGAGGTTGCCCCACTGGTCGCTGCCGCCGGTCTGCAGCCTGCATCCGTACCGCCGGTACAGCTCCAGGAAGTCCATGGACTGCAGGAGGACGTAGCTGAACTCGGTGTAGCTCATGCCGGTGGTGTCGAGGCGGGCCTTGACCGTCTCGCGGGCGAGCATCCGGTTGACCGGGAAGTGCTTGCCGATGTCGCGCAGGAACTCGATGGCCGTCATAGGGCCGGTCCAGTCGAGGTTGCTGACCATCGTGGCGCCCGTCGGGCCGTCATGGAAGTCGAGGAACTTCGACACCTGGCCGTGGATCCGCCCGACCCAGCCGGCGACGGTCTCCTCGGAGTTCAGGACGCGTTCGGTGCTCTTGCCGCTCGGGTCCCCGATCAGCCCGGTGGCGCCGCCGACGAGCCCGAGGGGCCGGTGCCCGGCCTGCTGGAAGCGCCGCAGCATGAGGATCTGGATGAGGTTGCCGAGGTGCAGCGAGGGCGCCGTCGGGTCGAACCCGCAATAGAGCGTGACCGGTCCCGCGGCGAGCAGCGCCCGCAGTTCGTCCAGGTCGGTGGACTGCGCGATCAGGCCGCGCCACGCGAGATCGTCCAGGATGTCGGTCACGGTCTCCCTCGTCTCAGTTCCGCGTTCGGTGTGCCCACCAGAGTGCCGGGTCGGCACGTGTCAGGCCAACGTTATTCAGCGCGAGCCCACGAAGGCACGGGCGGGAACGAACACCTCGTGCCCTGTGGTGAAGGTTACGCGGACGCCCCTGTCGTCCCAGGTCGCCGACTTGATGGCGGGCGGTTCATCGATTCCGGCGCCCTGGTCGAAGTCGATGAAATGCCCGTAGCCGAAGTCCGGCTCGGCGCCCGCGAACAGTTGGTGGCTGCGATGCCGGCCGAACACGAAGCTGCGTTCGTGGAGCACGCCGACGTAGTGGGTTCTCGCGCCGTGCTCGTCCCCGTAGCTCACCGACGCCGGCTGGCGATGGACGTCGCCGAGCTTCTCGGTGCGGTGCAGCCAGCCGCTCGTGTCGAGAACGAAAAGCACCAGGAGCACCGCGAAGGCCACGTAGCCCGCCGCGCTCGCCAGGGCCCGTCCGGGCCGTGCCGGGGGCGGCGCCGGCGGTGTGGGACCGGCGTCAGTCATCGGCGGTGACCTTCTTCCGCTGCCGCGGGACGTGCCGGCGGTAGGGGGAGACGGTCGGGTCGCCGTCGATCCAGAAGCGCCACGGGACGTCCTTGGCGCCGTTCACGCCGGTGCGCGGCCCCGTCCGAATGAGGGCGGCGTCGGCGGGTTCACCGGCGTGGACGGTGAGCGGCCCTCCCGGTGCGCAGACGTCCAGCCCGTTCTGCTCGCGGGCGACGCCGAGCGCCTGGCAGAGCCGGGCGGGCCCCCGTGCCAGGTCGCGGACGGTGGAGCGCGGGCGCCGCGCCCGCGCCGCCTCCTCCCCCGCGACGATCTCGCCTGCGCGGAGCAGCACCGCCATGGACGTCCCGTCCGGCCCGCACACGAGATTCATGCAGAAGTGCATGCCGTAGGTGAAGTAGACGTAGGCGTGGCCGGGCGGCCCGAACATCACGGCGTTGCGCGCCGTCTTCCCCCGGAAGGCGTGGGAGGCCGGGTCCAGAGGGCCTGCGTACGCCTCGACCTCGGTGAGCCTGGCCGCGACGTCCCCCTCGGGCGTGCGGTGCCTGACCACACGCCCGAGCAGCGACGGCGCGACCTCTTCGACCGGGCGGTCGAAGAAGTCCCGTGGCAGCGGCTCTCCACTCATCGAATCACCTCGGGGGCGGCGTCATCGCCGTGTCGGCCGGATCTGGATGCTCCGCGTGCGGGGGCGCGGGTCAGGCGTCGGAACCGGTGGCCCAGGCGGCGTGCTCGTTGACCAGGGTGCGCAGGGCGCCGAGCTGCTCGCGGACGCGGTCCGGGGCGGTGCCGCCGTACGCCTTCCGGGAAGCCAGGGCGCCCTGGACGTTGAGGACCTCGCGGACGTCCGGGGTCAGATGCGGCGACACCTTGCCGAGTTCCTCGTCGGTCAGGTCGTCGAAGTCCTTGTCGTGGACCTGGCACCACACGACGAGATGCCCGACGACCTCGTGGGCGTCGCGGAACGCCACGCCGCGGCGGACGAGCAGCTCGGCGAGGTCGGTGGCGAGCGCGAACCCGTCCGGCGCGAGGGCCTCCAGGCGCTCGGTGTTGACGCGCATCGTCGCGATGAGGCCGGACATGGCGGGCAGGACGAGCAGCAGCGTCTCGACGGCGTCGAACGCGCCCTCCTTGTCCTCCTGCAGGTCGCGGTTGTAGGTGAGCGGCAGGCCCTTGAGGGTGGTCAGCAGCCCGACGAGGTGCCCGATGAGGCGGCCCGCCTTGCCGCGCGCCAGCTCGGCGACGTCGGGGTTCTTCTTCTGCGGCATGATCGACGACCCGGTGGCGTAGGTGTCGTCCATCTCGATCCAGCGGAACTCCTGCGACGCCCAGAGGCAGATCTCCTCGCCGAGGCGCGACAGGTGGACGCCGATCAGCGCGGCGGTGAAGAGGAACTCGGCGACGAAGTCGCGGTCGGCGACGGCGTCCATGGAGTTGGGCGCGGCGGAGTCGAAGCCGAGCTCGGCGGCGGTGGCCTGCGGGTCCAGCGGCAGCGACGAGCCGGCGAGGGCGCCGGAGCCGAGCGGCGAGACCGCGGCGCGGCGGTCCCAGTCGCGCAGCCGCTCGACGTCGCGGGTGAGCGGCTGGACGTGCGCGAGGAGCTGGTGAGAGAACAGCACGGGCTGGGCGTGCTGCAGGTGCGTCATGCCGGGCGCGGCGACGCCGAGGTTGTGCTCGGCCTGCGCGATCAGCGCGGTCTCCAGCTCGACCAGCCGGGACACGATCTGGCGGGCGTGGTCGCGCAGGTAGAGGCGCAGGTCGGTGGCGACCTGATCGTTGCGGCTGCGGCCGGCGCGCAGCTTGCCGCCGAGGGCGCCGAGGCGTTCCAGCAGCCCCCGCTCCAGGGCGGTGTGGACGTCCTCGTCGGCGACGGCGGGCCGGAACTCCCCGGACCGGCACGCCTCCTCCAGATCGTCGAGGGCACCGATCATGCGGTCCAGCTCGTCGTCGGTGAGCAGCCCCGCCCGGTTGAGGACGCGGGCGTGCGCACGCGAGCCCATCAGGTCGTAGGGGGCGAGCCGCCAGTCGAACTGGACGCTCACCGAGAGCCGCGCGAGCGCGTCCGACGGGCCGCCCTCGAACCGTCCGCCCCACAGCCGCGTCGGTGCCTTGGTCACTGGATTCCTCTTCTTCCCACCGCTGGACTCTGCTTCCATCTCATCACGCCGGAGCGCGCACGCGCGGGCGTGGGGACGCCGCGCACGGCGTCCCCACGCGGTGACACGGCGTCCGCCACAGGTTACGGCGAACCGTCCTCCAGCCCCCACCCGCCACCAATCAAACGACGAGCGACCGTGGGCCGGGGCGTGGCCTGCCGGCGGTTCAGGCGCCGCGGTCCCGCTTCGCGGCGATCTTGCTGGGCAGGCTCCACAGCTCGACGAAGCCCTTGGCGAGGCTCTGGTCGAAGGTGTCGCCGGTGTCGTAGGTGGCGAGGTCGTAGCTGTAGAGGGACGCGTCGCTGCGCCGCCCGGTGACGACGGCGCGGCCGCCGTGCAGGGTCATCCTGACCTCCCCGGACACGTGCTTCTGCGCGTCGGCGATGAACGCGTCCAGGGCGTCCTTCAGCGGCGAGAACCACAGGCCGTCGTAGGCGAGCTCGCCCCACCGCTGGTCGACGGACCGCTTGAAGCGGGCGAGGTCGCGTTCGACGGTGACGTTCTCCAGCTCCATGTGCGCGTTGATGAGGACGATCGCGGCGGGCGCCTCGTAGACCTCGCGGCTCTTGATGCCGACGAGCCTGTCCTCGACCATGTCGATCCGGCCGACGCCCTGGGCGCCGGCGCGCCGGTTCAGCTCGGCGATGATCTGGTACGGGGTGAGGGGGCGGCCGTCGAGCGCGACGGGGACGCCGGAGGCGAAGGTGATGACGACCTCGTCGGCCTCGCGCGGGGCGGCGGGGTCGGCGGTGTAGTCGTAGACGTCCTCGGTCGGGCCGTTCCAGATGTCCTCCAGGAACCCGGTCTCGACGGCGCGGCCCCACAGGTTCTGGTCGATGGAGTACGGCGACTTGGCGGACACGTCGATCGGGAGGCCCTTGTCCTCGGCGAACGCGATCGCCTTGTCCCGCGTCCAGGCGAAGTCGCGGGCGGGCGCGATGACCTTCAGGTCCGGGTTGAGGGCGGAGAGGCCGGCCTCGAAGCGGACCTGGTCGTTGCCCTTGCCGGTGCAGCCGTGCGAGACGGAGGTACCGCCGAACTCGCGGGCGGCCGAGACCAGGTGCTTGACGATCAGCGGCCGGGACAGCGCGGACACCAGCGGGTAGCGGTCCATGTAGAGGGCGTTGGCCTGCATCGCGGGGACGCAGAAGTCCGCGGCGAACTCCTCCTTGGCGTCCACGACGACGGCCTCGGCCGCGCCGCACGCGAGGGCCCGCTTGCGGATGGTGTCGAGGTCCTCGCCGCCCTGGCCGACGTCGACGGCCACGGCGATGACCTCCCCGCCGGTCTGCTCGGCGAGGTAGGGGATGGCGACGGAGGTGTCCAGGCCCCCGGAGTACGCCAGTACGACGCGCTCGCTCATGATCGTTATCTCCCGTGTGTGAAGTTTCCGTGGATGCTGGCTGGGACCGGGCCGGGCGGCCCTAGCTTCGTCGTTCCCGTCCGCCGGTCAGCCGCAGGAGCGCCTGCGCGACGTCGTCCCCGCCGTTCGGGTCGCGGGCGATGACGAGGATGGAGTCGTCGCCCGCGACGGTGCCGAGGATGGTCGGCCATTCGGCGTGGTCGATCGCCGAGGCCAGGTACTGGGCGGCCCCCGGCGGGGTCCGCACCATGACCAGGTTGGCCGATGCCTCGGCCGAGACGAGCAGCTCCGCGGCGAGCCGCGAGAGCCGCCCGGTGAAGGTCTCGGCGGTGCCGGTGCGGGCCCGCCGGATCCGCTCGCCGCCCTCGCCGGGGACGGCGTAGATCAGGCTGCCGTCGTCGGCGCGCAGCCGCACCGCGCCGATCTCCACCAGGTCGCGCGAGAGCGTGGCCTGGGTGACGTCGACGCCCTCGTCCGCGAGGAGCTTGGCGAGCTCGCCCTGCGAGTGGACGGGGTGCCGGGTCAGCAGCTCGATCACCCGGGCGTGCCGGGCGGTCTTCGTCATGGGGGTCGTCACCGGGCGCGCTCCAGAAGCCAGACGAGCAGCGCCTTCTGGGCGTGCAGCCGGTTCTCCGCCTCGTCCCAGACCCGGCTTTGCGGGCCGTCGAGGACGGACGCGGCGATCTCCTTCCCGCGGTAGGCGGGCAGGCAGTGCAGGACGATCGCGTCGGAGGCGGCGCGGGCGAGCAGGTCCTCGGTGACGGCGTAGGGCTCGTACAGCGAGGTGTCCTTGCCGTCCTGGCCCATCGACACCCAGGTGTCGGTGGCGAGGACGTCGGCCCCGGCCGCGGCCTCGCCGGCGTCGTCGGTCACCGTCACCGATCCGCCGGTCGCGGCGGCGATCTCGGTGGCGCGGGCGACGACGGCGGGGTCGGGCGGCAGGGACGCGGGCGCGCCGATCCGGACGTGCATCCCGGCGGTGGCGCCGCCGAGCAGGTAGGAGTGGGCCATGTTGTTGGCGCCGTCGCCGAAGTAGGCGAGGACGGCGCCCGCGAGGCCGCCCTTCGCCTCCCGGACGGTCTGCAGGTCGGCGAGGACCTGGCAGGGGTGGAACTCGTCGGTGAGGGCGTTGACGACGGGGACGGTGGTGCCGGCGGCCATCTCGTCGATGCGCTCCTGCCCCGCCGTCCGCCACACGATGGCGCTGACCTGGCGTTCCAGGACGCGGGCGGTGTCGGCGATGGTCTCGCCGCGGCCGAGCTGGCTGGTGCCCGCGTCCATGATCAGCGGGTGGCCGCCGAGTTCGGCGATGCCCACGGCGAAGGAGATCCGGGTGCGGGTGGACGGCTTGTCGAACAGCACCGCCGCGGACTTCGGGCCGTCGAGCGGCCGGAACCCGAACCGGTCCTTCTTGACCTGGGCCGCCAGGTCCAGGACCTCGGCCTGCTCGGCGGGCGTGAGGTCGTCGTCGCGGAGGAAGTGCCTGGTCATCGTCAGCCCTCCCTTCCGGAGGCGGCGGCGTCGAGGATCGAGGGGAACGCGTCGGTGAACGACCGCGCCTGCCCGGCCGTGAGGGTGAGCGGCGGAGCCATCCGCAGCGCGTCCGGCTGGAGCGCGTTGATCAGGAAACCGGCGTCGCGGGCGGCGGCCTCCACGGCGGGGGCGTGCGGCCCGGTGAGGACGGCGGCGCGCCAGAGCCCGCGTCCGCGCACGCCCGCCAGCAGCGGATGGTCGATGGCGCCGAGCCCGGCGGCCAGGGTCTCCCCGACCGACGCCGCGTTGGCGAGCAGGCCGTCCTTCTCGATCGTGGTGAGGACGGCGAGGGCGGCGACGGCGCAGACGGGGTTCCCGCCGAACGTGCTGCCGTGGTCTCCCTTGGCGAACAGCCCGCCGTGCGGCCCGAACGCGATGCACGCCCCGATCGGCAGCCCCCCGCCGAGGCCCTTCGCGAGCGTCAGCACATCCGGTTTCGTGTTCTCGTGCTCGAAGGCGAACCAGGTGCCGGTGCGGCCGATGGCGGACTGGATCTCGTCGGCGACGAACAGGGCGCCGCTGGCGTCGCAGATCTCGCGGACGGCGGCGAAGTACCCGTCGGGCGGCGGGACGACCCCGGCCTCACCCTGCGTGGGTTCCAGGAAGACCGCCGCGCAGTCGTCGCCGGCCGCGGCCTTCAGCGCGTCCGCGTCGCCGTAGGGGACGAACCGGACGTCGATTCCGAACGGGCCGAACGGCTCCCGGATCGCGGCCTTCCCCGTCAGCGACAGTGCCCCCATGGTCCGGCCGTGGAACCCGTTCTCCGCCGCCACGATGTACGACCGGCCGCCGTGCTCCCGCTCCCGGGCCTTGCCGTGCTTGATGGCGAGCTTGAGCGCGCACTCGTTGGCCTCGGTGCCGCTGTTGGCGAGGAACACCCTGCCGCCGCCCAGCAGGTCCAGCAGCCGCTCCGCGAGCAGCACCTCCGGCTCGTGCAGGAACAGGTTGGACGTGTGCGCCAGCGTCGTGACCTGCGCCGACACCGCCTCGACGAGGGCGGGGTGGCCGTGCCCGAGCGAACTGACCGCGATCCCGGCGATCAGATCGAGGTACTCGCGGCCGGCGGTGTCCCAGACCCGGCAGCCCTCCCCGCGCGCCAGCGCGACCGGCGGGACGCCGTAGTTCGGCATGAACGCGGCCTCGAACCGCTCCCTGAGTTCGCTCATGGGAGTTCCGCCCCCGGGGTCCCGGGCAGCACCATCGTTCCGATCCCTTCGTCGGTGAAGATCTCCAGCAGCAGTGAGTGCGGGACGCGCCCGTCCAGCACGTGCGCCTGCGGCACGCCGCCGCGCACGGCGGTCAGGCACGCCTCCATCTTGGGCACCATCCCCGCCGACAGGTCCGGCAAAAGCACGGCCAGCTCGTCGGTGGTGAGGCTGTCGATCACGTCGTCGCTGTCCGGCCAGTCCGCGTACAGGCCCTCGACGTCGGTCAGCACGACCAGCTTCGTCGCGTCCAGCGCGACGGCCAGCGCCGCCGCGGCCGTGTCGGCGTTGACGTTGAAGACCTCGCCGTCGTCGCCGCGCGCGATGCTGGAGATCACCGGGATCCGGCCGTCGTCCAGCAGCGCCCGCACCGCCCCGACCTGCACCTCGACGATCTCGCCGACCTGGCCGATGTCGACGGGCTCGCCGTCCACCACCGCGTGCTTGCGCTCGGCGGTGAACAGGTTCGCGTCCTCGCCGGACATGCCGAGCGCGAACGGCCCGTGCCGGTTGATCAGCCCGACGACGTCGCGCTGCACCTGGCCGGTCAGCACCATCCGGACGACCTCCATGGCCTCCGGCGTGGTCACCCGCAGCCCGGCGGTGAACGTCGAGTCGATGCCGTTGCGGGCGAGCGCCGCGTTGATCTGCGGGCCGCCGCCGTGCACGATCACCGGCTTCAGCCCGGCGTAGCGCAGGAACACGACGTCCTCGGCGAACGAGTGCCGCAGGGCCTCGTCGGTCATCGCGTGCCCGCCGTACTTGATCACGACGGTCCTGCCGTGGAACCGCTCCAGCCACGGCAGGGCCTTGATGAGCGTCTCCGCCTTGCTCAGGACGCCCGCGCGGTTCTTGCGCATCTGCGCGCCCGACGTGATCGCGCTCATGTCGAGTACGCCGAGTTCTCGTGGACGTAGTCGGCCGTGAGGTCGGTCGTCCAGACGGTCGCGCTGTGCGGGCCCGCCGACAGGTCGACGGTGATGGTCACGTCGCGGGGGCGCAGGTCGACCTTGTCGCGGTCGTCGCCGGACGCGCCGTTGCGGCACACCCAGACGCCGTTGATCGCGACGTTGAGGTGGCCGGGCTCGAACACCGCGTCGGTGGTGCCGACCGCCGACAGCACCCGGCCCCAGTTCGGGTCCTCGCCGTGGATGGCGCACTTGAGCAGGTTGTTGCGGGCGATGGAGCGTCCGACGGTGACCGCGTCGTCGTCGCTCGCGGCGCCGACGACCTCGATCGCGATGGCCTTGGACGCGCCCTCGGCGTCCACGAGCAACTGCCGGGTGAGGTCGGCGCACACCTCGGTGAGCAGCGCGGTGAACTCGTCCTCGCCCGGGGCGGTCCCGGCGGCGCCGGACGCCAGCAGCAGGACGGTGTCGTTGGTGGACATGCAGCCGTCGGAGTCGAGCCGGTCGAGGGTGACGGAGGTGGCCGCGCGCAGCGCCCGGTCGAGCGTCTCGGCGGGAAGGTCGGCGTCGGTGGTGATGACGCACAGCATGGTGGCCAGCGACGGGGCCAGCATGCCCGCGCCCTTCGCCATCGCGCCGATCATGTAGCCGCCGGCGCCCTGCCGGAAGGAGATCTTGGCGACGGTGTCGGTGGTGCGGATCGCGTCGGCGGCGGCGAGGCCGCCGTCCCCGCGGGACAGCTCGGCGGCGGCCTTGCCGACGCCGGGCAGCAGCCGGTCCATCGGAAGGCGCTCGCCGATGAGGCCGGTGGAGCAGACCGCGATCTCGCCGGCGGAGTCCGCCAGCAGCGCGGCGGCCTTCTCCGCGGTGGCGTGGGTGTCCTGGAAGCCGGGGGCGCCGGTGCAGGCGTTGGCGCCGCCGGCGTTCAGCACGACCGCGCGGACGCGGCCGCCTTTGAGGACCTGCTCCGACCACAGCACGGGCGCGGCCTTGACGCGGTTGCGGGTGAAGACCCCGGCCGCGGCGCGGGACGGCCCGTCGTTGACGACGAGGGCCAGGTCGCGGTTACCGCTGTCCTTGAGCCCGGCGACGACGCCGGCGGCGCGGAAGCCCCGCGGGGCGGTGACGCTCAAGGGGACACTCCGATCGTGGTGAGCCCGAGTTCTTCCGGTAGGCCGAGGGCGATGTTGGCGCTCTGTACCGCGCCGCCCGCGGTGCCCTTGGCGAGGTTGTCGACGGCGGCGACCGCGACGATGCGTCCGGCGAGCTCGTCGAGGGCGACCTGGACGAGGACGGTGTTCGCGCCGAGCGTCATCGACGTGGCGGGCCACTGCCCCTCGGGCAGCAGGCCGAGGAACGGCTCCCCGGCGTACGCGTCACCGTAGGCGGCGCGGACCGCCGCGGCGGTGACGCCCGGCCGGGCCTTGGCCGTGCAGGTGGCGAGGATGCCGCGGCTCATCGGGGCGAGCGTCGGGGTGAACGACACCGTGACCGGCTCGCCCGCGACCGCGCTCAGGTTCTGGATCATCTCGGGTGTATGCCTATGCGCGCCGCCGGCGGCGTACGCGGAGACCGAACCCATGACCTCGCTGCCCAGCAGGTGCGGCTTGAGGGCACGCCCCGCGCCCGACGCGCCGGACGCGGCGACGACGACGACGTCGGGCTCGGCAAGTCCGGCGGCGAACGCCGGGAACAGCGCGAGCGACACCGCGGTCGGGTAGCAGCCGGGGACGGCGACGCGCCGGGCGGAGCGCAGCGCGTCCCTCGCCCCGGGCAGTTCGGGGAGCCCGTAGGGCCAGGTGCCCGCGTGCGGCGTCCCGTAGAACGTCTCCCAGGCGGCGGGGTCGGCGAGCCGGTGGTCGGCGCCGCAGTCGATGACCAGGACGTCCTCGCCCAGCCGGGCGGCGATCTCCGCGGACCGGCCGTGCGGCAGCGCGAGGAAGACGACGTCGTGACCGGCGAGCGTGCCGGGGTCTGTCTCGGCCAGGACGCGCCCGGCCAGGGATCGCAGGTGGGGCTGGTGCGCGCCCAGCTCGGTGCCCGCGTTGGACCCCGCCGTCAGCGCGCCGATCTCGAACTCTGGATGTCCCGCCAGGATGCGCAGCAGCTCGCCGCCCGCGTAACCGCTGGCGCCGGCGACCGCCGTCCGGATTCCCATGTCCACCCTGCCCTTCGGAAGCAACGAGTAAGAGTATGCATGACGATGGATTTCTATACAACTCAACCGCCCAAGGTCGTCGCGTCAACCAACAATGACGCCATGCCGGGCAACTGTTTAGTTATCTAAAGATTTGCCCTCTAATCATCAGGGCTCTAACATCACCCGCATGGAGAACCTCGGCTTCGACGACCTGGCAGCGTTCCCGTCGATGGAGGAGTGGCCGATCGGCCGGTTGTTCGGACTGGCCTCGCGGCTGTCCGGGCCGGTCGTCTGGCGGATCATCGAGCGGCACGGCATCAGCCCGACCGGGTTCTTCCTGCTGCGGCTGCTCATCGTCGAGGACGGGCTGCGCCCCGGCGAGGTCGCCAAGCGGCTGCTCGTCACCCCCGCGACGGTCACCTCGGTGGTCGACACCCTGGAACGCAACGGGCACGTCCGGCGCGAGCGCTCCTACCGGGACCGGCGCGGCGTGATGCTGCGCATCACCGACTCCGGCCGGCGGCTGCTCGCCGAGAAGTCCGGGCCCATCGGCCGCGACCTGGCGCGGCTCTACGACGTCGTGGACGAGGGAGACGAGGCCGCCGTCCGCAGATTCCTGATCGGCTTGATCAAGCAGTTCGAGAACCACCCCCACCAAGAGACCTGCACCCCTGAAAAGGGAGCGGAGGGAGAAGGCGCATGACCGACCCCTCGGAGGCCGCCGTTCGCACGGCCGGCCTGGAGAAGACCTATCCCCCGTCCGGGCCGCGGCCGGCGGTGCCCGCCGTGCAGGGCATCGACCTGGACATACCACGCGGCGAGTTCTTCGGGCTGCTCGGCCCGAACGGCGCGGGCAAGTCGACCACCATCGGGATGCTCACCACCCTCGTCGTCCCCACCGGCGGCAGCGCGCACGTCCTCGGCCTGGACGTGGTGCGCGACGCCGTCGAGATCAAGCGCCGGATCGGGGTGGTGTCGCAGAACAACACCCTCGACAGCGACCTGACCGTCGCCGAGAACCTGGAGTTCCGCGGCCGCTACTTCGGGCTCGGCGCCCGCGACGCACGCGCGCGGGCGGCCGAGCTGCTGGAGCTGTTCGGGCTGGCCGACCAGCGCGGCGGCAACCCGTTCGAGATCTCGGGCGGGCAGGCCAAGCGCGTCATGATCTGCCGGGCCCTCATGCACGGCCCCGAGGTGCTGTTCCTCGACGAGCCGACCGCCGGGCTCGACCCGCAGACCCGGACCAACCTGTGGGAGGTGCTGCGCGGCCTGCAGGCCGCCGGGCAGACCATCGTGCTGACCACCCACTACATGGAGGAGGCCGAGGCCCTCTGCGACAGGGTCGCGGTCGTCGACCACGGCAGGATCCTCGCCAGCGGGACGGTGGACCAGCTGAAGTCCGGCGCCGGCGCCGACACCGTCGTCACCGTGACCTACGACGCGCCCGTGCCGAAGGAGATCAAGGCACTCGCCGACCGTAAGGGCGTCAGCAAGGTCGAGATCAACGACGGCCAGGTGCGCGTGTTCGCCGCCGAACCCGACGGCCTCCTCGGCGAACTGGTCGAGCTGGGGTCTGCGGCTGGCGTCGGCGTTACCGACGCCAGCCAGCTGCGCCCCAGCCTGGAGACCGTCTTCCTCGCCCTCACAGGAAGGGACTACCGCGATTGACCTCTTCCCCTGTTGAAACAGTGGGCTTCAACCTTCACAGGTCGAGGTTTCTGCTTCTCAGACGGCAGCCGACCCGAATCAACGGCAAGGGACAGAGTGCTGCCCATCGGTCTTACGCCAGCTCCACAGACCTGACATTCCGCCGGCCCGGCGGTAGACCCGGCCGACTTGGTTCTCCCCGACCGGACGTTACTCAACGTATCAATTGGT
The DNA here is from genome assembly GCF_004349245.1 of Actinomadura sp. 6K520. GTDB lineage: Bacteria > Actinomycetota > Actinomycetes > Streptosporangiales > Streptosporangiaceae > Spirillospora. The sequence continues at coordinate 53 of NZ_SMLC01000182.1, read as the reverse complement.
CCACGAGCAGTGGCCAGAATGGAGATATCCGGTGAGCACCACCGCCCCAGCCC
>NZ_SMLC01000181.1 GCF_004349245.1 Actinomadura sp. 6K520 | reverse complement strand
CGCCGCGGCTGAGCCGCTCGCGTTCGCTGTACAGCAGGTAGGCGATGCGGTGCAGGCCCACGGCGGTCTTGCCGGTTCCGGGCGCGCCCTGCACGCACAGCGTGGTGTCCAGCGGGGCGCGCACCAGATCGTCCTGCTCGGGCTGGATGGTGGCGACTATGTCGCGCATCGGCCCGGACCGGGGACGCTCGATCTCGGTGGCCAGGTAGTCGCCGGTGCGGCCGTCGCCGGGGCCGGTGAGCGGCTCGTCCTCGTACCCGGTGAGTTCCGCGGCGGCGGAGAAGCCGTAGCGGCGCCGTGCCAGCACCCCGTGGCGGTCGTCGCGGGTGGCGCGGTAGAACGCCGCCGATATCGGCGCCCGCCAGTCGATGACCATGGGGCGGCCGGCGCCGTCGTGCACGTGCCGGCGGCCGATGTAGAGACGGTCGCCGGGCGTCGCGCCGACCGGGTGGTGCGGGTCGGCCGCGCGGATCGCTCCCGGCTCGAAGGTGAGGCGGCCGAAGAACAGCGGCACCTCGGGCAGGTCGACCAGGGCCAGGGCGCGCCGCTCGCGGGCCTGCCGCAGGAAGAGCCGCTCGGCGAAATTGTCGTTGTCCTCGGTCGCGGCCGTCACCTGCGATTCGGTGGTGACGAGGTCGTGGTGCATACGGCGCAGCGCGGCCAGTGCCTCGGCCAGACGGGCGCGTTCGCGCTGGATCTCCGGGTCGGCGGTGTGGCCGGTGGCGGGATCGGTCATGGCTGGCTGGTCTCGTCCTTGGCCTCGGGGGTGCGTGCGACGTACACGGTATTGGCGGAGGTGCCGCCCTGGATGGGGTTGGGGAACTCCACGACGTGCGCCGCCGCTTCGGCGAAGGCGCCGCGCAGGACGGCGGTGAACGCCTCGTCGGGGGGCTCGTTCGACCACAGGGCGAAGACGCCGCCCGGGTGGATCCGCGCGGCGAGGCGGCTGAGGGGGCCTTGCCGGTAGAACGCGGCATGGGCGGGGTCGAGGGTGTGGCGCGGTGAGTGGTCGATGTCGAGCAAAACGGCGTGGAAGCGGCCTTCGGATGTCCGCGAGTCGGGTCTGGCCGGTGACGAGGCCATGGCGAAGAAGTCGCCGTGCACCAGCCGGCAGCGCTCATCGGTGGTCAGCCGTTCCCCGAGCGGCACCAGTCTGGCGTGATGCCAGTCGATCACCTCGGCGAGTGCCTCTACCACGAGCAGCGAGCGCACCCGGGGCTCGTCCAGGACGGCGCCGGCGGTGTAGCCGAGCCCGAGGCCGCCGACGACGACATCAAGGCCGGTTCCTTGCGCCGCGGCCAGGCCGAGCCGGGCGAGTTCTGTTTCTCCGACCGTCCACAGGCTCGACATGAGGAAGTCATCGTCGAGTTTGACCTCGTAGACGTCCACCCGCAGGGAAGGGTCCCGCCGCCGCCGCAGGCTGAGGGCGCCCATCGGCGTCGGACACCAAACGAGTTCCTCGAACAGTGCGCCCATCTCGATCCGTTCTTGTGGCCTGGATGACTCGACGACAGTCACCGACCTTGGTGGCTTCGCCCGCGCCGTCGTCCGCTGACCCGCTGGGCATGAGTGGTCGCGGGGAGGCGGAGCGGGCATGCGCCGCTCCTCGTCGCACCGAAATATACCCTCTCGTTAGAGAAGAGTGAGGGGTGCGGTTGCCTCCGGGCGCCTGAGAGGCTGAGGTCGGCCATGCTTTTACGCTGATGAGTGACGTGCGGAGAATCCGGCGTCCCGTACCGACCGAGCAGGCGGTGGGGAGTGGTTCAGGCCCTGTTTCCTGTGCCGGGCCAGGGTTGCGTAGCCGAGCGCGGTCACCGCCGAGATCACGGCGAGGCCGGAGAAGACCGCCCGGAGGCCCACGGCGTTGATGACCGGCTGGGTGAGTACGGGGGAGAGGAACTGGCCGGCGAACAGGGCGGTGGTGAGCATGCCGACGGCCCGGCCACGCACCTCGTCGCGGGTGCTGGAGATGATCCAGTTGTTCAGGTTCGGCATGGCGAGCGCCATTCCGGCGGCGATGATCGTCAGACCGGCCACGATCGTCCAGCGGGCGTCCGCCACGGCCAGGACGACGAATCCGGCGGCGGGGGCGGTGAAGGCGGCCGCGACGAGGGCGGGGCCGCTCGCCTGCCTGCTGAGTCGTGGATAGAGCAGCGAGACCGGGAGCATCGTCAGCATCATGAACGACAGGGCGGCCGAGATCTGGAACGGGCCGGCGCCGAAGTCTCGGGCGAACAGCCCGGGTATCTGCGTGGGGACGACGTAGAAGATCGCTTGAACCAGGAACATCGCGGCGACCGGCGCGACCATCCACAGGCCGAGCCGGTCGTTGCTCGTCGGCCCCCTGCCCGCCGTGGTGGCGGGCGCCCGCGGCGATGGTACGAAGAGCAAGGCCGGCAGCAGCACAACGGCTCCGACGAGATACATCAGGAACGCCTCCCGCCATCCGACCGTGGCGAGTGCGCCCGCGCCGAGCATGAACAGCAGGCCGCCGCCTGTGCCTGCGGCCTGCTGGCGGCTGAGCAGCCTACGCCGGGACTCCTCGTCGAACAGGTCCCCGACCAGGCCGGTCATGCTGGTCATCAGCAGGGCGATGCTGGCGCCGAGCACCAACCGGCCGACCAGGATGGAAGGGAGGTCCGGCAGCCATGCCCCGCTGGTGCCGGCGAGGGCGAAGCCGGCCAGTCCCGCGAGCAGCGTGGGTTTGCGGCCGGTGCTGTCGCCGAGCCATCCGGCGAGCGGAGACAGCAGCATGAGTGCCAGTGCGTGTGTGGACAGGACCATCCCGGTGAGCAGCGGCGCGTTCGGCGTGCCCGCGAATACGTCCCGGATCTCGGGGAGAGCAGGGGCGATGGTGGCGCCGCCGAGCATGGGCAGCAGGGCGGCGGCGATGAGCGTGGCCTGGACGGCCGGGCCGGGGTTCGGCCGTCTCGCTAAAGGGTGTTCGAGTGTCGCGGTGGTCATGAGGCTCCTTCGGTGATGGACGACTTCCGCAAATAATGGCACTCGGCGGCAAATGGCGTCAAGAGGCGATAGCCTTTGAGGGGCTATTGTGCCTTGGTTGCCTTCGCGTTAGGGTGGCGTTATGTCAGGTCAAACCGCCGCGGCACCCTCCCTCCGGGAGCGCAAGAAGCAGCGCACTCGCCAAGATCTCGCCGAGTCCGCTCTGCGGCTGTTCCATGAGCAGGGCTACGACGCGACCACGCTCGACGAGCTGGTCGAGTCCGTGCAGGTGTCCAAACGGACGTTCTTCCGGTACTTCGAGTCCAAGGAAGCGGTGGCAGTCGCAGCCGAGGCCGAACTGTGGGACGCCTACATCGACGCCGTCGACCGGAGCGCATCGGACGGGGAAATCCTGGCGACCTTGCGCGACGCGCTCGTGGAAGTCACGGGCAGCCTGCCCGGCGACTGGCCTGAGCGCCTCTTCCGTACCCGCGCGCTCATGGGACGCACCCCGGAACTGCGGGCGGCGAGCATGATGCTCGCCGCGCGGACACAGGACCGCCTGATCACAATGCTCGCGCCCCGGCTGGGCATCGACGCAAAGGACCTGCGCCTCCGGTTGGCCGTCGAAATCGCTCTGGGCGCCTACCGTTGCGGCGCCAGAGACTGGATCTCCGACCGCAAACGCGGGGGCGGGAAGGTGCTCGCCGACCGGATCCGGGCGGCCTTCGACGCCGTCCCCGGCGCCACCAGCCTGGTCGGCCCCGCCACCGCGCAGACAGCCCGGAGCTAAGCCACCCCGATGTGGCGAGCCAACGTCCTGCACCCGTGACCGGTGTGGGTCATCCTCGCCTTCGTCGGCTACAGGTGACGGTCGGCAAGTCACCCGCCGTCGGACCCCGCTGCCGGTGACCTGCTGCAGCACCGCATAACGGCGCTCGGAACCGCCCGAGACCGGCGCTCAGCCACGCGCGGCCGGGCCTTCAGCAGTGATCTGCGAGGTTCTCGACCGCGCCGGCGCGGGCCTCCCGCTGCGGCTCGTCCCGTGGCTCGCCCTGGGTGTCGTGTACGTCGGCGACGACGCAGGTGACGTTGTCGGGTGCCCCTTGTAGGTAGGCTGCGTTGATCAGTTCCTGGACGGCGATCGCGGGGTCGGCGCAGTCGGCGAGGACGTTGCGCAGCCTGTCCTCGGGCACGGTTCCCGACAGGCCGTCCGAGCAGAGCAGGTACCGGTCTGCGGGCTGGACGTCGTGCATGGACAGGTCCGGTTTCGCGGCGCTGATCGCGTCGAGCGCCCTGGTGAGCACGGAGCGGTGCGAGTGCCGGGCCGCCTCCTCGGCGGTGATGTGGCCGTCCTGGACCAGGCTGTGCACCATCGTGTGGTCGGTGGTGAGCCGGTGAAGTCGGCCCGAGCGCAGCAGGTAGGCGCGGGAGTCTCCGATGTGGGCGAGCGCGATGCGGCGCCGGTCGAGGAGAATCGCGGTGAGCGTGGTTCCCATGCCCGCCAGGGCGGGTGAGCGGGTGACGTTCTTCCGCAGTCCTCGTCCGGCGGCTTCGACGGCCTGTTCCAGGGCGGCCATGGGCGTGGCGTCGAGGGATCGGTCCATGCGGGCCAGGCAGTTGATCGCGATAGAACTGGCCACGTCGCCCCCGGCGTGACCGCCCATGCCGTCCGCGACCGCGAGTAGCCGGTCGCTCGCCAGGGCCGAGTCCTGGTTGGTCTGCCGCCGCAGTCCGACATCGGATCCGGCGGCATGCCTGAAGGTGAACATCTCGCGCCTTTCCGGCCTGAACGGGCGTTGTGCCCTGTTGGGAGGCGACAGGATCCGGTGTGGGACCAGGCCGGCCGTTTCGACTCTACTCTAACGTTACGGAAGTGTAGCTGTCAGTACGCCTACGTAGAGGGGTCGTCGTCCATGGCGGTTCGGCGCACCGCCTCTGAAATGGGGTGCTGTGCGTGGCTTGGCCGCGCGAACGGCGATCCGCGCCTCGAAGTTCGGTGTGGGTGTAAGTGGATGTCCCCGCGCCGCCGCGAGCACGCCCTGCAGGCGACGGCGCGAGAACGGCGCAAGATCGGCGAATGTGCCTCCGGCCGATCCTGCACACAAGGTACTCTAACGTAAGGTTAGGTTGGCTGCGAACGGGTCGTCAGGTGGTGGGCGGATGCAGATCGGCGAGGTGGCCGAGCGGACAGGGTTGTCGCTGCGCACGATCCGTTACTACGAGGAGGTCGGCTTGGTGACGCCGTCCGCGCGGACGCGCGGTGGTTTTCGGGTGTACAACGAGGCTGACGCGGCCCGGCTCGAACTGATCAAGCGGATGAAGTCGCTGGAGTTCACACTGGAGGAGACGCGGTTGCTGCTCACCGTGCTGAGCGGCCTTGCCGCGGATCCGGCACCGCAGGAGCGGCGGGAGTTGGTCGACAGGCTGAGCACCTGGTGCACGGAGATCGACTGGCGGTGCGCTCTGCTGCGCGAACGGTTGCAGATCGCCGAGGGCCTGGCCACCAATCTTGATCGTGAATTGTCGGACCGGGCGGGTTCGGAGCGGGCCTCGGCGCCGGAAAACCCAGCGGCCGCCTCTGGCAGCCCGGCCGGGTGGACCGGTGAGGCGGAGTACGAGAGGGGGCGGCGATGAGCGGCGGCGCGGGCACGGCGCCGGACGTGGTGGCGGAGGCGGCGCGGCGGCGGACGTTCGCGGTGATCAGTCACCCGGACGCGGGCAAGTCCACGCTGACCGAGGCCCTCGCTTTGCACGCGGCGGCCATTGACGAAGCGGGGGCGGTGCACGGCAAGTCGGGGCGGCGCGGGGTGCGGTCGGACTGGATGGACATGGAGCGCTCGCGCGGCATCTCCATCACCTCGTCAGTACTGCGGTTCGAATACGACGGCGCCTTGCTGAACCTGCTGGACACCCCGGGTCACGCGGACTTCTCCGAGGACACCTACCGGGTGCTGGCGGCCGTGGATGGGGCGATCATGCTGCTGGACTCGGCCAAGGGCCTGGAGGCGCAGACGCTGAAGCTGTTCGACGTGTGCCGCCACCGCGGCATCCCCGTCATCACGTTCGTCAACAAGTGGGACCGCCCCGGCCGCGAACCCCTGGAACTGCTGGACGAGGTCGAGCAGCGCATCGGGCTGCGCCCGGCACCGATGAACTGGCCGGTCGGCATCGCGGGCGACTTTCGCGGGCTGATCGACCGCGCCGACGGCGCCTTCACCCGGTTCCGCCGAACCCCCGGCGGCGCCACCCGCGCCATCGCCGAACACGTCTCTGCCGAGCAGGCCGCCGAACAGGAGGGCCAGGCGTGGCAGACCGCGGTCGAGGAGCTGGCGCTGCTGGACGAGATCGGCGCCACCCTCGACATGGACGCCTTCGCCGCCGGGACCTGCACCCCCGTCCTGTTCGGGGCCGCGCTGCCCAACTTCGGGGTCCAAGCCCTGCTGGAAACGGTGTGCCGGCTGGCGCCCGCGCCGTCGGCGCGTACCGATGAGGCCGGGCAGGAGCGGGCGGTGTCGGCGCCGTTCGCCGGGCAGGTGTTCAAGGTGCAGGCCGGGATGGACCGGGCGCACCGCGACCGGCTGGCCTTCATCCGGGTCTGCTCAGGACGCTTCGAGCGCGGCATGCCGGTGACCCATGCCCCGAGTGGGCGGCCGCTGGCGACCAAGTACGCCCAGACGGTGTTCGGCCGTGACCGCTCCACCCTGGACGCGGCCTATCCGGGGGATGTGATCGGCCTGCCGAACGCCTCCGGCCTGACCGTGGGCGACACCCTCTACGTCAAGACCCCTGTGGTCTTCCCCCCGATCCCGGCGTTCGCCCCCGAGCACTTCATGGTGGCCAGGACGACCGACAACAGCCGGGCCAAGCAGTTCCGCCGCGGCATCGAGCAGCTCGACAGCGAGGGCGTGGTCCAGGTGCTGCGCAGCGATCTGCGCGGTGACCAGGCGCCGGTGCTGGCCGCCGTCGGGCCGCTGCAGTTCGACGTGGTCACCGCCCGGATGGCCGACGAGTTCGGCGCACCGGTCGATCTCACCAGGCTCGACTACACCACCGCCCGGATCACCGACAAGGAATCCGCCGAGACCCTGACCGGCCGCCGCGGCGTGGAGGTCCTCACCCGCTCCCTGGACGGCTCGCTCATCGCGGTGTTCGTCGACAAGTGGCGGCTGCGGGCCATCGAACGCGAACACCCCGGCCTCACCCTCACCCCCATGCTCGCCGCAGGCGTCCCCGACTGAACACAGACCTCCTCGCGACGTTCTCATGGTCGCCAATGCGCTCGCCTCGCCCATTGGCGGCACAGGACCTCGGTCAGCGGCGCTGGCCTTAGTCGAAGCGGTGATGCAGGAGTTGTTCGGCGCGCTGACCCGCGAGTCGCTTGCCCCCCATGACACCCTCCCAGGAGGTCTGATGACCACCCGCGCTCTGTCGGCCACCACCCTGAAATGGCTGAGCGAGCACGCTCTTCACAGCTCGGACGTTGCGGGTGCCGGAAACGGGGTGATCGGCATCGTCCGCGGTTACGACAAGGCCAGCCGCTCGCGCGGTACGCAGTTGCGTCGCCAATGCGCCGCCCTCGGCTTGCCCACCCTCGACATTCCGCCGGTCCTGCGGCACAGGACCACACTGCCGGACCTGCGGCGAATCACGGCATCGGTGTCCCTGCTCGTCGACGTCACGGGCCACGGCGCGGACGCGCGGCGTATGGCCGCGCTGCTTGCACGCCCCCTCCTCAGCGGCGGCGCCCACGTGACCACCAAGGTCCCTTTCATCGGCATCGAAGAGGACTCTGACCTCGTCGACGTGGCGCTCAAGACCGTGGAACTACGGCCGCTCCATGACGATGTCCGTGTTCGGATGTGTCTTGACGGCCGGTGGATCGACCCTGCGCCGGGGGTCCGGGTGCGCATCTCGCTCACCCAGAGCCCGACCTGGCGGCTTCAATGCACCTTCGGCGAAGGCCCGACCGGCACCTCTGCCGAGGGGGCGGCCCTGACCCTCCGGCCGTCCTGGGGAACATATGTCCTGTGCCGTGACGAAGAGCCCATTTCCGACGTCAGCGACCCGGTCCAAGTGGCGCCACTTCTGAAGCGGCTGACTCTGGTACCGCCCAGGCGTGGTACTGCGCTCGCCGGCTGACCACCGGCCCCATGGTCTGTTGTGGCAACCCTTGCAAGCCAGAAAATCGCCTCTCTGTATCGAAAGGCATGGAGCGGACATTGTCAGTGCCGCCTCTCATAAGGGAATCGTCCGCAGAACCATCCTCGATGATTACTCTTACGTTAGAGTAGAGTCGGCGGAGACCCCCTGATCCGCCTCCGGTGTCCCGCGGTGCCGGCTGCCCCTCCGAGCCCGGCACCGCGGTGACGCCGCCATCGAAACCCACACGGCGGCCCGACCGGATGCGGTCGTGCCCAGCCGCATCCCAGATCGCACAGCGGAGAGAATCACTATGGTCGTGACGCGTCTTGAGATCGCGGAGAGCATCGACAGTGTTTTCGGAGACGGCCCAGTAACACGGGACCAGATCATCACTGCGGCCCGCAACGCCGGGGCCCGGCCGGACGTCCTGGCCGCGCTGGAGCGGTTGCCGGAGCGCTCATTCCCGCATCTGCGGGAGCTGTGGCAGCATCTGCCGGACCTGCCGGTCAGCACCTCCAACGGCTGACGGCGGGAACTCCCCCACCCAGGCCGTCGAAGGACGGCCGTGGCCGATCGGCGTCCTCGGTGGGATCGGCTTCACCGGCGATGACCCGGCACCGGGACCGTCGACGGTGTCACCACCGGAAGGCCCCGTCTCCCGCTGCCCGCTGATGTCCTGCGCGGTCTCGTTCACGGCCTGTCGCACCTGCGTTACGGGACCCGGGGTGGCCGGGCGAATTGGGCGTGGTGCAGGCGGGCGTAGGCACCGTCGGCGGCGGTGAGGTCGTCGTGGGTGCCCTGCTCGACGATGCGTCCGGCGTCCATGACCAGGATGTGGTCGGCGTCGCGGATCGTCGAGAGGCGGTGGGCGATGACGAAGGCGGTGCGTCCTTGGCGGAGTGCGGTCATGGCCTGCTGGACGAGCATTTCGGTGCGGGTGTCGACCGAGCTGGTCGCCTCGTCCAGGATGAGGATGGCCGGTTCGGTGAGGAAGGCGCGGGCGATGGTGATGAGCTGTTTCTCGCCGGCGCTGAGCCCGCCGCCTTCGGTGTCGATGAGGGTGTCGTAACCGTCGGGCAGGGTGCGGATGAAGTGGTCGGCGTGGGCTGCGCGGGCGGCTTGGACGATCTTGTCGCGCGGGGCGGTGCCGTGGCCGTAGGCGATGTTGTCGGCGATGGTGCCGTGGTGGAGCCAGGTGTCCTGGAGGACCATGCCGATGTGGCGGCGGAGTTCGGCGCGGGGGAGTGCGGTGATGTCGGTGCCGTCGACCGTGATGCGGCCATCGGTGACGTCGTAGAACCGCATGAGCAGGTTGACGAGGGTGGACTTGCCGGCGCCGGTGGGGCCGACGATCGCGACGGTGCGTCCGGGTTCGACGGTGAGGGAGAGGTCCTCGATGAGTGGTTCGTCGGGTCGGTAGCGGAAGGACACCTGCTCGAATGAGACCCGGCCTTGGACGCGGGGCGCGGGTCGCGGTGGGGCGGGGGGATCGGGTGTTTCCTCCGGGGCGTCGAGCAGTTCGAAGACCCGTTCGGCGGACGCGACGCCGGACTGCACCATGTTCGCCAGCGCCGCCATCTGCGCGATCGGCTGGTTGAACTGGGTCGTGTACTGGATGAACGCCTGCACTTCGCCGATGGACAGCGATCCGGAGGCGATGCGCAGGCCGCCGATCACCGCGATGAGCACGTAGTTGAGGTGGCCGACGAAGGTCAGGGCGGGTTCGATGACGCCGGAGACGAACTGGGCGCGCCAGCCGGCGGCGTACAGGTCGTCGTTGTGCCTGGTGAAGGTGCGGATGGCCTGGTCCTGGCGGCCGAAGGTCTGCACCAGGGCGTGGCCGGTGTACATCTCTTCGATGTGTCCGCTCAGCCGTCCGGTGGCGTCCCATTTGCGGACGAACTGCGGCTGGGCGCGTTTGCCGATGCGGGCGGTGGCCAGTGCCGCGACCGGGACGGTGAGCAGGGCGACCAGGGTCAGCAGGGGCGACAGCCACAGCATCATCGCCAGCACGAAGACCGGGGTGAGCAGCGAGTAGATGATCTTGCCGAGCCCGTTCTGCAGGGTCTCGGCGATGTTGTCGATGTCGTTGGTGATGCGCGACAGGATCTCGCCGCGGCTGTGGCCGTCGTAGTGGCTCAGGGGGAGCCTTTCGAGTTTGCCGGCGGCCTGCTCTCGCAGCCGGTAGGCCGTGCGGTGTGCGATGACGGCGGCCAGCCGGCCGCGGACGCGGTGGATCGCGGCCGAGGCGCCGGCCACGGCCAGTGCGGTCAGCAGGATCCGGCCGACCGCGGCGAAGTCGACGGCGCCGCCGGTGACACCGTCGAACACCAGGTCGGTGGCCTGCCCGAGCATCCGGGGGATGGTGACCGACAGGGCGATGCTCGTGACGACCAGGACCAGCGTGACGGCCAGCAGCTTCCCGTCGGCGCCCATCGTCCGCAGCAGCCGCAGGCCGGAACGGCGGAACTCGACGGCCTTCTCGCGGGAGGGGTCCTCGCTCACATGGCCTCCTGCGCAGAGAATTGGGACAGGGCGATCTCCCGGTAGGTGGCGTTGCCCTCGATGAGGTCGGGGTGGGTTCCGGTGCCGGCGACGCGGCCTTGGTCGAGGACGACGATCCGGTCGGCGCCGGTGATGGTCGAGATCCGCTGGGCGACGGTGACGACGGCCGCGTCTCCCGTCTCGCCGGCGAGCGCGTCGCGCAGGGCGGCGTCGGTGGCGTGGTCGAGCGCGGAGAAGGCGTCGTCGAACAGGTAGATCTTCGGCCGGACCAGCAGGGCGCGGGCGATCGCGAGGCGCTGGCGCTGGCCGCCGGAGACGTTGCCGCCGCCCTGCCCGATGGGCGCCTGGAGTCGTCCGGGCATGGCCTCGACGAACTCGCGCGCCTGGGCGACGTCCAGAGCGTGCCACAGGTCGGCGTCGGTGGCGTCCGGGTCGCCGTAGCGCAGGTTGGACGCGACCGTGCCGGAGAACAGGTACGGCTTCTGCGGCACGAGCCCGATCATCCCGGCCAGTGCGGACGGGTCCAGGTCGCGCACGTCGGTCCCGTCGATGAGCACCGCGCCGCCGGTGACGTCGAACAACCGCGGCACCAGGTTGATCAGCGTGGTCTTCCCGCTGCCGGTGGAACCGATGACCGCGGTGGTCTCGCCCGGCCGGGCGACCAGGCTCACCCCGCGCAGCACGGGCTCCTCCGCACCCGGGTACCCGAACTCGGCGTCGCGGACCTCCAGGTGGCCGGCCGGTCGCCGGGCGGCGCCGGGGGCGAGGACGGGCGGCCGGGGTCTGGGCGGCGGGATGTTCGGTACGGTGTCCAGCACCTCCCGGACGCGTGCGGCGCACACCCGGGCGCGCGGCGCCATGATGAACGCGATCGCCGCCATCATCACCGCGCCGAGGATCTGCATCAGGTACTGCAGGAACGCCAGCAGCGACCCGATCTGCATGTCCCCTCCGGCGACGCGGTGCCCGCCGAACCAGACCACGGCGACGGCGGAGACCTCGGTGACGATCGTGACCGCCGGCATCATCAGCGACTGGATACGTCCTAGGCGCAGCGCCACGTCCCGCAGTTCGGAGTTGGCCTCGGCGAACCGCCGCCGCTCGTGGTCCTCGCGGACGAAGGCCCGCACGACCCGCACGCCGGTGATCTGCTCGCGCACCACCCGGTTGACCCGGTCGATGCGCTCCTGCTGCGACGCCGACAGAGGCCCCATCGCCCGCATCAGCAGGACGACGGTCACCGTCAGCGCGGGCAGCACGACGAGCAGCAGCAGCGACAGCGGAGCGTCCTGGCGCAGCGCGAGCACCAGTGCGCCGGCACCCATGAACGGCGCGACCACCACCATCGTCAACGCCATCAGCACCAGCATCAGGATCTGGTCGACGTCGTTGGTCGTCCGGGTGATCAGCGACGGCGCACCGAAGCGGCCGACCTCACGGACCGAGAACGTCTGGACCTTCGCGAACACGGCGGCGCGCAGATCCCGGCCCAGCCCCTCGGCGGTCCGCGCGGCGAGGTAGACGGCGGCGCAGGCGCCCAAGATCTGCACCAGCGTCAGCGCCGTCATGACGGCACCGACCCGCAGCACATGGCCGGTGTGGCCCTGGACGACCCCGTTGTTGATCAGATCGGCGTTCAGGGTCGGCAGCAGCAGCGCGGCGGCCGTCTGTACCGATTGCAACACCACCACCAGCGCGACGGAGGCCCGATACGGCCGCAGATGAACGTGCAGAAGCCGGAACAGCACGGAATAACTCCCCGAACCCAAGCGGCCTCGGCGGGGTTGCCGTGCGGCCGACCCGTCCGATGGAAACAGAAAATGGCACAAAGTGTCAAACGCCTGAATAGGCATCTTGCGTGGAGGGGCAATCGCCGGATGCGGCTCTAGACTGGGTCGATGACCGCCAACGCCCCGGCAGGACAGGCCCCGCAGGATGATCGCGGGCTGCCCCTGCGCGAACGCAAGAAGCTGCGCACCCGCCGGGCACTGGTCGACACGGCGCTCGAACTGTTCACCGACCGGGGCTTCGACGAGACCGCGATCGAGGACCTGGTGGACGAGGTGGAGATCTCCCGCCGCACGTTCTTCCGCTACTTCCCGTCCAAGGAGGCGGTCGCCGTCGCCGCGGAGGCCGATCTGTGGGACGCCTACATCGCCGAGTTCTCGCGCACCGACCCGCAGGGGCCGGTCGTGGAGGCGCTGCGCGCCGCGCTCACCGCCGCGATCCTCGGCATGGACAGCGGGTGGGACGACCGCATCGTCAGGACCCGGATGCTCATCTCCCACGTCCCCGTCCCGCTGCGGGACGCCAGCACCCTGTTGTCCATCAACGCCCAGGAACGCCTCGTCGCCGCACTGGAGACCAAGCTCGGCATCGACGGACGCGAGGACGTCCGTCTCCGCCTGCTGGGAGAGTTCGCCTTCGGCGCCTACCGGTGCGGCGCCAAGAACTGGGCCGCCGGCCGCGGCGCGGGCGGCGGGCGCGGCAAGTGGAGCCGCGCGATCCTGGCCCGCCGGGTGGAGGAGGCGTTCGACGCACTCCCCGGCGCACTGGCGATGACGGTGTGATCATCGTCTCTCCCCGGCCTCTACCGGCGCCTTCTTTGCGCAGGTTCCCGAACTGCGCGACGTTCCCTGGGCGGTCTACCCGCTGGCGGCGGCCGGGCTGACGCTGATGGTGCTGTTCCCGCGCGTCACCAAGGTCGTTCCGGCGCCGCTGGTGTCGATCGTGATCCTCACCGTGATCGCCGTCGCCGATCCTCGAAGTAGACCTGCTCGTCGTCGGTGCGGAGGGGGAGTGCCTGCACCGTCTGGGGGGCGCCCTCCTGCGGCTGGATTCGGTAGGTCGGCATGACCCCTCTCGTGTCGGTCGGCCCCGCCTGCGGGCGACGGGGCGGGGCGGCGCCGACCACTCCAACAGCACTCTACTCTTGCGTGAGAAGAGGGTGTGAACGCGGGGCTGTGCACACGGGCGCGAAAGACGGATGGGGAGCGATTCTGAGCGAGGCGACCGAGGCGCACAGTCCGGCCGCGCACCGGCGACCGGCACCGACCCGCCGGACCCAGTGGCGGATCCTGTTCGGCGCCACCGCCGTGCTGGCGCTGACCGGTCCCGGGCAGACGGCGGGGCTGTCGGTGTTCACCGAGCCGCTGATCCACGATCTGGAGATCTCGCGCACCCAGCTCAGCGGCGCCTACCTGGCCGCGACGCTGTCCGGCGCCG
>NZ_SMLC01000180.1 GCF_004349245.1 Actinomadura sp. 6K520 | reverse complement strand
GCCCCGCATCGTCAGCGGGACCCCGGCCTCGCGGCACACCCCCAGCACCGCCGGCAGTTCGCCCGCGTCCCGGGGCGTCACCACGACCCGCGGCGGCACCCGGTACAGCGAGGCGTCCGACGAGTACATCGCCCGCGCCAGCGCGGAGTCGTCGACCCCGCTCGCCCCGGCCCGCCGCAACGCCCCCACAAGCTCGCGGTGATCGGTCACTGGGCCGCCTCGCCCCGGCGGTGAACTGCCTGCATACCGACAACGTTAGGTCATCCCGCCCGCCCGGCGGAGGGTGTCCGGGCACCGCCCGGGGAGATCTACCTCTCCGGGGACCAAGGTCCCTTCCCGGGGGCCGCGGCGGTCGGAGAGGGTGAAGACCGCCGGGAAGCCGATCATGGTTACCCGGGGTGGGGCCGGGAAGGCCCACCGGCAGTCGAGAATCGCGATGGCGGAAGTGGTGCGGACGTGACGGAGACGCGACGGGACACCGGTGCCGGACCGCCGGGGCCGGGGCGCGCCGAGGGCGCGGGACGGCCGGTCCTCATGCTGGCGATGGCCACCCTCGGCTTCGCCCTGAACTTCTGGGCCTGGGCCCTGCTCAGCCCGCTCGCCCCCCGGTTCCAGGAGTCGCTGGGGCTGACGTCCTTCGAGCAGTCGCTGCTGGTCGCGGTACCGGTGATCGTGGGGTCGGTCGGCCGGATCCCGGTGGGCGCGCTGACCGACAGGTTCGGCGGGCGGGTGATGTTCCCGGCGCTGTCGGCCATCACGATCGTGCCCGTGCTCTACCTCGGGCTCTGGGGGAACTCGTCACTGGTGTCGCTGCTGGTCGGCGGGTTCTTCCTCGGTGTCGGCGGCACCGTGTTCGCGGTGGGCGTGCCGTTCGTGAACGCGTGGTTCCCGCCGGAGCGGCGGGGGCTGGCGATCGGGATCTTCGGCGCCGGGATGGGCGGCACGGCGATCACCGCGCTGACGACGGTCCCGCTGGTCGACTCGCGCGGGATGGAGTTCCCGTTCCAGCTGATGGCAGTGGTGCTCGCCGCCTACGCCGTGGCCGCGTGGCTCGTCGTGCGGGACGCGCCCGGGCGCACGATGCCCGACGCTCCGCTCGGCAAGCGGCTGGCGGCGACGGCGAGGCTCCCGGTCACCTGGCAGATGTCGGCGCTGTACGCGGTGGCCTTCGGCGGCTACGTGGCGTTCTCGGTGTACCTCCCGACCTACCTGAAGGAGGAGTACGACCTGTCGCAGGCGGACGCGTCGAACCGGATGGCCGGGTTCGTGCTGCTGGCGGTCCTGATGCGGCCCATCGGCGGGTGGCTGTCCGACCGGATCGGCGCGGTGCGGGTCATGGTGGCCTCCCTGGTGGTGGTGGTCGTCGGCGCGGTGGTGCAGGCGTTCTCGCCGCCGCTGATGCCGCTCGGGACGATCGCGTTCCTGGCGATGGCGGCGGCGCTCGGCGCCGGTAGCGGAGCGACGTTCGCGCTGGTGGCGAGGCTCGCCCCGGCGAACAAGGTCGGCGCGGTCACCGGGGTGGTCGGCGCGGCCGGTGGTCTGGGCGGGTTCGTCCCGCCGTTGGTTATGGGCTCCATTTACGGCAGTTTCGGCTCCTATGCTGTGGGGTTCGTCCTCCTCGCCCTCGTGGCGGCGGCGGCCGCGGTGTTCACCGCGACCGTCGTCCAGCGGGCCGTGGTGAGCGAGCGGAACGGCTGATGGGCACGGCGATGCGGGAAGAGGGGATTCGAGGGTGAGTTCGACCGAGGGCCGGCCGGGTCTGGACGGGCCGCTGGAAGAGGCGCTGGTGGGAACCCGCAGGTTCTTCACCCGCGCCCGGGTGTCGCCGGATCTCCGGACGATGACGAAGGCGGGCGGACGCGGGGCCGACGCGTTCTACCGTGACCGCTGGTCGCACGACAAGGTGGTGCGCTCCACCCACGGGGTGAACTGCACCGGGTCGTGCTCGTGGAAGGTGTACGTCAAGGACGGCATCATCACCTGGGAGGCGCAGCAGACCGACTACCCCTCGGTCGGCCCCGACCGGCCGGAGTACGAGCCCCGCGGCTGCCCCCGCGGCGCGTCGTTCTCCTGGTACACCTACTCGCCCACCCGGGTGCGCTACCCCTACGTGCGCGGCGTCCTGCTGGAGATGTACCGGGAGGCCAGGGCCCGGACGGGCGACCCCGTGGAGGCGTGGCGGGAGATCGTCTCCGACCCGGACAAGGCCCGCGCGTACAAGGCGGCGCGCGGCCGCGGCGGGCTGGTGCGGGCCACGTGGGACGAGGCGACCGAGATCGTCGCCGCCGCGCACGTGCACACGATCGCCGAGTACGGGCCCGACCGCGTCGCCGGCTTCTCCCCGATCCCGGCGATGTCGATGGTGTCGCACGCGTCGGGCTCGCGGTTCATCTCGCTGATCGGCGGGACGATGCTGTCGTTCTACGACTGGTACGCCGACCTTCCCGTCGCGTCCCCGCAGGTGTTCGGCGACCAGACCGACGTCCCCGAGTCGGGGGACTGGTGGGACGCCGGATACCTCATCATGTGGGGCTCCAACGTGCCGGTGACGCGGACGCCCGACGCGCACTGGATGACCGAGGCCCGCTACCGGGGCCAGAAGGTCGTCGCGGTGTCGCCCGACTACGCCGACAACGTCAAGTTCGCCGACGAGTGGCTCGCCGCCCAGCCCGGCACGGACGGCGCCCTGGCGATGGCCATGGGCCACGTCGTCCTCAAGGAGTTCTTCGTCGACCGGCAGGTCCCGTACTTCACCGACTACGTCAAGCGCTTCAGCGACCTGCCGTTCCTGGTGCGGGTGGACAAGCACGGCGACGCGTACGTCCCGGGCAAGTTCCTCACCGCGGCCGACCTGCCCGGTGCCGAGGCGGGCTCGGAGAACGCCGCGTTCAAGACGGTGGTCCTGGACGCGAACACCGGGCACCCCCTCGTCCCGAACGGGTCGCTGGGCTTCCGGTACGGCGAGTCGGGCGAGGGCCGGTGGAACCTCGACCTCGGCGACGCCGACCCGCTGCTGTCGGTCGGGGGCGGCCCCGGCGGCGACGCCGTGGAGGTCGAGCTGGCCCGCTTCGACGGACCCGGCGGCTCGCCGGGCACGATCCGGCGCGGCGTGCCGGTGCGGAACGTGGCCGGCCACCTGGTCACGACCGTCTACGACCTGCTGCTCGCCCAGTACGGGGTGGGCCGGGACGGCCTGCCCGGCTCGTGGCCGTCCGGGTACGACGACGCGTCGCAGCCGTGCACCCCCGCGTGGCAGGAGGCCATCACGGGCGTCCCCGCGCAGGCCGCGGAGCGCATCGGGCGGGAGTTCGCCGCGAACGCCGAGGAGTCCCGCGGCCGCTCGATGATCATCATGGGCGCCGGCGCCAACCACTGGTTCCACTCCGACACGATCTACCGGGCGTTCCTGGCGCTGACGACGCTGACCGGCTGCCAGGGCGTCAACGGCGGCGGCTGGGCGCACTACGTCGGGCAGGAGAAGTGCCGCCCGGTGACCGGGTGGGCGCAGCTCGCGGGCGCGCTGGACTGGTCCCGGCCGCCCCGCCAGATGATCAGCACGGCGTTCTGGTACCTGCACACCGACCAGTTCCGCTACGACCACTTCGGCGCCGACACCCTCTCGGCGGCGCGGCCGCCGGGCGGCGCCGCCGGGCAGCTCACGGGCCGGTCCACCGCGGACGTCATCGCGCAGGCCGCCCGGCTCGGCTGGATGCCGTCCTACCCGACGTTCGACCGCAACCCCCTGGACCTGACCGACGAGGCGGAGGCCGCCGGCCGGCAGCCCGCCGAGCACGTCGTGGACGAGCTGAAGGCCGGACGGCTCAAGTTCGCCTGCCAGGACCCCGACTCCCCGGAGAACTTCCCCCGCGTCCTCAGCGTGTGGCGGGCCAACCTCCTCGGCTCGTCCGCCAAGGGCAACGAGTACTTCCTCAAGCACCTGCTCGGCACCGACAACGCCGTGCGCGCGAGCGAGACCGAACCGGCGAACCGCCCGAAGGAGGTGGTCTGGCACGAGGACGCCCCGGCCGGCAAGCTCGACCTGCTGCTGTCGCTCGACTTCCGGATGACCAGCACCACGATCTACTCCGACGTGGTCCTGCCGGCGGCGACCTGGTACGAGAAGCACGACCTCAACACCACCGACATGCACCCGTTCGTGCACTCGTTCAACCCGGCGATCTCACCGCCGTGGCAGACCCGCAGCGACTGGCGGGCCTTCCAGGACATCGCGGTCGCGTTCAGCCGGCTCGCCGAGCGGCACCTCGGCGTCCGCAAGGACCTCGTCGCGGTGCCGCTGCTGCACGACACCCCCGACGAGATGGCCACGCCGCACGGCCGCGTCGCCGACTGGGCGAAGGGGGAGTGCGAGCCCGTGCCCGGCGTGACGCTGCCGAAGCTCGTGCCGGTGGAGCGCGACTACCCGGCGGTCGCCGCGAAGATGATGGCGCTCGGCCCGCTCGCCGAGCGGCTCGGCGCGACCACCAAGGGCGTCACGTTCGACCTGGAACGCGAGGTCGAGTACCTCAAGCACAAGAACGGCGTCGTCCGGGGCGGCCCGGCCGACGGGCGGCCGTCGCTGCGGCGCGACGTCCACGCCTGCGAGATGATCCTCGCCCTGTCCGGGACGACGAACGGGCACCTGGCCACCCAGGGGTTCCGGGCCGTGGAGCGGCGCACCGGCTCCCGGCTCGCCGACCTCGCCGCCGAGCACGAGGGCAAGCAGATCACCTTCGCCGACACCCAGGCCCGGCCCGTCCCGGTCATCACGTCGCCGGAGTGGTCGGGGTCGGAGAGCGGCGGGCGCCGCTACTCGCCGTTCACCATCAACGTCGAGCGCCTCAAGCCCTGGCACACCCTCACCGGGCGGCAGCACTTCTACCTCGACCACGACTGGATGGAGGAGCTCGGCGAGCAGCTGCCGACGTTCCGGCCGCCGCTGAACATGACGGCGCTGTTCGGCGAGCCCGAGGTGGGGGAGACCGGTGAGCTGGGGCTGACCGTCCGGTACCTCACCCCGCACAACAAGTGGTCGATCCACTCCGAGTACCAGGACAACCTGTTCATGCTCTCGCTGTCGCGCGGCGGCCCGAACATCTGGATGAGCGCCGAGGACGCCGCCAAGATCGGCGTCCGCGACAACGACTGGATCGAGGCCGTCAACCGCAACGGCGTCGTCGTCGCCCGCGCGATCGTCTCCCACCGGATGCCGGAGGGGACGGTGTACATGTACCACGCGCAGGACCGGCTGATCGACGTCCCGCGCTCAGAGACCTCCGGCCGCCGCGGCGGCATCCACAACTCCCTCACCCGCCTGCTGATCAAGCCGAGCCACCTCATCGGCGGGTACGCGCAGCTGTCGTTCGCGTTCAACTACCTCGGCCCCACCGGCAACCAGCGCGACGAGGTCACCGTGATCCGCCGCCGCTCCCAGGAGGTGACCTACTAGATGCGCGTGATGGCGCAGATGTCGATGGTGATGAACCTCGACAAGTGCATCGGGTGCCACACCTGCTCGGTCACGTGCAAGCAGGCGTGGACGAACCGCAGCGGCGTCGAGTACGTGTGGTTCAACAACGTGGAGACCCGCCCCGGGCAGGGCTACCCGCGCCAGTACGAGGACCAGGAGCGCTGGCGCGGCGGCTGGGCGCTGAACAAGCGCGGGCGGCTCACGCTCAAGGGCGGCGGCCGGATCCGCAAACTGCTGACGATCTTCGCGAACCCGAAGCTGCCCGACATCCAGGACTACTACGAGCCCTGGACCTACGACTACGAGAACCTCACCAACGCCCCGCTGCAGGAGCACACCCCCGTCGCGCGGCCCAAGTCGCTGCTGTCGGGCGACGACATGCAGATCACCTGGTCGGCGAACTGGGACGACGACCTCGGCGGCTCCATCGAGCACGGCGGCAAGGACGTCCTGCTCAAGGAGATCTCCGACAAGGTGAAGATGGAGTTCGACAAGACCTTCATGTTCTACCTGCCGCGGATCTGCGAGCACTGCCTCAACCCGAGTTGCGCGGCGTCCTGCCCGTCCGGCGCGATCTACAAGCGGACCGAGGACGGCATCGTCCTGGTCGACCAGGACAGGTGCCGCGGGTGGCGGATGTGCGTGTCCGGCTGCCCGTACAAGAAGATGTACTTCAACCACCGGACCGGCAAGGCCGAGAAGTGCACGTTCTGCTTCCCGCGCATCGAGGTCGGCATCCCCACGGTCTGCTCGGAGACCTGCGTGGGGCGGCTCCGCTACATCGGCCTGATCCTCTACGACGCCGACAAGGTGCTGGAGGCCGCGTCCGCGCCCGACGACACCGACCTCTATGAGGCGCAGCGCAGCGTGTTCCTCGACCCGAACGACCCGCAGGTCATCGCGGCGGCCGAGCGGGAGGGCATCCCCGGTGACTGGATCGAGGCCGCCCAGCGGTCCCCGATCTACTCGCTGATCAACACCTACAAGGTGGCGCTGCCGCTGCACCCGGAGTACCGGACGATGCCGATGGTCTGGTACATCCCGCCGCTGTCGCCGGTCGTGGACGTCGTCCGCGACACCGGCCACGACGCCGAGGACCGCGGGAACCTGTTCGCGGCGATCGAGGCGCTGCGCATCCCCGTCGAGTACCTGGCGGAGCTGTTCACCGCCGGGGACACCGCGCCCGTCGACGCCGTCCTGCGCCGGCTCGCGGCGATGCGCGCCTACATGCGCGACATCAACCTCGGCCGCGAGCCCGACGAGTCCATCCCGGCGGGCGTCGGGATGTCGGGCGAGGCGATGTACGACATGTACCGGCTGCTGGCCCTCGCCAAGTACGACGAGCGGTACGTGATCCCGACGGCGCACGCCGAGCAGGCGCACGGCCTGGAGGAGCTGGCCACGGAGTGCTCGCTGAACTACGAGGGCGGGCCCGGCATGGGCGGCTCCGGCATGGGCGGCGGCTCCGGCCCGTTCGGTGAGGGGTCCGGAGGCCCGAACCCGGTGGCGGTGGAGAACTTCCACATGCTCCAGCAGCGCCAGACCGCCGACAACCCCGTCGACCCGGAGAACAAGCACCAGCGCGTCAACCTGCTCAACTGGGACGGCAAGGGCGCCCCGGCCGGGCTGTTCCCGAAGCGCACGGACGACGGGGAGGGCCCGGGGCCGGACGGCACGAACCCGCCCGCCGACTCCGGCGACGCCGAAACGGAGCCCAAGCCATGAGGAACAGGGGCCTGAAGAAGGGGTTCGCCAAGGGGTTCGCCGAGGCGGAGCTGGCCACCGCCTGGCAGGTCGCGTCGCTGCTGCTCGGCTACCCGGACGAGGAGCTCCTGGAACGGCGCCCGCTGCTCCGCCGGGCCGTCGCGGGGCTGCCCGCGGCCGCCGGGACGCCCCTGGGCGGCTTCCTGGACCACCTGGACGCGACGCCGCTGCGGGAACTGGAGGCCGACTACGTCGAGACGTTCGACCACCGCAAACGGTGCTGCCTCTACCTGACCTACTACGCCTACGGGGACACCCGTAAGCGGGGGATGGCCCTGCTGCGTTTCAAGCAGGCGTACGAGGCGGCGGGGCTCGTCCTGGACGATGGGGAGCTGCCCGACCACCTGGCCGTGGTGCTGGAGTTCGCCGCGACCGGGGACCTCGCGGAGGGGCGGCGGCTGCTGCTGGAGCACCGCGCCGGCCTGGAACTGCTGCGTCTCGCGCTCACCGAGTCGCGGTCGCCGTGGTGCCCGGTCCTGGAGGCGGTCTCGGCGACGCTGCCGCCGCTGAGCGGCCGCAACGAGGAGGCCGTCGCCCGCCTCATCGCCGAGGGCCCGCCCGAGGAGGAGGTCGGCCTCGCCCCCTACGGGAGCGGCGCCGGGACCTCGGGTCCCGTCTTCCTGCCCGATCCGGTCCTGGAGGCCCGTTCATCATGACCAGTCAGCTGCCCGCCCTCGCCGCGCAGAACGGCGGTGAACCGGGCGTCGCCGGCATCCTGCTGTGGGTGGCCCTGCCGTACGTCACCATCGCGGTGTTCGTCCTCGGGCACATCTGGCGGTACCGCTACGACAAGTTCGGCTGGACGACCCGCTCGTCCCAGCTGTACGAGCGGCGGCTGCTGCGCATCGGCAGCCCGCTGTTCCACTTCGGGATCCTCGTCGTGCTGCTCGGCCACGTCGGCGGGCTGGCGATCCCCGACCGCTGGACCGAGGCCGTCGGGATCACCGAGGACATGTACCACGTCATCGCCGTCGTCCTCGGGACCGTCGCCGGGTTCTGCACCCTCGCGGGCCTCGCGATCCTGATCTACCGGCGCCGGACGGTCGGCCCCGTGTTCGCCGCCACGACCCGCAACGACAAGCTGATGTACGCGGTGCTCGCGCTGGTCATCCTGCTCGGCCTGGCCGCGACCGTGGCGGCCAACATCGTCGGCGGCGGCTACAACTACCGGGAGACGGTCTCCCCGTGGTTCCGGTCGGTGTTCTACCTGCGGCCGGACCCGGACCTGATGACCGGGGTGCCGATCCTGTTCCAGCTGCACGCGCTCAGCGCGCTGGCGCTGTTCTGCATCTGGCCGTTCACGCGGCTGGTGCACATGCTCACCGCCCCGGTCGGCTACCTGACCCGTCCCTACATCGTGTACCGCAGCCGCGACGAGCAGCTCGGCATGCACAAGCCGCGCCGCGGCTGGGAGCGGGTCCCCTGACCTGGCCCCTGACCTGGACGGCCGTCCTCCCCGGTTACGGACTTTCGGCCCTGCCCCGCCCCGCCCGCACGGCGGAGGCTGGAAGTGCGCACCCGGAAGGAGCGATCATGCGGACCACGAATACGGACACGGGTCGTGTCGCGGCCGACGCGCGGCACGCCGTCGAGGACGCGATCTGGGCGCCCTCGGTGCACAACACCCAGCCCTGGCGGTTCGGGGTGGCGGGGACGCGGATCACCATGCGCGCCGACCCCGACCGCAGGCTCGGCGTCGCCGACCCGCGCGGCCGGGAGATGCTGATCAGCTGCGGGGCCGCGCTCTACACGCTGCGGCTGGCGCTGCGCAGGCTGGGCTACGACCCGGTGGTCCACCTGCTGCCCGACCCGGACCGGCCGCAGCTGCTCGCCGACGTCGACCTGCGGCCGGGCGAGCCCGCCGACGAGGCGGTCGAGCGCGAGCATGCGCAGATCCGGCGCCGGCACAGCCACCGGGGCGGGTTCGCGGCCGCCCCCGAGCCCGGCGTCCTGACCGGGTTGCGGCACGCCGCGGAGCGGGAGGGGGCCCGGCTCGTCCAGGCCGTCGACGCCCACGTCAAGGGCGCGCTGGCGGCCCTGACGGACGCGGCCGAGCACGTCCAGCGCCGCACCCCCGCCTACGCCACGGAGATCGCCCGGTGGGCGCCCGCGCCCGGGACCTCCCGCATGGACGGCGTCCAGCAGGACGCCTACCCGCAGCGGACGCCGCGGACCGCGCCGCACTTCCCCGCCCGCGACTTCGCCCGCGGCCAGGGCTGGGGCGTGGTGGCCGCCGACGACGACACGGCCCTGACCGGGCTGGTCGTGCTGCTGGTATCCGCCGGCGACACGCCCGCCGACTGGGTGAAGAGCGGCCAGGCGCTCCAGCGCCTCCTGCTGCGGGCTGCCGGGCACGACCTGTCGGCGGCCTATCACACCCAGGCGCTGCAGGTGCCGGACCTCCGCGAGTTCATCCGCGCCCAGTTCTGCGGCGACGCCTACCCGCAGCTGCTGCTGCGGCTAGGTGTCGCGGACGGCGAGCAGCTGACCAGCGTCCGCCGTCCCGTCGAGGACGTTCTGACGGAGGAGCGGGACTAGCCGGGAAGACGGCGCCTCACCGGCCGGCGGGGCCGCCGATCCGGCGGCCGGTGAGGAGCTCGGGCCGGATGCGGATGAAGTACTCGCGTTCCCCCGGGGCCCAGCTGTGCAGGGGCAGCGCCTCCAGCGCCGTCGCCTCGACGCGGTCGGCGACGTGCCGGGCGCGCCCGACGGCGACCACCGACCAACCCGTCCTCGCCCGGACGTCGAACTCGTCGATCTCGAACGCGACGACGGTGTCGGCCGCGGCGGTGGCGAGCCTCGACCGCCGCGACGTCCTGATCACGATGTCGCCGTCGCTGAGCGCGAAGTTGACCGGCTGGATGGCGGGCAGCGCCTGATGGGTGAAGACGATGCGCCCGATCTCGGCGCGGGAGAGGAGGGTACGGCACTCGTCCTCGTCGAGGATCTCGAGGCCGCTCTGGTCGAGCTTCATGGACTCCAGCGTGAAGCAGCCCCGGCCGGGACCGTAAGGGACCAAGGTCCTCATTCGGGCAAGGCGCGGGGTGCCGCGTGACCCGGCGGGGGCAGGCGGTAGCGTCCCGGTGAACCGTTTCCGATCATCGCCCGGTCCGCCGAGGAGGCCCCCGTGCTCGAGGTCACCACCGCCGATGTGCGGCTCTTCCTTCACGTGCTCGCCGCGACGATCTGGGTCGGCGGGCAGCTCACGCTCGGCGCGCTCGTCCCGGCGCTGCGCGGGTTCGAGGGTGTCACCAAGGTCGCCGCGCGCCGCTACAACATGGTCGCCTGGCCCGCGTTCGCCGTCCTCGTCCTCACCGGCGTCTGGAACATCCTGGCGGGCGACCTGGGCGACGCGGCGCAGCGCACGCTGGAGGTGAAGCTCGTCTTCGTCCTCCTGTCCGGTGTGGCCGCGTTTATGCACACCCGCGCGACCTCCAAGGCCGGCCTCGCCGTCTGGGGGGCCCTGGGCGTGCTGGGGGCCCTGGCGGCCCTGTTCTTCGGCGTCCAGCTCGGCTGACCGGGCGCCGGAAGTGTCATGGCGCGACCCGCTTTATTTGGGACGCGCATTCTTCTCCGGCGGCGCGGCCGTGCCTACGCTGGAGTCGTTGGGCCCCGCCCAGCGGCGAGGGATGGGCGAGACCCCGCCCGGACTCCCTCGCAGCTGCCCATCGGGGGGACGCCATGAGGCAGATCGTGATCGTGGTGGTGGCCGCGCTCGCCGCGGCTGCCCTGGCGTGCGCCGGCACCGTCGCCTTCATCAAGCTGAGCCCGGACGAGGAGCGCGACGCCGGCAGGGTGTCGGGTACGTCGGCGCCGCCCTCGCCGCGGCAGGACCGGAACCAGGGGGAGGAGGGGACCTCGCCCGAACCGCGGCCGACCGTGACCGTCACCGAACCCCGGACGGCGGTGCCCGACCCGCCGGACCGGCCGGACCAGGCGGCCGCGGACGTGAACTTCCTGGCGCTGATCGCCGCCGACGGCATCGTCGCCCCGGACGACTGGGCCATCGAGGCCGGGCGCGCCACCTGCGGCCAGGACTACGCGTCCGCGCGGGAGTACCTGACGGACGGCGGCCTCTACGACCACCACGTCCAGACGTTCCTGGACGACTGGATGATCACGCACGGCGGCTGCTGAGGGCCGCCCGTCCCGGCGCGGACGGCCCTCCGGCGACCCTGCGCGGCCCGTGTGGACCCCGGCCCGCGGGTAGATCGTCTAGGTTTGCCCCATGAGCGATTCTGTGGCGGTGGGGCTGGTCGGGGCGGGGCCGTGGGCCGGGATGGTGCACGCGCCCGCGCTGGCGGCGGGGCCTGCCACGCACCTGGCGGGAGTGTGGGCCCGCCGCGCGGAGGCGTCTGCCCGGCTGGCGGGCGAGCACGGCGCCCCCTCCTTCGCGCGGATCGAGGAGCTGTTCGACGCGTGCGAGGCCGTGGCGTTCTCCGTGCCGCCCGACGTGCAGGCCGACCTCGCGGCGCGGGCCGCCCGCGCCGGCAGGGCCGTCCTGCTGGAGAAGCCCCTCGCCATGGACCTCGACGGCGCCCGCCGGCTGGCCGGCGCCATCGCCGAGGCGGGCGTCGTCTCCCAGATGGTCTTCACCCTGCGGTACTCCCGCGCCGCCAGGGACTTCCTCCGCCGCGTCCACGAGATGGACCCGTTCGGCGGCTACGGCTCGTTCGTCTCCTCGGCGCTGAGCGGCGGGCCGTTCGCCACCCCGTGGCGGCTGGAGAAGGGCGCGCTCCTCGACCTCGGCCCGCACATCGTCGACCTGCTCGACGCCTCGCTCGGCCGGGTCGCCGGCGTCCGCGCGCACGGCGACCCGCTGGGCTGGGTGGGGCTGACCCTGGAGCACGAGGGCGGGGCGGTCAGCCAGGCATCGGTCTCCATGGCGGGCTCCGGCGAGCTGCCCCCGGCCCACATCGAGGTCTACGGGCGCAGGGGCCATGCGCGGCTCGACTGGTCCCAGCTCGGCGACGACGCGTTCGCGACCATGGTCGCGGAGTTCGCCGCGGCGGTCCGCGGCGGACCCGCCGCCCCCCTGGACGCCGCGCACGGGCTGCGGATCCAGGAGATCCTCGCCTCCGCCGACGCCCAGCTCAGAGCGGGGTGAGATCGAGCCGCGGCACTCCCCGCGGCACCGGCCCGGATGCCCGGCTGCGATGCTTGATGCCATGGCTCGTACGATCGATGACATCCTTGGCGAGGCACGCGGCCGGCTGGTCCGCGTCTCCCCAGAGCAGGCCCACGCGGAGACGCTGGACGGCGCGCTGCTCGTGGACATCCGGCCCGCGGCGCAGCGTGCGGACGAGGGCGAGGTGCCGGGCGCGCTGATCGTGGAACGCAACGTCCTCGAATGGCGCCTCGACCCCGCCTCCCGCGCCCGGCTGCCCGTGGCGACCGGCCACGACGTGCGCGTCATCGTGCTCTGCTCCGAGGGGTACACCTCCAGCCTCGCCGCCGCGTCCCTCCACGACCTCGGCCTCACCCGCGCCACCGACGTCATCGGCGGCTTCCGGGCCTGGCGCGCAGCCGGCCTGCCGGCGACGGGGGGAGCGGACGGGTGAGCGCCGTACCGTCGCCGGCCGGTGCCGCCCCGCCGGGGGGCCGCCCCCCGCGTGGGCGAGAAGCCCTGCCCGGCGATAATCGCCATTTCACCGGCCATTTCTCTCCGGGTGCGCCCGGACGATTTCAGAGGGTGATTTCTCAGTTGGGTTAGTGATCACAGATGTCGTTTTATCGAACCCTGATAAAACGTGAGATTTCTTCTCTTCGGGTCTTTGTTTTCGAGCATCACTCAGGTACAAACAGGGTGTATTTCGCGCGGTCATGACTCCCCGCTCACCGCGCGAAAGGGGGTCGCGTGCGGCGCGCCGCACGCGAAAGCAGAAGGCCCTCTCCCGAGGAGGAGACCCCGTGAAAGCTCCCATCCGGCTCGTCACCCCGCTCGTGGCGGCGTCCGCCGCCCTGGCCATGACGGCGGGCACCGCGTCCGCCGCCACCACCACCATCCGCGAGGAGACCGCCACCGGAGCCCCCTACTCCGGCAACTGGCAGGTCAGCACCGTCGGGACGCTCGACTTCGCCGTCACCTTCCTCGGTTCCCGGGTGACCGGGTCCTGCGAGGACGCGACGCTGCAGGGCACCGTGGAGTCCACCGGCGCCGGCGAGCTGACCGCGGCGTCGATCGGCGCCTGCCAGACCTCGAACGGATTCAGCTCGCCCGCGACCGACCTCGACCTGAGTGAAGTGCCCGACCGGAGCGGCAGCGTCACCTACGACCCGGTCCAGGACGGGCGCGACGGCGTCCTGTCCATCAACGCCGGCCTGAGCTTCAAGATCGAAGGCCAGGTGCTCGGCTTCACCGTCACCTGCTTCTACGGCTTCCAGACCGGCGGCAGCCCGGGACTCGCCTTCGACGTCTACAACCGCGACAACCCGAACCGCCCGCTCCCCGGCCACGACGACGCACAGGGCGTCTCGGACGACATCACCCTCGTCCGGCAACCGGGCAGCAGCGCGCTCTGCCCGTCCGACGGCACCGGCAGCGGCGCCGCCATCGCCCGCGGGGAGAGCACCCCCGGCTCCGGCGTCTTCGACCGGAAGCTGTACGTGACCTCGTAGGCGCCCGCCGGCCTCGTCCGGGCCGTACC
>NZ_SMLC01000017.1 GCF_004349245.1 Actinomadura sp. 6K520 | reverse complement strand
GGGCGTCGGACGGGGGCTCGGCGGGGCGCAGCGCCATCCGGGCGCGCACCGCGTCGAGGTCGTCGCCGAACCGGGCCATGGTGGCCTGGAGGTCGCGCCACAGGCCGGTCCGCTGCTCCAGCTGTGCGATCCTCGCGCGCAGGTCGCCGATGCGGCGCTCGGCCGCCGCCAGCCGGGTGCCGTGCACGGCGCTGTCGCGGCCGGTGCGGATCAGGCTGGTCGCGACGGCGGCCACGTCGCGCTCGTTGTCGTCCATCCGCTCGTCGATGCGCGGGAGCAGCCGGTCGTTGAGCTGGCCGACCAGCGAGTCGAGCTCGGCGCGCAGCGCACGCAGCTCGGCGTCCTGGTCCCGGACTGCCTGCTCCAGGAGCGTGACACGCTCAAGGTAGGAGGGCAGCAGGCGCCAGGCCTCCGCCGACCGTTCCAGATCCCGCCCGAGTCTGGCGAGGAGGCTCGCGCCCTCGCGCAGCTGGCGCTCCGCCTCGGCGGCGGCGCGGCGGACGAGACCCGGGATCACGGTCATGGCGCTCCCTCCAGGAACCGCTCGAATATGCCTCCCTAAACCCTAGGCGAAAAGCACCTGAACATTGTGTGAACCAGGGCGTTCATCGGGTCGTCCGCGCGTGTTTTCGGGCGACCGCCGGGCGTGTCGGGTGCGGCGGCGTCCCGCTGCACGTGCACAGGCCCCGCCGCACGATGAGCCAGGCTCGTTCGGCGGTGTAGTCGGCCCGGCTCAGTGCCGGGCGGACGCGGTGACAGGTCAGGCAGAGCATGCTTCGTTCGTCCTCCCGTAAGGCCGGTGGCCCGCCGTTCCGCACGCTTCCCCCCGGACGCGTGCGGAACGGCGGAACCCACAGGCCGACCCGTCGGCTTCCGGCGCGGGCCACGGTACGCATCCCGGGGTTGCATGCACGTTGCGATGATTCGGTCACGCACGGTGGTTGATTCGGGTTGGCGGGATACCCGGAATCGGTTGCGCCGCCCCCCGCCGTTCGCCGATCCTCGGACGGGCCGGGGTCCGGCCCGGGGAAGGGATCGAACCGTCTCATCCGGCGAGGTCGCCAGAGCCCTGTGCGTCGCAAGCCGTCCGCCGGGTGCCGGCCGTGCGGTCCCGTCGACAACGAAGAGGGTTCACCCATGGTGGCGCGAAAACCTGTGGCCGTGCGGCCGCCGATCTCCGAGTCGTGGCGGCGCTCCCGGGACGCCGGCGTCGACGCGGCGGTGGCGGCGGCGCCGCTGGTGTTCGACCGGGACGCGCTCGCCGACGCCCGCGGCGCCCACCCCCTCGAACGGCACCTGCCGATGCTGGAGGGGCTGCTGCGGCGCGTCGCCGACGAGACCGAGCACCTCATGGTGATCACCGACGGCGCGGGGCACGTGCTGTGGATGCAGGGCCCGCCCGCCGCGCGGCGCGACGCCGAGGCGATCGGGCTGGCCGAGGGGTTCCGGTGGTCGGAGGACGCCGTCGGCACCAACGGCATCGGCACCGCGCTGGCGTCCGGGCGGCCCGAGTACGTGTACGCCTCCGAGCACCTCGCGCAAGTCCTGCACCGCTGGTCGTGCGCGGGCGCCCCGATCACCCATCCCGACTCGGGACGGGTGATCGGCTGTGTCGACGTCAGCGCGACCGCGCGGGCCCTGCATCCGGCGACGGTCGCGCTCGTCGCCGCCGCCGCGCGGCTCGCCGAGTCGCGGCTGGAGAACGAGATGCGGCAGCGGGACGAGCGGCTGCGCGAGCGGCTCCTGCCGTACCTCCGGGGGCTGCGGGACGCGGGCGTGCTCGTCACCGCCACCGGCCGGATCCTCGCGGCCCCGGCCGGCCCGTACCCGGAGAACTGGCGGGGGCGGCGCGTCGGCGTCCCCGAGCCGGGACGGGCGCTCACGCTGCCCGACGGACGGACCGCCGTCGCCGAACCGCTCGGCGAGGCGTTCCTGCTGCGCCCGCAGGTCACGCGGGGGCGGCCGGGGGCGCGCCCGCCGTCCCGCGGCCGATCCCCGGCCGGGGACGCGGCGGCGCGATTCCCCGCCGGTGAGGGGCCGCTGCTGACGCTGTCGTTCCTCGGCGAGGACCGCCCGTACGCGCATCTGGACGGACGCCCGGTCCAGCCGGCGCTGCGGCATGCCGAGATCCTCGCCGCGCTCGCCCTGCATCCCCGGGGGCTGACCGGGGACGGGCTGGCGCTGTGCCTGTACGGAGAGGACGGCAGCCCCGCGTCCGTCCGGCCCGAGATCCACCGGCTCCGCCAGCAGCTCGGCGGCATCGTCCGGGCCCGCCCCTACCGGCTCGGGTGCGCGGTCGAGGCCGACTTCCTCACCGTGCGGCGGATGCTGGACGAGGGCGACGTCACCGGGGCCGTGCGCCTGTACACCGGCGAGCTGCTGCCCCGGTCCGACGCGCCCGCCATCCGCGCCGAACGCGACGAGCTGGCGGTGCGGGTGCGGCGGCTGGCGCTCGACCGGGGCGGCGCCGACGCGCTGTGGACCTACGCCCAGACCGAGCCCGGCCGCGCCGACCTGGAGGTGCTGGAGCGGCTCCGCGCCGTGCTGCCGCCGGGCGATCCGCGGCTGGCCGCGGTCGCCTCGCGCCGCGAACGCCTCCTCGACGGCGAGGCGTAGCGGCCGTGATCCGGCCGCCGCGGGGCGGCGTGCGGGTCAGGCGCCCTCGTCGACCAGGTGGGTGCGGTCGTTGTAGGACACGGCCCGCAGGCTCGCGCCGTTCCGCCGCCACCGGGTCACCGAGGCGTTGGCGATCGACTCCTTCTCGATCTCCATGATCTCCTGCTCGGTCAGCTCCTCCACCAGGTAGCGGGTCATCACCACGATCGCGTCGTGCGCGACGACCAGCACCCGCCCGCCGGGGGCCGCCGCCGCCAGGTCGCGGTAGAAGCTGCGCAGCCGCAGCGCCAGGTCGGCCCACGACTCCCCGCCGGGCGGCCGGTAGTAGAACTTGCCGAGGTGCCGCAGCCGCTCGGCCTCCTCGGGGAACCGCCGCTCGACACCGGCGCCGGTGAGGCCCTGCAGGACGCCCTGCTCGCGGTCGCGGAGCCGCTCGTCCACCTTCGGCCGCAGCCCCTCCGGATCCCGCGGGGCGGCGTAGGACGTCTGGGCGAGCGCGATCTTCGCGGTGTCCAGGGCGCGGACGTAGGGGGAGGAGACGACCAGCGTCGGGCGCTCGTCCTCGGGGAGCGCGGCGAGCCAGCGGCCGAAACTCGCCGCCTGGGCGCGGCCGGTGTCCGACAGGGGGATGTCGGCGTCCCGCTCGGGGATGCCGACCTCCTCGGCGTCGGTGCCCGCCACGGCCTGGTAGGCGAGGTTGCCCGTGCTCTCGCCGTGCCGGGTCATGGTCAGCCAGTGCAGCGCGTCCACGCCCGCCATGCTGCCATGCCCCCGGGGCGGCGGGCGCGGTTCCGCGGTCCTCTACGCGCGGTAGTACTCTCGTGCCGTGACGAACGGCCTCACCGTAGTGATCATCGTGGCGGCGGTGCTCACCGCCGGCTACGCGCTGGTGGCGGCGCTGCGCAACCGGGCGATGGACCTGGGGCAGCTGATCTCGCTCGGCGTGCTGGAGCTCCTGCTGGTGGCGCAGGCCGTCGTCGGGTTCGTCAAGCTGGCGGGGGACGAGGGGCCCGCGAGCTCGGCCACCTTCGTCGGCTACCTGCTCGCCAGCCTGCTGATCCCGCTCGCGGGCGCCGGATGGGGGCTGCTGGAGCGCACCCGCTGGGGCTCCGGCGTGATCGTCATCGCCGGGCTGGGCGTCGCCGTCATGATCGTCCGATTGGACCAGTTGTGGAGCGGAACCGGTGGCTGACCCCGACCCGCGCGGCCCCGCCCGCCCCGACTCAGACCGGCCCGACTCAGGCCGGCCCGACTCGGAGGGGCTGGAGCCCCGCGAGCGGCCCGGCGGGGCCCGTGCGGGCGGCGGCGCCCGCGCCGGCGCCGGCGCCCGCACGGGCGGCGCCGCCCGTCCCGGGACCGCCGGCGGGCCGGGCCGGGTGCTGGTCGCCGTCTACGGGATCTTCGCGCTCGCGGCCGGTGCGCGCGCGGGTGTGCAGATCGCCACCAGGTTCGCCGAGGCGCCGCTGGCCTACTCCCTGTCGGCGTTCGCCGCGGCCGTCTATGTCGTGGCGACGGTCGCGCTGGGCCTCGGCGGCCGGACGTCGTTCCGGGTCGCCGTCGCCGCCTGCGCCACGGAACTGGCGGGCGTGCTGATCGTGGGGACGCTCAGCCTCGCCGACTCCGCGGCGTTCCCCGACGAGACCGTCTGGTCCGCCTACGGGCGCGGTTACGGGTTCGTCCCGCTGGTGCTCCCGATCGTGGGCCTGCTGTGGTTGCGCCGCACCGCCCGCAAGGGTGGCGGGCCCGAAACGGGCGGTGGGCGCCCTGTGGGCGGCGGCGTGTGAGCCCTCCGGCCACAGGTGTCCGGTGTCCGCGGGGTGCGGGGTGATCACGCGGCGGCCGCCGGGGGCGTGCTGCGCCCGCCGATGGGGAGCGCGCGGACGGCGGCCCTGGTGATCGACTCGACCTCGTCGGGGGAGTAGTCGGCGGTGGGGTTGCGGCTCATCCAGCGGAGCAGCTTCAGCGGCGGCGCGAACACGATCCCGTCGGCGGCGAAGGGCGACCTGGCGATCTTGCCGCCGTGCACGGCCAGCACCGGCGTCACCTTCACCGGCACCTCCGAGACCCGCGAGATCAGCTCGGCGGCGGCGTCGGCCCGCGCGGTCAGCCCGCGGACCAGCGCGGACTGGGTGCGGCCGTCGATGAACAGCCGGCCGCCGTGCCGGGAGATCTCCGCGTCCGGATGCCACGCCTCGTTGTGCACCAGCCAGACGCCGCCCGGCCCGAACACCAGCTGGTCGGCCTGCCCGTGCCCGGGGACCGTCCGCTCGTACAGCACGCGGTGGCCGCGCCGTTCCAGGGTGTAGCGCAGCAGCCGGTTCATCCGCTGCTCGCCGCGCAGCCCGCGGCGCCACACGCTGGCCGCGTGGTAAACGCGCCAATGGACGTACGCGTCCGCGGACGCCACCAGAACCGCCATCAGGATTCCGAAAACGGCGTTGACGAGCAGCCCGCACAGTATGAGCGTCGCCGCCGCCAGAATTGCGCGGGTCCGCAGTCTGCCCTTTCGGCCGCGCTGCCAGAGGTCCTCGTATACCGCCTGTGGCGAACCACCGGTGAACGCGGCGCGGTCCCTCAGGTAGATGGAGCTGCCGATCATGAGACCCTCCCAACACCCTGCGATGACGGCTTCATTATGGGGATGGGGACGGCATTGTCGCCACACTTCGCAAGGTGACGTTCCTCAAACGGAAAAGCAAGTGACGGTGCAGAGAGTATTGCCTACCTCCTATTCTCCGGTGGTTGGACCAGCGATTCCTGGGGAGAACTCCTGCAGTGCCGCTATGAATGGCTGAAAGGCACGGTGCAACTTCCATCGCAACGCTCGGAGCCTTTTTCATTCTGGTCGCTTTTCCGGCACGGGTGATTACCGAACGCACCGCGCGTCCCGGTGCGGGCACACTTGTCGGATGCACATCAGCGACGCCGAGGGCCTACCCGTCCGGGACGCCGTCCCGGCGCTGCGCACGGCACTGGACGAGCGCGGCGCGGCCGTGCTGGCGGCGCCGCCCGGCACCGGGAAGACGACCCTGGTCCCGCTCGCGCTCGCCGGGCTCGCCCTCGGCGGCCCGCCGGGGGCGGGGAAGGTCCTCGTCCTGGAACCGCGCCGCCTCGCCGCCCGCGCCGCGGCCCGCCGCATGGCGTGGCTCCTCGGCGAGCGGGTCGGCGGACGGGTCGGCCTCACCGTCCGCGGTGAGAGCCGCCCCGGCACGCGCGTCGACGTCGTCACGACCGGCGTCGTGCTGCAGCGCCTCCAGGCGGACCCGGAGCTCGCCGACGTCGGCACGGTCATCCTGGACGAGTGCCACGAGCGGCACCTGGACGCCGACACCGCGCTGGCGTTCCTGCTGGACGTCCGCGCGGCGCTGCGCCCCGACCTGCGCCTGGTCGCCGCGTCCGCCACCGCCGACACCGGCCCCTGGGCGCGCCTCCTCGGGGACGCCCCCGTGGTGGAGACCGCGGCCGCGCTCCATCCCGTCGAGACGGTCTGGTCGCCGCCGCCGCGCCCCGTCGTGCCGCCCCACGGCATGCGGGTCGACCCGGCGCTCCTCGGGCACGTCGCCGCGACGGTGCGCCGCGCCCTGGCGGAGCGGGACGGCGACGTCCTGTGCTTCCTGCCCGGTGTCGGGGAGATCGCCCGCGTCGCGGGGATGATCGGCGACGTCCCGGCCGAGGTCCTGCAGGTGCACGGGCAGGCGCCTCCGGCGGTGCAGGACGCGGTCCTCGCCCCGGCCGGGCGCCGCCGCGTCGTCCTCGCCACCTCCGTCGCCGAGTCGAGCCTCACCGTCCCCGGCGTCCGGACGGTGGTGGACAGCGGCCTCGCCCGCGAGCCCCGGACCGACCACGCCCGCGGCCTCGGCGCCCTGGCGACCGTCCGCGCGTCCCGCGCCACCGCCGGGCAGCGGGCGGGACGCGCCGGACGCGAGGCGCCCGGGACCGTCTACCGCTGCTGGACCGAGGCCGAGCACGAGCGCCTGCCCGCCCGGCCCCGCCCCGAGATTGAGCTGGCCGACCTCACCGGCTTCGCGCTCCAGATCGCCTGCTGGGGGGACCCCGGCGCGAGCGGCCTGGCCCTGCTCGACCCGCCGCCGCCCGCCGCCCTGGACGCCGCCCGTGCCGTCCTGCGCGCCCTCGGTGCGATGGAGGACGGCGGCGTCACCGGCGGCGTCACCGGTAGGGGCCGCGCCCTCGCCCGGATCGGGCTGCACCCCCGCCTGGCCCGCGCCCTGGTCGACGGCGCCCCGGAGGTCGGCTCCCGCGCCGCCGCCGAGATCGTGGCCCTCCTGTCCGAGCCTCCGCCGCGCTCCGCGGGCGACGACCTCACCGCCGCCTGGCGCGCCCTCCGCCGTCCGGGCCGGCCCGCCGACGCCCACGCCGCCCGCTGGCGCGACGAGGTCCGCCGCCTCCGCCGGGCGGCGCACGCCGGCGGATCGGCCGGGGAGGCGGCCCCGGACACCTGGGCGCGGCAGGGGGACGACGCCGTGGCCGGGGTCGTGGTGGCGCTGGCGTTCCCGGAGCGGGTGGCGCGGGCGCGGCGGGGGAGCGGCCACCTGATGGCGTCCGGGACGGGCGCGGTGCTCGCCGACGGCTCGGCGCTGGCCGGGGCGCGGCCGGAATGGCTGGCGATCGCGGCGGCCGACCGGCCGTCCGGGGCGGCGTCGGCGCGGGTGCGGCAGGCCGTGGTGATCGACGAGGAGGTGGCCCGGTTCGCGGCGGCGCCGCTGCTGGCGACCGCCGAGGAGATCGCCTGGCGCGACGGGGACGTGGTGGCGCGGCGGGTCGAGCGGCTCGGCGCGATCGAGCTGGCCGCGGCACCGCTGCGGGACCCCGACCCGGAGCGGGTGCGCGCGGCGCTGCTGGACGGCCTGCGCGCCGAGGGGCTCGGCCTGCTGAACTGGACGGGGGCGGCCACCGCACTGCGGGAGCGCCTGGCGTTCCTCCATGAGGCGCTGGGCGACCCGTGGCCGGCCGTGGACGACGCGGCGCTGCTCGACCTCGTCCCGCAATGGCTGGCGGGTGCGCGGCGGCGCGCCGACCTGAAGCGGGTCGACGTGGCGGCGATGCTGCGCGGCCTGCCGCCCTGGGACCAGGCGAAGCGGCTCGACGAGTACGCGCCCGAGCGCATCGAGGTCCCGTCCGGGTCCCGGATCCGGGTGGACTACTCGGGTGAGCGGCCCGTTCTCGCGGTGAAGCTGCAGGAGCTGTTCGGGTGGGACGCGGCGCCGCGACTGGCCGGCGGGCGGGTACCGCTGGTCGTGCACCTGCTGTCGCCGGCGGGCCGTCCCGCGGCGGTCACCGCGGACCTCGCGTCGTTCTGGCGCGAGGGCTACCGGGCGGTGCGGGCCGAGCTGCGCGGCCGCTACCCCAGGCACCCCTGGCCCGAGGACCCGGCGCGGGCCCTCCCGACGAAGCGGACCAAGCGGGCTAGCGGGACCTGATCAGCACCTCGATGCCGTCCAGGACGCGGGCCAGGCCGAACTCGAAGGCGCGGGCCGGCGCGACGGCGGCCTGGTACTCCTGCCCGGCGGCGGTGCCGACGCGCGTGCCGACGGGATAGTCCGCCTCGTTCACGAACCGGTCGAGGACGGGTGCGCTGGCCTCCCACCACTGCTCGTCGCTGATGCCGGTGCGGCGCTCGGCCTCGGCGGCGTTGACCGAGGTGCGGGCGGCGCTCTCGGCGAACCCGGTGACCAGCGCGACGACCGAGTCCATCTCCAGGTCGGTGAGGCCGAGGCCGTCCACGGCGCGCAGCTCGTACTCGTACTTCCCGATCGTGTTCGGGCCCATCGGCGGGCGGGTCATGGTGATCTGCAGCAGCCAGGGATGGCGGTGGAACAGGTCCCAGTTGTCGCGGGCGATGTGCTCCAGCCGGGCCCGCCAGGAGTCGTGCTCCGGCGGTGTGAGCTCGCCGAACGCGCGGTCCACCATCACGTCGATCAGCTCGGCCTTGCCCGGGACGTAGGTGTAGATCGACATCGGGGACACGCCCAGCGCGTCGGCGATGCGCCGCATCGACAGGGCGTCCAGGCCCGCGGCGTCGGCCACCTCGATCGCCGTCCGGACGATCTCCTCGGCGGTCAGCCGGGGCTTCGGGCCGCGGCGCGGGCGCTCCCTGACCCCCCAGAGGAGCTCCAGGCTGCGCCGCGGATCGCCGGCCCCGCTGTACTCGGTCGTCACGGTTCCGATCCTCTCAGGGATGAAACTCTGTACTGCGTACGTTATATTGGCCGAGATGGAAACTCCGTATGCCGTACATAGTTTGGGAGGACCCGTGGCCGAACCACGGTTCGCCGTCGAGGCCGAAGGGCTGCGCAAGCGCTACGGCGGCCCCCGCGACGGAACGCAGGCCCTCGACGGGCTGGAGCTGCGCGTGCCCGCGGGCACCGTGCACGGGCTGCTCGGCCCGAACGGCGCCGGCAAGACCACCGCCGTCCGGGTCCTGACCACCCTGACCAGGCCGGACGGCGGGACCGCCCGCGTCGCCGGGCACGACGTGGTGCGCGCGGCGGCGCGGGTGCGCACCAGCATCGGGCTCGTCGGCCAGCACGCGGCGGTCGACGAGGTCCTCGGCGGGCGCCAGAACCTCGTCATGTTCGGCCGCCTCTACCACCTGGGGACCGCGCGGGCGCGCCGCCGGGCCGACGAGCTGCTGGAGCGCTTCCGGCTCACCGACGCCGCCGACCGGCCCGCGGGCGAGTACTCCGGCGGCATGCGCCGCCGCCTCGACCTGGCCGCGTCCATGATCCTCGCGCCGCCGGTGCTGTTCCTGGACGAGCCGACCACCGGCCTCGACCCGCGCGGCCGGAACGAGGTGTGGGACGCGATCCGCACCCTCGTCGACGGCGGGACCACCGTCCTGCTCACCACCCAGTACCTGGAGGAGGCCGACCGGCTCGCCACCGGCATCTCGGTGATCGACCACGGCCGCGTCATCGCCGAGGGCGCCCCCGACCAGCTGAAGGCGCGGCTCGGCGGCGACCGCATCGAGGTCGTCCTCGACGACCCCGGCGCGCTGTCCGCCGCCGCCGGGATCGTCGGCCGGGTCGCGTCCGGCGAGGTCGACGTGGACGCCGAGGCCCTGCGCGTCGGCGCGCCGGTGACCGGGCGGGCCGCCGCGCTGACCGAGGCCGTCCGGGCCCTGGACGAGGCGGGCGTCACGGTCGCCGACATCGGCCTGCGCCGCCCCACCCTGGACGAGGTGTTCCTGCACCTCACCGATGCCCCCAAGAGCGAGAAGGAGGTGCCCGCGTGAGCGTCCAGACCCTGCGCTGGGCCGTCGCGGACGGCCGGACCCTGACCGGGCGGGCCCTCGCCCACTGGGCCCGCCGCCCGGGGGAGGTGGCCGTCGCGCTGCTGTTCCCCGTCATGGTCGTGCTGATGATGGGCTACCTGTTCGGCGGCCAGATGGACGTGCCGGGCGGCGGAAGCTACCGGGAGTTCATCGTCCCCGGCATGTTCGCGCTGACGATGGCGTTCGGCGTCGAGACGACGTTCGCCGCGGTCGCCGGCGACGCGGCCAAGGGCGTGACCGACCGGTTCCGCGCGATGCCGATGGCGCCGTCCGCGGTCGTCGTCGGGCGCGCCACCGCCGACATGCTGCACTCGGTCGCCGCCCTGGCCGTCATGGCGGTCTGCGGCGTCCTGATCGGCTGGCGCGTCCACGACGGGGCCGCCGGCGCGCTCGCCGGGTTCGGGCTGCTGCTCCTGCTGCGGTTCTCGCTCGTGTGGATGGGGATCTACCTCGGCCTGATCGCCAAGGGACCGGAGTCGGTCGCGGTCGTCCAGATCCTGGTGTGGCCGATCGGGTTCCTGTCCAGCGCGCTGATCGCGCCGAGCACGATGCCGGGCTGGCTCGGCGCCGTCGCCGAGTGGAACCCGATGTCGGCGACCGTGACCGCGTGCCGGGAGCTGTTCGGCGATCCCGGGCAGGCGGGCACCTCGTGGGCGGCGCAGAACAGCGTCCTGATGGCGGTGGTGTGGCCGCTGGTGATCGCGGCGGTGTTCATTCCGCTGTCGGTGCGCCGCTACCGCGCCATGGGCCGGTAGGGCGTCAGCCGCCGGGCAGGAGGGCGGCGCGGTGGCGGGCCAGCGGCAGCGCCGGATAGCAGTCCTCGGGCGGGTCCGGCCGGCCGGGGGCGGTGCCGTCCAGCGCGGCGCGGAGCCTGCGCCCGACGGCCGCGGGGTCGTAGGGCTGGACGACGCACAGCTCGGCCTGCATCGCCTGCCGCGCCGCCCCCAGCAGCGCCGGGACGTCCCCGACGATCACGACCTCGGCGGGGACGTCCCCGTGG
Organism: Actinomadura sp. 6K520; assembly: GCF_004349245.1. GTDB lineage: Bacteria > Actinomycetota > Actinomycetes > Streptosporangiales > Streptosporangiaceae > Spirillospora. Next base: position 60,889 of record NZ_SMLC01000017.1, on the reverse strand, counting down.
GACAGCCGCACGGCCAGCGCGTGCATCCCCGCGGTGCCCGCGTCCGCGTAGCGGAACTCGCAGACGAGCCGGTCGCCGTCGAGCGGGCCCTCCTGGATCAGCCACACGTGGCCGGGGACGACGCGTCCGAGCGCCTCCTCCCAGGCGGCGGCCGGTACGTCGGCGAGCGCGCCGGCGGCGCGTCCCGCCGCCTTGCGCCCCTCGGCCGGGCCGATCGCGGCGAGCGCCCGCAGGAACGCCCGCGCGCCCGGCGTCGCCGCCGCCCGCAGGCAGGTGATCAGGTCACCGAGCGCGGCACGCCGCCCCTGGACGTGCGGGGCCGCCGCCTCCAGGCTCCCGAGCCGCGCGGACGTCCACACCTCCGCCTGCAGCGGGCCGGGCAGCGACGGCAGGGCGTCGGCCTCCCGGACGTAGGCCGCGTACACCTCGCGGAGGCCCGGCAGCATCAGCTCCGGGTCCGCGGACGGTCGGGTGGCACTCACCGTTCCACCCTATGAGAACCGTGCCGCCGGCCGGTAAGCGCGGCGGTGCCCCTGCGCCGGGACCAACGCCGGGACCTACGCCGGGACGGTGAGCAGCGTGCGGCCCGCACCGATGGTCCGGACCTCGAACCGGCTGATCTCCTCCGGCGTCAGCGCCGTGGCGCCCTGCACCGTCAGCTGCGGCTGCGCGGAGTCGGCGAACCCGTAACCCTTGGGCGGGACGGACCAGCCGGCGACCGTGTGCGCGTTGCCGCGGGCGTCCACGGCGACCAGCTCGCACTGCAGCGGCCCGCGGACCTTGCTGAGCCGGAGCCCGACGCGGCTGCCCCACATCTTGCCGTCCATCGCGACCGTCCCGGTCACCCCGGTGCCGGTGTCCGCGGCCGACACCGTCCGGCCGTCGCGCATCAGCGCGGCCGTCCCGGTGTCGGGCCGGGCCGGCGGCGCCTGCTCCCGGTCGGCGCCGAGCGTGTACCCGGTACCGAGCGCCCCGCCGAGCAGGACGACCCCGGCGGCCGCCGCGGCGAGCCCGCGCGCCATGCGGTGCCGCCGCTCGCGGCGGTTCCGGTGCCGCATCAGGTCGGTGACCACCGCGGGCTCCGGCGGCACCGGCGGCGCGTCGGGGGGTTCGGCGATCGGCCCGATGCCGTCCAGCGTCCGGGCGATCCCGCGCAGCTCGCCGAGCTCCTCGTGGCAGGCCATGCACGTCGACAGGTGCGCCTCGAACGCGCGCCGGTCGGGCTCCTCCAGGAGACCGAGGGCGTAGGCGCCGACGTCGATGTGCAGCATGTCCGCGCTCATGGCGTCACACCCCTCTCCTCCAGGGCGACCCTTAGCGCCCGTAGCGCGTAGTAGACCCGGGACTTGACCGTGCCCACGGGGATGCCGAGATTCCTGGCGGCCTCGTTCACCGAGCGGTCCCGGAAGAAGGTCTCGTTCAGGATCTCGCGGTGGGCCGGGGACAGCGCGAGGAGGGCTTCGGACACGACGACGGAGCGCAGCAGATCCTCCAACCCGTCGGGGACGCGCATGTTCTCCAGCGGGCCCTCGCCCGCCTCCTGCGGCCTGGCGTTCTTGCGGCGCTGGTCGTCGATGACGATCCGGCGGGCGACCGTCGCCAGCCACGGCAGCAGGGACGTCGCGTTCTCGTCGAGCTGGTGCGCGCTGCGCCACGCGCGGATCATCGTCTCCTGGACGACGTCCTCGGCCCAGTGCCGGTCGCCGCCGGTCAGGCGGAGCACGAACGACAGCAGCGGGCGGCCGTACACGCGGTACAGCTCGGTCACGATCACCTGGTCGTCGACGCCGCCCGTGGGGTGCGATCCGCGGAACCAGCTCCACGGCCCGGCTGGACGTTCTCGGGTGGCCGAGGCGGTCGGTGATCTGTGTGCCATCGGGGGTCTCCGGCTGGTGCGGGGGCGGGGCGACGCGGTGACCGTGCGCCAGGTGTCACGTCGGGAGGCAGTACGGGACCCCGGCGGCCAGGGGTTCAATCCGTGACCGATCGGCCGGGAATTTTCCGATTCATCCCTTACTAGTTCGCGACCTTTTCCTTACCTGTGGCGCCTGTCGTCCGGCCGCCGCGTCGTAGGGCCGTACGACTCCGAATCAGCGGGGAGGCAACCGGACCCACCGCGGCGGACCTCCGCCGGGCAACGCTCACTCCACGCTTTGGAGCGAATGCGGGCATCGGGCCCATTTGCCCACAGAGGACCGAGGGCGGGATCGGCATGGTGAAGGGAATCGGGAACACACAGCTCAGCTACCGCCTGCTGCTGGCGGTGGACATCCAGGGGTACAGCAGGCGCGACACCCGCGAGCAGCTCGTCGCGCAGGGCCGGCTGGCGGACGCCCTCGACCGGGCCGCCCGCGGCGTCGGCCTCGACCGGAGCCGCTGGGACAAGCAGGTCGGCGGCGACGGGGAGCTCGCCACGCTGCCCGAGGGGGTCGACCCCGCCCCCGTCGCCGGCGACTTCGTCATCGGGCTCGCCGAGGCGCTGCGGGAGGTCAACCGCGACGCGAACCGCTTCCCGCTGCGGGTGCGGCTCTCGCTCCACCACGGCACGCTGACGGCCGGGCCGTTCGGGCCCGCCGGCGACGCGCCCATCGTCGTCCAGCGGCTGCTGGACGCCGCGCCGCTGCGCCGCCTGCTGATCGACGACGGGGAGCGCGACCTGGCCTACGTCGTGTCGGACACGCTGTTCGAGGACGTCGTCCGGACCGGGTTCTGCGCCCTGCGGCCGCAGGCGTTCCAGCCCATCAAGGTCACCGCGAAGGGCGCGGCCTTCCGCGGCCACATCCTCACCGGCCGCGCGGCCCGCGGCAGCGGCGCGGACGGCGCGGACGGCGCGGACGGCACGGGCGGCGAGCGGGGCGGGCCCGGCGCACGCGTCCTCGGCTTCCCCGCGCTCGCCGCCCGCTGACACCCCGCCTCCAGCGGGAAGGGATCGGCCCGGCGCGGGGTTGCCCAGGGAAACGGTCTTTCCTGGAGGCGGATGATGGCGGACGACGTGGCGCTGGCGGAACTGGTCGCGGGACGCGACCTCGGGGTCCTCGCGACCCTCAAGCGGGACGGACGGCCCCAGCTGTCCAACATCAACTACCACTTCGACCCGGACCGCCGGCTCGTCCGCATCTCGATCACCGCGGACCGCGCCAAGGCCCGCAACCTGGCGCGCGACCCGCGGGCGAGCCTGCACGTCAGCTCACCGGACGGCTGGTCGTACGCGGTCGCCGAGGGCGACGCCGAACTGTCGGCCGTCGCCGCCGACCCCGCCGACGCCGCGGTGGAGGAGCTGATCTCGGTGTACCGGGACATCCGCGGTGAGCACCCCGACTGGGACGACTACCGCCGCGCCATGGTCGAGGACCGCCGCCTCGTCGTCCGCCTCCACGTCCAGCGCCTCTACGGCCTCGCGCGTTGACACCGCGGCCCGGGGCGGCTTGTGCCGGTGGTGTCCGGCTGACTACCGTTCGGTGATCAGCCACGGGAGAGAGCATGCCGTACGAGATCCAGCTCACCGCCACCTCGACCGCGACGCCCGAGGAACTGTTCCGGCACCTGGCCGTTCCGGAGGCGTGGGGCGCGTGGGGCGGGTTCCCCATCCCCGCCAAGCAGACCCGCAAGGGCGACACGACCACCTACGGCGTCGGGTCGGTCAAGAAGATCTGGCCCGCCAGCGAGCAGACCGTCGCCTACGAGCCGTACTCGCACTTCGCCTACAAGGCGCTGTCCGGCCTGCCCGTCCGCAGCTACCGCTCCGACGTGCATCTGGAGGCCGCCGGCTCCGGCACCGAGATCCGCTGGAACGCCGTCCTGGTGCCTCTGATCCCCGGCACCGGCCCCCTGATACGCGCCCTGTTCCGGCTGATGCTGAAGAACTTCACCCGCCGGTTGCCCAGGCACACGGAGAAATGCCCCCCGGACTGCCCGGCCCGCCAGGCCGCCGACATCTAAGGGCCCGCCCGCACCAAGAGCGGTGTCGCCGCGACGACCCCGGCGCGGGGGCTGGAGGACGGTGCCGCGCTCGCACAGGCCAGGTCACGTAGCGAGCGCCAGCGGGCGAAGTGGGCCTGGACTGCAGCAAGCACGCCCGGAGGCCGCGCGACCCCCCGCGCGACCTCCGGTGAAAGGTGCAGGCCGAGAGCACCCCGCAGTTCCCTCGGCCTGCACGTTCATGGCCCCCCGTTTCGCCCCTCCCTCACACGAGGTCGGGGCCGTAGACCTCCCACAGCTCACCCGCGAAGAACCTGCCGAACCTGAGCAGTTTCTCCAGGCCGTCCGGGCCCGACGTCCGGAACGTGGTGAGCTGCCGCGCGAAGTCGGTCAGCCGGATGTTCAGCACACCCGCCGCGACGACCTCCGCGCCGTCCTCCTCGCCGTCCTCCTCGCCGTCCTCCTCGCCCGCGCCGACGTGCCCGTCGAGCAGCCGCACGTACAGCGTGGAGGTGTCCGGCCAGATCCGCGTCGGCGGGCCGTGCAGGACCTTCTTGGTCCCGCTCAGCGTCCGCCGCCGGCCCTCGCCGTCGGTGTAGCACAGCCGGTACCGCATCAGGCGCCGGTCGTCCGGGCCGTCCTCGACGAACAGGTTGAACGTGCCCTGCTCGACGGGGCGCCGGCCCCCGTGGCCGGTCGCGTCCACCCACCCTTCGGCGCGGGCCTCGTGGGCGGGCTCGGCGAGGAAGCGGTCGATGTCGTCCGCGGTGATCGTCAGGCGGAACGACAGCGGGCGGCGGCCGTCGGCCAGCTCCCCGATCCGCGGATCGGTCTCCCCGTAGGTGACGAACCCCTTCATCTCCTCGGTGAACGACAGCGACGTACGGTCCGTCGCCACGTCGGACGGTCCCCGTGACCCTCCGTGGCGCCCCGAAACCGGACCGTACGCCGAGCCGTTCCCCGCCCCGTCAGGCGAGCCGGCTCCCCCGGCCGGCTCGGCCCCCGTGCGAGACGGGACGGTGCTGGCGGAGCCGCCCGCGCCCCGCCGCGCGGACGCGTGCTCCAGCATCCGCGTGGCCATCCGGTCTGCCTGCGCGGCGATGGTGAGCGAGGGGTTCGGGCCCACCGGCCCCGGCATCGCCGCCCCGTCGGCGATGTAGAGGCCCGGGAACCCGAACACCTCGCCGAAGGCGTCGCAGACGCCCTCGCCCGGGTGGGCGCCCATCGGGGCGCCGCCCAGGGGATGGACGGTGATGATGCGCTTGCGGAACCACATCGGGTTGTCGGCGTACTCGGCGCCGAGCACGTCCGCGATGCGCTGCATGGTCTTGCGGACCCGGGTGAACAGCTCCTCGCTGGTCTCCGCCGACCAGTCCGCGGCGAGCCTGCCGTCCCGCAGGTGCAGCCGCCCGTCGGCGGCGTCGCGGCCCATGCCGAGCAGCGGCAGCGAGCTGACCGTGAGGGCCCCGTCGCCGATCAGGTCGGAGATCTCCTTGGACAGGTTGGTGTCCGGCGCGTCCCGGAACAGGTCGGTGAACCGGTCCCACAGGAACTTCACCGCGCGCTCGAAGTCGCGGCCGATGTCGAAGCCGTCGACGATCCAGTCGGTGAAGCCGGGGTAACCGCCGTCCTGGATGTAGGCGCCGCGGCCCGCGCCGGGCACGCCGTCCACCTCGTCGGGCAGCCGGATCGCGGTGGTGATGACCGGGCCGCGGCTGGCGTTCAGCGGGCGGACCCGGTTGCGGTCCCTGGCCCGCAGCAGGAACGTCAGCAGGTCGCCGTTGCCGCTGAACCGCGTGCCGAGCGCGTCGCCGAGGCCGGGGAACGCGGCCCGCGACTTCAGCAGCAGGAACGTGGTGCCGTAGGTGCCGGCGCCGAGGACCAGCCGGTCGCAGCCGATCGTCCGGACGGGCGGGCGGCTCTGCTTCGCGGTCAGATCGGCGTGGTGGACGTAGTCGACCTCGTACCCGCCGCCGGGCCGCGGCCGCAGCGCCTTCACCTCGTGGGACGTGCGGATGTCGGCGCCGTGGTGCGCCGCCGCCGACAGGTAGGTGTGGTCGAGGCTGTTCTTGGCGCCGTCGTTGCAGCCGATGTCGCACTCGCCGCACAGCCGGCACGTCCGCCGCGGGACGCCGTGGATGTTGCCGTACCCGGCGTCGGCGATGGGCAGCCCGAGGGCGGGGGTGCCGTCCGGCTGGGAGGCGAAGCTGACCGCCAGCGGCGGCAGCGTGCACTGCAGGCCGAGTTCCGCCGCGGCGTCCTGCATCGCGTGCGCCTTCGGGGTGTCGTCGTACGGCACCCGGTCGAGCGGGTACGGCGTCGCGCCCAGCATCTTCTCGACGGCGTCGTAGTGCGGGTCGAGGTCGGCGCGGGAGATCGGCCAGGGCTCGTATCCGCCGCCGGGCAGCGGCCGGTCGTGCACGAACCAGTTCTCGTCCTTGCGCAGCAGCACGTTGGCGTAGATGAGGGAGCCGCCGCCGAGCCCGGAGGACACGACCGAGTCGCAGCCCTGGAAGCTCCACACGTCGAACATCCCGTACAGCCCGGCGTCGGGGTCCCAGAACGCCCGTCCCATCTGGGCGGGCGAGCGCGGGAAGGCGCCCGGCGGGTAGGGCTGCCCGCGCTCCAGCAGCACGACCTGCCGCCCGGCCTCCGCCAGCCGGTACGCGGCCACCGACCCGCCGAAGCCGGAGCCGACGACGACGGTGTCCACGTGCTCGTCGATGCCCCCGTGCTCGATGCCCCCGTACTCGGTGTCGTGTCCCATGGTCAGCCCGCCTTCCGCTTCAGGAAGTCGAGGACCTGCGGGAACACCTCGGTGGCGACGTCCGCGCCCATGAACGGGTCCTGGTGGCCGTAGCCGGGCAGGATCGCCAGCTCGTGCAGGCCGGGCGCGACCGATTCGAGCAGCCGGTGGCAGACGATGTTGGAGTCGGTGAACACGTGGTTGCGGTCTCCGGTGAGGAACAGGATCGGCGTGGTGACCGCCTTGGCGCCCGCCAGGTAGTCGGCGGGCAGGTCCGCGTGCGCGGGGTCGCGCCGGTCGAACTTCACGGCCCGGCCGGCCTTCACCATCGCGTGGACGTGCCGGTAGTAGTGGACGTTGCAGGCCCCGAACAGGTCGGAGAGGCGGCCGTGCGTGACCGGCGACATCTTGCCGTGCGAGAAGATCGGCTTCCCGCCGCCCCACATGAAGCTGAGCATGTGGCACGCGGGCTCGTCGCACGTGCGGTGGAACGGCGCGACCGCCTTGGCGAGCATCCAGCCGCGGGTCAGCGCGGGGGCCTCACCGTAGCGCGGGTCGATCTGGCACGGTCCGAGGAGGTACTCCATCAGCGGCGGCCCGTACCGCAGCTTGAGCTTCGACCAGGCCGGGGTCCGCGGGGTCAGCGAGACGCTGTTGCAGGTCAGGCTGGTGATGCCGGTGACGGTCCCGGCGAACAGCGCCATCGAGAACGACACCGAGCCCAGGCAGTGCGCGATGACGTGCACCCGCCGGTCGCCGATGTGGCGGCGCAGTTCGGCCAGCGCCGCCGGATGGTCGTGCAGCGCGATGTCGTCGAGGTCGTGGCGGTGGGTCTCGCTGTTGTAGGGGAACCGCCCGCTCATCCGGAAGTCCAGCGCCCACACGTCGCCGAACCCGGCGTCGTGGAGGAAGTTCACCAGGTTGGTGTGCTCCGGCATGATGTACATGTCGCTGGACGTCGTCAGGCCGTGCACCAGCAGGACCACGTCGTCGGAGGGGGCGCGGCGGAAGCGGGTCAGGTTCAGGGTGAGCCCGTCGGCGGTGCCGAAGGGGTGATCGGACACCTCGGCGTCGGCGACGCCCGCGCGGGTGAAGCGCGCGATCCGCTGCTCGTCCATGTCGATCCCCTCCGCATCTGACGCCATAACCTTGCCAAACACGCACATCGGCGCGGCATCGTGGAGAACCCGTACTTACGTGCGTGATCGGACCCCCGTACCTACGGGACCGACGTGAACTAAGAGTCGCGATCAGCCCGTGTGGTTCACTCTGGGCGGTTCATGGCGGTCGCGACCCCGACGCGGGACGAGACGCCGATCTTGGCGAACACGCGGGACAGGTGGGTCTCGACCGTCCGGACGCTGAGGAACAGCCGTTCGGCGATCTGCTGGTTGCTGCAGCCCTCCACGACGAGCAGGGCGATCTCGTGCTCGCGCGGGGACAGCCCGAACGGCAGCTTCTCCTTGCCGCTCCCGGCGGCGGAGGCGGGCCGGCCGGGGGCCGGGACGCGGACGCCGAGGCGGCGCTGCTCGCGGACGGCCTGCGCGTGCAGCCCCCGCATCCCGCACGCCTGGAACATGTCCGCCGCCGCGCGCACCCGCTCGCGCGCCGCCGCGCGGTCGCCGGCGGCGGCGTGCGCGAGGCCGGCGGCCAGTTCGGCGCGGCCGGCCTCGGGGCGGCGGCCGGCCTTGGCCAGCAGGTCGGCGGCCTCGGCGGCCAGCGCCGCCGCGCCCGCGGGGTCGGCGGCGCGGACGGCGTGCGCGCGGGTGAGCCGGGCCAGGCCCACGTCGCCGGTCAGCGCCGGGTTGGCGATCGCCTCGGCGATGTCGGCCCAGTTCGCGGCGTCGGCCTGGTCGCCCTGCGCCGTGCGGACGGCCGCGAGCGTCTCGGCGCAGATCACCAGGGTGCTGAAGTCCAGGCCCTGGGTTCCGTCGCCGCACGCGGCGACCAGCGCCTCGGCGCCCTCGTCGGGCCGCCCCGCGCCGATGATGGCCAGGGCGCGGGCGACGTGCGCCATGTGCGTCCACCACTCGCCCGAGCCGGTGTCGTTGGCGACCGCCTCGTCCCCGGCCTGCAGGGCCCGGTCGTGGTCGCCCATCCAGGACGCGGTCAGGCACTGCTGGATCAGCCCGTAGGCCAGGACCTCCTTGGAGCGCAGGTCGCGGCCGACGGCGGCGGCCTCGTCGGCGACGGCGGCGGCCTCCTCCATCCGGCCCAACTGGGCCAGCACGCGCGACTGCCCGGCCAGCATGTAGCCCAGGATGAACGTCTGGCCCGTCGTCCGGGTGATCGACACCAGCCGTTCGGCGTGCCGCAGCGCGCTGTCGTACATGCCGAGGAACGACTCGGCGAACACCAGCCAGGCGAAGCAGTCCAGGCAGTCGGCGAAGTCGTTGTCGGACGCGGCGGAGAACAGCTGGTCGGCCCGCTGCGCGTAGCGGATCGCCTCCTCGACCTCGCCGCGCCCGTAGGCCACCATCGGCCGCATCGACGCCACGGCCGCGCGGAGCCCCGGGCCCCACTCGGGGGCGCTCTCGGGGATGCTGTCCAGGACGGCGTGGGACCCGCGCGTGTCGATCCGCTGGATCCGGTCGGCGACCAGGCGGATCCGCAGCAGCACCGCCTCGGGGGTCTGCCGGTCGGTGATGCGGCGCAGCTCGTCCAGCACCAGCGCCCGCGCCTCGTGGATCCGGCCGAGCTGGCGCTCCATCACCGCGCACAGGTGCACCGTCCGGGCGCGCCGGACGGTGTCGTCGGCGGGCAGCAGCCCGAGCAGCGTGCGGGCGGTCTCCCGGCCCTGCTCGGCGTGCCCGCTGACGGCCTGCACGTGCGCCAGCTCGACCAGCAGCTCGATCCGGTCGGGATGCGGGCCGCCCGTACCCGCCTCGGCGGTGCCGGGCATCAGCTCCAGCGCCGCCTCCAGCCAGTACGCGGCGGTGGCGGGCGCCTGGAGCGCGACGACCCGGGCGGCCTCCACCAGCGTCCCGATCGCCTCCCGGTCGCCGAACCGCGCCGACCGCACCACGTGGTGGGCGCGGACGGACGCGGGCGCGCCCAGCTCGGCCAGCCGCGCCGCCACCCGCGAGTGCGCGGCGAGCCGCCAGCCCGCCGCCGTCGAGGCGTAGGCCACGTGCCGCACCAGCGGGTGCCGGAACCGGAACCGCCCGCCGCCGGTGGGGCGCACCACGTCATGACCGGTCAGCACGTCCAGCGCCGCCAGCGCGGCGTCCTGCTCCATCTCCGCGGCGACCGCGGCGAGCGCGGGCTCGAACACGTCCGCGGCCACCGCCGCGCCCCGCGCCATCAGCAGCGCCTCGGGCGGCAGCGCGCTCAGCTCCACCTGCAGGGCGGCCCGCACCGCGGGCGGCACCTCGGTCAGGCTCGCGACGCCGTCCTCCCAGCCCCCCAGTTCCGCGCCGCCGCGCCCGGCCGGTACGGTCCCGTCGCCCATCCTGGACAGGGCCTCCAGGTAGAACGGGTTGCCGCCGCTGGCCTTGAACAGCGCCTCGCACCGCGACCGGCTCACGCTCGGTCCGAGGAACTCGGCCACCTCGCTGTGGGTGAGCGGGTCGGCGGTGATCCGCACGCCCTGCGGACCGGCCGCGTCCACCAGCGCCGCCAGCCGCGGCGTCGCCTGCGCCGGCCGGTAGGCGACCGCCACCAGCACCCGGGCGCGCGGCGGATGGCGGACGAGGTGGTCCAGCAGCTCGATCGTCGCGTCGTCGGCCCAGTGCAGGTCGTCCAGGATCAGGACGAGGCCGTCCGGTTCGGCGAGGTCCTCCAGCAGGTGGCGGACGGTGCGGTGCAGCTGGTAGCGGGCCACCCGCGAGTCGGGGGAGGCGGTCCCGCCGGCGAGCCGGGCCGGGTCGGCCGGGTCGCCCAGCGCGGGGAAGACCGTCCCGAGCAGCCGCAGCGCGCCCGGAGGCAGGCCGGGGGCGTGCTCTTCGAGGCGGTCGTCGAGGGCGTCGACCACGGCGCCGAACGGCATCTCCTGCTCGAACTCGGCGGCGCGGCCCGCCACGAACGGCAGCTTGCGCGCGTTGGCCGCATCCGCGAGCTCGTTCAGCAGCCGCGTCTTGCCGGCGCCGGGCTCGCCGACCAGCGCGAGGAAACCGTAGCCCCGCTCGGCCGCGTCGAGCACCCTCCCGATCTCCTGCAGCGCCTTCCGCCGCCCGACCAGCGGTGTGTTGCCGGGCACGTCCCCGGCATCGCGGGCCGCACGACCCTCCATGTCAACACCCCAACAGCGACAGGCGGCCGATACGCCGTGATCATGGTTAACGTTGCGGTTCCTGAGAATTGGCGTGAATCACCCTATCGGGTGGAACGTCAATAAGGTGGCCAACGCCGCAGCCAGCGCGTCGTCCCACGGACCGGCCTCCTCCGTGACCTCTCCTTCACGGCCATCAACGTCCACTGCCATGAACCGTCGCCGGGCGCCCCGTGTCAACCTCGGGAGGGTAAACCGTCTCGCCGTCGTGACATCGCGCTTCCCCTGCTCAGGGTTCCAGCCCGAGGCGGGCCGCGGCCGCGGTCCACGCGGACTCGCCGCCGGACGGCTCCCAGCGGCGTAGCGGCTGGGTCGCGGCCACGAGGGCGCGGGACTCGGCCAGGCCGCCGATGACGCCGTGCGCGCGGGCCTGGGCCAGGACGTTGCCGAGGGCGGTGGCCTCCACCGGCCCGGCGACGACGGGCAGGCCGGCGGCGTCGGCGGTCAGCCGGCACAGCAGGTCGTTCCGGCTGCCCCCGCCGACCAGGTGCACCACGTCGATCTCCCGCCCGGACAGGCGGGACGCCTCGCGGAGCGCGGCGCGGTGCGCCAGGGCCAGGCTGTCCAGGACGCAGCGGACGGTCTCGGCGCGCGTGGCCGGCTCGGGGAAGCCGCGGCGGCGGCAGTGCGCGGCGATGCGCGCGGGCATGTCGCCGGGCGGCAGGAACTCCGGGTCGTCGGGATCGATGAGGCGGCGCAGGCCGGGAACGTGCGCGGCCTCGGCGAGCAGCGCGGGCAGGTCCGGGTCGCCCCAGCTCCGCAGGCACTCCTGCAGCAGCCACAGTCCCATCACGTTGCGCAGGTAGCGGACCTTCCCGTCGATGCCGCCCTCGTTGGTGAAGTTGGCCTCGCGGCTCGCCTCGGTCAGGACGGGGGCGTCGAGTTCGACCCCGACGAGCGACCACGTGCCGCAGGAGATGTAGGCGAACCGCCCGGTCGTGGCGGGGACGGCGGCCACGGCGGAGGCGGTGTCGTGGGAGCCGACGGCGGCGACCCGCAGGCCGGCGTGGCCGGTCTCGGCCGCCACGTCCGCGCGGACGGTCCCGATGACCTGGCCCGGGTCCCGGAGGGGCGGCAGGAGCCCGGCCGGGAGGTCCAGCTTCGCCAGGAGGCCGCGCGACCAGGTGCCGTCGCGGACGTCCAGCAGGCCGGTCGTGGACGCGTTGGTCCGCTCGGCGCCGATCTCGCCCGTGAGCCAGTAGGCGAGGAGGTCGGGGATCAGCAGGAGCGTGCCCGCCCGGGACAGGTCGTCCGCCGCGAGCTGGTAGATGGTGTTGAACGGGAGGAACTGCAGGCCCGACGTCCGGTAGAGGAGGTCGTCGCCGAGTTCGGCGCGGACGCGCTCCATCACGCCGTCGGTGCGCGAGTCCCGGTAGTGGACGGGGTTGCCGACCAGGCGGCCGGCGGTGTCCAGGAGCCCGTAGTCGACGGCCCACGAGTCGACGCCGACCGAGGCCAGGCCGGGCGGAGCGGCCCGCAGGCCGTCGAGGACGTTGCCGTACAGGCCGAGGATGTCCCAGTGCAGGGTGCCGCCGACCCGGACGGGACGGTTGGCGAACCGGCGGAGCTCGGTCAGTTCCACGGAACCGGGCCGGACGCGCCCGGCCATGACGCGCCCGCTGGACGCCCCCAGATCGACGGCCGCGAAGGTCGCTTCGCTCATCGGACGACGAGTACCTCCAGTGTGCGGGGTCCGTGCACGCCCTCCACCCGGGAGAGTTCGATGTCGCTCGTCGCCGACGGGCCGGACACGAACGTCAGCGGGCGGCGCGGGTCGAGCCGTTCGAGGGCCTCGGGCACGTCCGGCGCGACCTGGCCGGCGAGGACGACGATCAGGTGGTAGTCGGGGACGAGCGACAGTGCCCGGCGGCCCTGCGCGGCGCCGTGGTCGAGGACGACCGTGCCGGTCTCGGCGATCGCGGCGGCGCAGCCGGTGACCGCGCCCGCAAGCCCGTCCAGCGACGCGGGGTCCGGGTCGCGGACGATCGGGGCGGCGGTCGCGGCGAGCCACTCGGCGGGCAGGTCGCCGGGGACGCCGTAGGCGCCGGGGCGGGCCGCGAGCCGTTCCGCGACCGTGGCCGCGACGTCGGGCGGGGAGACCCGCAGGACCGTCGCGCGGTAGTCGGCGACCCGCTCGGCGAACAGGTCGAGGACGCCTCCCGCCGACGCGTCGCCGTGGTGGCCGCGCAGGTACCCGCGGTCGATCCGGTCGTAGGCGGCGGCGACCTCGGCGGCCGGGCGGGTGGGCGCGATCCCCTCGATCCGGCGGAGGATCTCCTCGCGGGCGTTCACCGCTCGTCCTCCTTCCGGCCGCCGTCCGTGCGGGCCCACCAGGCGCGGAACGACTCGGGCGGCGGCGCGGGCGCGTCCCGCGTCTCGGTCCACGCGCCCAGCGGCCCGGGCAGCCGCCGGATCCGGCCGCCGCGCGCCACGACGCGGCGGCTCGCGGACGCGGCGCGCTGCGCGAGCCCGAGCCGGGTGGGGGAGCGCAGCGTCCACCCGGCCGCCGTCATCGCCACCCGTTCGAGCGGGTGGCGGGGGCCCTGCTCGACGGCGCGTGCCCGCAGGTGGACGAGCACCTCCGGGATGTCGATCGCGACCGGGCAGGCATCGAAGCACGCCCCGCACAGCGTCGACGCGTAGGGCAGCGAGGCGTCCACGTCCGAGCCGATGCCGCGGATCTGCGGCGACAGGATCGCGCCGATCGGCCCCGGATACGGCGACCCGTAGGCGTGGCCGCCCGCGCGCCGGTAGACGGGGCACACGTTCAGGCACGCCGAGCAGCGGATGCAGCGCAGTGCCTGCCGGCCCACCTCGTCGGCCAGCGTGGCGGTGCGGCCGTTGTCCAGCAGGACGAGATGGAAGTCGCGCGGGCCGTCGCCGGGGGAGACGCCCGTCCAGGTGGAGGTGTAGGGGTTCATCCGCTCGGCCGTGGACGAGCGGGGCAGCAGCTGGAGGAACACCTCCAGGTCCCGCCAGCTCGGGACGATCTTCTCCACGCCCATCACCGAGATCAGCGTCTCGGGGAGGGTCAGGCACATCCGCCCGTTGCCCTCCGACTCCAGCACGACGAGGGTTCCGGTGTCGGCGACGGCGAAGTTCACGCCCGACACGGCCACCTTCGCGGACAGGAACTTGGCGCGCAGGTGCCGGCGGGCGGCCTCGGCCAGCTCGGCGGGGGAGTCGGTCAGCCCCTCGGGCGCGTCGTCCATCGCGCGCAGGAAGATGTCGCGGATGTCGGCCCTGTTGCGGTGGATGGCGGGGACGAGGATGTGCGACGGGCGGTCGTCGCCGAGCTGCACGATCAGCTCGGCGAGGTCGGTCTCGTAGGCGGTGACGCCCTCCTCGGCCAGGAACTCGTTCAGGCCGATCTCCTGCGTCGCCATCGACTTGACCTTGACGACCTCGGTCTCGCCGGTGGCCTTCACCAGATCCGCGACGATCCGGTTGGCCTCTCCGGCGTCGCGGGCCCAGTGCACCGTTCCGCCCGCCTCGGTGACCCGCTGCTCCAGCAGGCGCAGGTAGTGCCCGAGGTGCTCCAGGACGTGGTCCTTGATCTGCTTGCCCGCCTCGCGCAGCGCGGGCCAGTCGTCGAGTTCGGCGACGGCGGCGGCGCGCCGCTCCCGGATCGTCGTGGTCGCGTGGGCGAGGTTGCCGCGGAGCCGCGGGTCGGCCACCGCGCCGCGCGCCGCGTCGGGGAAGGACGGCATCCCGAGGTAGGTCGGCATCGCTTCGCTCATAGGGGAGTCTCCTCCGTGGAAGCGAGGATCTCGGCGAGGTGGACCGTCCGCACCCCGGCGCGGGTGCGGGTGAGCGCGCCGCCGATGTGCATCAGGCACGAGTTGTCGGCGGCGCAGAGCGCCCGCGCCCCGGTCGCCCGGACGGCGGTGACCTTGTCCGCGCACATCGCGGCCGACACCTCGGAGTTCTTCAGCGCGAACGTCCCGCCGAACCCGCAGCACTCGTCCGCGTCGGGCAGGTCGGCCAGGTCGATGCCGCGGACCTCCCGCAGCAGCCGCAGCGGCCGGTCGCCGACGTGCAGCATCCGCAGCGAATGGCACGTCGGGTGGTAGGTGACGCGGTGCGGGAAGTAGGCGCCCACGTCGGTGACGCCCAGCACGTCCACGAGGAACTCCGACAGCTCGTGCACGCGGGACGCGATCCCGGCGGTGCGCGGCGCGAGCCTCGGATGCCAGTCGCGGACCATCGCGGCGCACGACGCGGACGGCGTCACGACGGCGTCGTACGGCTGGAACGTCTCCGCGAACCCCTTCACCAGGGGGAGGGCCTGCCGCCGGTACCCGGTGTTGAGGTGCATCTGCCCGCAGCACGTCTGCCCGGACGGGAACTCGACGTCGTGGCCGAGCCGCCGCAGCAGCCGCACCATCGCCTTGCCGGTCTCCGGGTACAGGGTGTCGTTCACGCAGGTGAGGAACAGCGCGACCTTCATGGTCTCCCTCCCGCGGCGGGACGGCTGGACTCGCGGACGACGAGCTCGGGCTGGAACATGACCTGCTGGTGGGCATGCCCGCCTGAATCGTCGCACTCCTCCAGCAGCAGCTCGGTCGCTATCCGCCCGAGCTGGTAGGTGGGCTGCCGCACCGAGCTCAGCGGGACCGCGGCCGCCGCGGAGAACTCGATGTCGTCGTACCCGATCAGCGCGATGTCGGCCGGGACCTCCAGCCCGGCCTGCAGCAGCACCCGCAGCACGCCGAGCGCGAGCAGGTCGTTCGCGCAGAAGATCGCGTCCGGCAGCGGCGGGCCGGCCTCCAGCAGCCGCCGCGCCGCCTCCTGCCCGGACCGGGCGTTCATCGCGCCGACCGTGATCTCCCGCATCGCCTCGCGGCCGAGGCCGGCGGCGCGCAGCGCCCGCAGCGCGCCCCTGCGGCGGTCCGCGCACTGCCGCAGGACGCTCGGGCCGGTGACGAACGCCAGCGTGCGGGCCCCGCCGTCCAGCAGCTCGCCGACCGCGAGCTCACCGCCCGCGACGTCGTCGACGGCGACCGAGCACTGGCTGGTGCGGGGCGTCGGGTGGTCGAGCAGCACCACCGGGACGCCCCGCTCCTGCAGCCGTGCCGCGGCCTCGCCGTCGTCGCCGACCGGCGTCAGCAGGACGCCGCGGACCCGCTGCTCGGCGAACACCCGCAGGTTGCGCTGCTCCCGCTCGTCCGACTCGCCGGACGACGACAGGATCACCGCGTAGCCGCGCTCGCTGGCGGTGTCCTCGACGCCGCGGGCGACGTCGGTGAAGAACGGGTTGGCGAGGTCGAGGACCATCAGCCCGATCGTGCTGCTGTGCCCGGCGCGCAGCGTGGACGCCGAGCCGTTGCGGACGAAGCCGAGATCGCGGATGGCGCGCTCGACGCGGACCCGGGTCGCCTCGGCGACCCGTTCGGGGCGGTTGAGCACGTTGGACACGGTGCCCGGCGAGACGCCGGCCTGCGCCGCGACCTGCTTGATGCCCACCGTCCTGCTCAGCGGCTCGGGACGTCCGGTCGCCTCTGTGCTCACTCCGTGTGCCCCCGGTCCGTCCGCTCGATGTGCCGCTCACTCTGGTCATCGGATTAAAACGTGTCAAGCCCGCAGCCGGGACGCCGGGGTGCGGCTTCCGGCGGCGGGGCGCGGCGGTGATCGATCTGGAAAATCTCCTAACCCTTGCGTTACCGGGCCTGCGCGACGTTCGGGCCGAACTTTCCGGACACCGCCCTCTTGACGGCCGCGCGGGCTGTCTCTAGCGTCCTCGGCAACATCTGGTTAAAACGTTTTTCATTCGTACGGCACAGACGTGCCCCGCGAGGAGGGCCGCGATGGGTGCACCCGGCCGGTCGGCGCCGCCGACATTGGCACTGGTCAACGTGAGCAAGTCGTTCGGCGCCGTGCGCGCTCTGCAGGACGTCACCCTGGAGCTGCACGCGGGCGAGGTGCACGCGCTGGCCGGGGAGAACGGCGCGGGCAAGTCCACGGTCGTAAAAACGTTCGCAGGCGTGCACCGCCCGGACGCGGGCGAGGTCCGGGTCGACGGCGAGCCGGTGACGTTCCACGGCCCCGCCGACGCGCAGGCCGCCGGCGTCGCCGTCATCTACCAGGAGCCCACCCTGTTCCCCGACCTGTCGGTCGCGGAGAACATCTTCATGGGCCGCCAGCCGCGCGGCACGCTGCGCCGCATCGACCGCCGCGCCGTGCACGCCGGGACCGCGGAGCTGTTCCGGCGGCTCGGCGTCGCGCTCGACCCGCGGCAGCCCGCCCGCGGGCTGTCGATCGCCGACCAGCAGGTCGTCGAGATCGCCAAGGCCATCTCCCGGGACGCGCGGGTCCTCATCATGGACGAGCCCACCGCCGCGCTCACCGGCCAGGAGGCCGACCGGCTGTTCGCGGTGACCCGCACCCTCGCCGAGGCGGGCTGCGCCGTCCTGTTCATCTCGCACCGGCTGGAGGAGATCTTCAGCCTGTGCCGCCGCGTCACCACGCTGCGCGACGGCGCCCACGTCGCCACCGACCCGACCGCGGAACTCACCCCCGACGACCTCGTCCGCCGGATGGTCGGCCGCGACCTCGACGCGCTCTACCCCAAGCAGGACGTGGTACCCGGCGAGGTCGCGCTGCGGGTGTCCCGGCTGACCCGCGAGGGCGCCTTCACCGACGTCTCCTTCGAGGTCCGCCGCGGCGAGATCGTCGCGCTGGCGGGGCTGGTCGGCGCGGGCCGCAGCGAGGTCGCCCGCGCGGTCTTCGGCGTGGACCGCCGGGACGCCGGGTCCGTCGAGGTCTCCGGCCGGCCGCTGCCGTCCGGCAGCCCGACCGCGGCGATGGCGGCGGGGCTCGCGCTCGTCCCCGAGGACCGCCGCCAGCAGGGCCTGGTCATGGACATGTCCATCGAACGCAACATGGGTCTCACCCAGCTGCGCACGCTGCGCCGCGAGACCGGCCGCGGCGGCCTCATCTCCCGGAGGGTCGAGCGGAGCCGTGCCGCGGACTGGGGGCTGCGGCTCCAGCTCAAGTACTCGCGGCTCACCGACGCCGTCGGCGTCCTGTCCGGCGGCAACCAGCAGAAGGTCGTGCTCGCCAAGTGGCTGGCCACCGAGCCGGACGTCCTGATCGTGGACGAGCCGACCCGCGGCATCGACGTCGGCACCAAGGCCGAGGTGCACCGGCTGCTGTCGGAGCTGGCCGCGCGGGACATCGCGGTGCTGATGATCTCCTCCGACCTGCCGGAGGTGCTCGGCATGGCCGACCGCGTCCTCGTCATGCACGAGGGCCGGCTGGCGGCCGAGATACCGCGCGCCGAGGCGACCGAGGAGAGCGTGCTGGCCGCCGCGACCGGCCGGGCCGGCACCGGAAGGGCGGCCTGAGCCGATGACCGTACTCACCCAGTCTCCGGCCCGGCCGGGATCGGGCGGCGCCGGCGGGGGCGGGCGCCGCCTGGTCGAACTCGTCCTGCGCGCCCGCGAGCTGAGCATCCTCGGCGCGCTGGTCGTGCTCGTCGTCGGCACCACGATCGCCAACCCGCGGTTCCTGTCGGGGCAGGGCGTGACGGACATCTTCCTCAACGCCTCGATCCTGGTGCTGCTCGCCGTCGGGCAGAGCGTGGTCGTCGTCACCCGCAACATCGACCTGTCGGTCGGTTCCGTCGTCGGGCTCGTCGCGTTCACCACCGGCAAGTTCGCCTCCGGCGGCGACCGGAACGTCGTGCTGGTGCTCGTGATCGGCGTCCTCATCGGGCTGGCGTGCGGGCTGGTGAACGGCCTGCTCGTCAGCTTCTGCCGGGTCCCGTCCCTCGTGGTCACCCTCGGCACGCTGTACGTGATCCAGGGGCTCGACTACCGCATCGCCCAGGGCGACCAGATCAGCGCGTCCGAACTGCCCGCGTCGGTGCTCGGCCTCGGCAGCGACGGCGTCCTCGGCATCCCCTACCTGCCGATCATCACCGTCGCCGTCATGCTGGCCGTGGGCTACTACCTGCGCTCCTACTCGTCCGGGCGCGAGTTCTACGCCATCGGCTCCAGCCCCGAGGCCGCGCTGCTCGCCGGCGTCCCGATCCGCCGCCGCATCCTCACCGCCTACCTGGTCAGCGGCGCGCTCGCGGGACTCGCCGGGGTGCTGTGGCTCGCCCGGTTCGGCACCGTCGTCGCGGACGCCGCGCACGGCTGGGAGCTGACGGTCGTCGCCGCGGTCGTGGTCGGCGGCGTCGCGATCACCGGCGGCGTCGGCACCGTGTACGGGGCCGCGCTCGGCGCGCTGCTGCTCACCACCATCGGCAGCGTGCTGGTGGTGCTCAAGGTCAACTCGTTCTGGCAGGAGGCGATCACCGGTGTCCTCCTGCTGCTGGCCATCAGCGTCGACCGGCTGCTGGCGCTCCGCGTCACCCGCGCGCTGAAACAGCGATCCCTTGAGTCGACCGTCCACCACGACGTGCCCGCGGCGGAAGGGAAGGACCGGTCATGACCCGGCTGGGACACCTGGTGCGGTGGGAGACCGCCATCACCGTGCTGCTGGTCGCGGTGTTCTTCGGCGGCGCCGGATTCTCGCCCGACTTCGCGAGCGACGGCAACCTGTCGTTCGCGCTGCTCGACCTCAGCGAGATCGCGCTGATCGCGCTGCCGATGACGCTGCTGGTCGTGTGCGGGCAGGTCGACCTGTCGGTCGCCTCCATCCTCGGCCTGTGCAGCGCGCTGACCGGCAAGATGTGGGACGGCGGCATGGCGATCGAGACGATCATCCCGCTGGTCCTCGCCGTCGGCGTCGTCTGCGGGCTCGTCAACGGGCTGCTCGTCACCAAGCTGGGACTGCCGTCCCTCGCCGTCACGATCGGCACGATGACCCTCTACCGGGGCCTCGCCTACGTGACGCTCGGCACCGGCGCCATCTCCCAGTTCCCGTCCACCTACACCGACCTCGCGACCTCGACCGTCCCCGGCACCCCGGTCCCGTACCCGGTCGCGCTGTTCGTGCTGCTCGCCATCGTCACCGGCGTCGTCCTGCACGCCACCGGCATCGGGCGGTCGCTGTTCGCGATCGGCGCGCAGGAGGACGCCGCCTACTTCGCCGGCATCCGCGTCAAGCGGATCAAGCTGCTCCTGTTCGTGGTGTCCGGCCTGGTCGCCGGGTTCGCCGGCATCGTCTACACGCTCCGCTACGGCAGCGCCCGCGCCGACAACGGCCTCGGGCTGGAACTCGCCGTCATCGCGGCGGTGCTGCTCGGCGGCGTCGACTTCGAGGGCGGCAAGGGCACCCTCGGCGGCGTCATCGCCGCGGTGCTGCTGATCGGCCTGCTCCGCAACCTGCTGATGCTCAACGACGTCTCCACCGAGGTCCAGTCGATCGTCACCGGCCTGCTGCTCATCATCAGCGTCCTCACGCCGCGGCTGATCGCCGTGGCGCGGGAGGCCCGCGGCAGACGCGGCGGCGCGAGATCCGCGCCCCCCGCCGCCGTTCCGTGACCCTCCACCCACCCCTGAAGCAAGACCCGGAATCGAAAGGCACCCAGATGACCACTCGTTCGCGCGCCCCGCGACGGCCGCTGGCCCGGCTGACGGCCACGGCGGCGGCGGGCGTCCTGGCCCTCGGCCTGGCCGCCTGCGGCGGAACCACCAAGGACTCCTCGTCCGCGTCCGGGGAGGGCACGTCGGGCGGCAACGCCACGGCGGACCCGAACGCGCCGATGAAGCAGGGCCTGAAGATCGCGTTCCTGCCGAAGCAGGTCAACAACCCCTACTCCACGATCGTCGACAACGCCGGCATCGCGGCGGCCAAGGAGTTCGGCGCGGAGGCCAAGGAGGTCGGCCCGTCCGACGCCTCGGCGTCCTCGCAGGTCTCCTACATCAACACGCTCATCCAGCAGCGGCACGACGCGATCCTCATCGCCGCCAACGACGCGAACGCGGTGTGCGGACCGCTCAAGCAGGCGATGTCCAAGGACATCAAGATCGTCGCCTACGACTCCGACACCAACCCCGACTGCCGGGACGTGTTCATCAACCAGGCGTCCTCCGAGGACATCGGCCGCAGCCAGGTCAAGCTGCTCGCCGACCAGATCGGCGCCGAGGGCGAGATCGCGATCCTGTCGGCGACCGCGAACGCCACGAACCAGAACACGTGGATCAAGTTCATGCAGGACGAGCTGAAGAAGCCCGAGTACTCGAAGATGAAGCTCGTCAAGGTGGCCTACGGCGACGACGACGACCAGAAGTCGTTCCAGCAGACGCAGGGCCTGCTGCAGGCGTACCCGAACCTCAAGGGCATCATCTCGCCGACCACGGTCGGCATCGCCGCCGCGGCCCGCTACATCTCGGGCTCGCAGTACAAGGGCGAGGTCGCGCTGACCGGCCTCGGCACGCCGAACCAGATGCGCAAGTTCGTCAAGGACGGCACGGTCGAGAAGTTCGCGCTGTGGGACCCGGCGAACCTCGGCTACCTCGCGGGATACGCGGCGGGCGCCCTGGCGTCCGGCCAGATCACCGGCGAGCAGGGCCAGAAGTTCAAGGCCGGCAAGCTCGGCGAGCGCACCATCGGCGCCGACGGGGAGATCGTCCTCGGCCCGCCGACGGTCTTCGAGAAGAAGAACATCGACGACTACGACTTCTGAGCCACCCGGAAGTTCCGAGCACATGGACGACTCTTCGCGCCGGAAGCGGATCTGCTTCCTGCTGAAGGTCAGGCAGGACCGCCTGGAGGAGTACAAGCTGCGCCACCAGGCGGTCTGGCCCGACATGCGGGCGGCCCTCCGCGAATCCGGATGGCACAACTACTCGCTGTTCCTGCGCGAGGACGGCCTCCTCGTCGGCTACCTGGAGACCGACGACTTCGAGGCCGCGCAGGAGCGGATGGCCCGCACCGAGGTCAACGCGCGGTGGCAGGCCGAGATGGCGCCGTACTTCGAGGACCTCGACGGCCGCCCCGACGAGGGGATGCGGCCGCTCCCCGAGGTCTTCCACCTGGACTAACCCTTCCGGGGGGTCTGGGGGTCGTCCCCCAGAGAGACTGAAAGAGGCAATTTGTGAACGACACCAGCGCGGTGAAGGACGCCCTGCGCCGCCAGCAGATCGAGACTCCCTCGTGGGCGTACGGGAACTCGGGGACCCGGTTCAAGGTCTTCGCCCAGCAGGGCGTGCCGCGCACCCCGCAGGAGAAGATCGACGACGCCGCGCAGGTGCACCGCTTCACGGGCGTCGCGCCCAGGGTGGCCGTGCACATCCCCTGGGACAAGGTCGACGACTACGCCGCGCTCTCCGCGCACGCCGAGGAGAAGGGGGTGCGGATCGGCGCCGTCAACACCAACGTCTTCCAGGACGACGACTACATGCTCGGCAGCGTCACCAACCCCGACCCCGCCGTCCGCCGCAAGGCCCTGGACCACCTGCTCGAAGCCGTCGACATCATGGACATGACGGGTTCGCGCGACCTCAAGCTGTGGTTCTCGGACGGCACGAACTACCCGGGGCAGGACGACATCCGCGCCCGCCAGGACCGGATGGCCGAGGCCCTCGCCGCCGTCTACCAGCGGCTCGGCGACGACCAGCGGTTCCTGCTGGAGTACAAGCTGTTCGAGCCCGCGTTCTACATGACCGACGTGCCCGACTGGGGCGCCTCCTACGCGCACTGCCTGAAGCTCGGCCCGAAGGCGCAGGTCGTCGTGGACACCGGGCACCACGCCCCCGGCACGAACATCGAGTTCATCGTCGCGTTCCTGCTGCGGGAGGGGAAGCTCGGCGGGTTCGACTTCAACTCCCGCTTCTACGCCGACGACGACCTGATGGTCGGCGCCGCCGACCCGTTCCAGCTTTTCCGGATCATGTACGAGGTCGTGCGCGGCGGCGGCTACGACGCCTACACCGGTGGAGGGGCGACCCCCCACGCCCCCCGGCAAGAGCATGGGGACACCGGCGTGGCGTTCATGCTCGACCAGTGCCACAACATCGAGCCGAAGATCCAGGGCCAGATCCGCTCGGTGATGAACGTCCAGGAGGCCACCGCGAAGGCGCTGCTGGTGGACCGGGAGGCGCTCTCGGCCGCGCAGTCGTCGGGTGACGTGCTCGAAGCCAACGCGGTGTTCATGGACGCCTACAACACCGACGTCCGCCCGCTGCTGGCGGAACTGCGCGAGGAGATGGGCCTGGACCCGGACCCGGTCGCCGCCTACAAGGCGTCCGGCTACTACGAGCGCGTCGTCGAGGAACGCAAGGACGGACAGGCCGCCGGCTGGGGCGCCTGACCACGATCGCGGCCGGAGCAGGCCGAGAAGGAGCACGCTGAGGATGCCCCCCACCTCGAAACGCCGTTGGACCGCCGCCGCCGTCTCCGCCGGGCTCGTCGTCTCCCTCGCCGCACCCGCGCACGCGCGGGAAGGGGCGGAGCTGCGGGTCGCCGGGCTGGAGACCGAACACGCCACCACCCCGATCGCCGTGTCCGCCCCGAAGCCCCGGTTCGGCTGGCTGCTGACCTCCGAGGAGCGCGGCCAGCGGCAGAGCGCCTACCGCATCTCCGTCGCCACCGCCGACGGGGACCGCAGGGTCTGGGACTCCGGACCCGTGTCCGGGGCCAGCTCCTACGACGTCCGTTACGGCGGGCCCGCGCTCAAGCCCGCCACCCGCTACACCTGGCGGGTCAAGGTCGCCGACGCCGAAGGCGACTGGACGCGCTGGAGCGAGGAGACCTGGTTCGAGACCGCGCTCGCCGGGGACGGCTGGCGCGGCTCGTGGATCGGCGCCCCCGGCGACGCCGCGTCCAGCCCCGACCTCGCCGGCACCAGCTGGATCTGGTACCCCGAGGGAGACCCGGCGGCCGAGGCGCCCGCCGCGACGCGCTACTTCCGCGGGACGTTCGACCTGGCGTCGGTTCCCGACGGCGCCCGCCTGGTCATGACCGCCGACGACGGCTTCACCGCCTGGGTGAACGGAGCCGAGGCCGGGGGACGCGACCCCGACCCGGCGCAGGAGAACTGGAAGCGGCCCATCGTGGTCGACGTGACCTCGAAGCTTCGCGAGGGCCGCAACGTCATCGCCGTCGAGGCCGCCAACGGCAGGCCGAGCCCCGCCGGGCTCCTCGGACGGCTGGAACTGCCCGGCCAGGACCCCGAGCGGTTCGACACCGGTGCGGACTGGCGTTCGGCGAACGAGGAGCCGGCCGGCGACTGGCGGGCCGCCGGCTTCGACGACGTCGGCTGGGCGAAGGCGAAGGTGCTGACGGCCTGGGGCGGCGCCCCCTGGGGCGAGGTGAGGCCCGAGAAGCCCACTCTTCCGGAACCGCTCCTGCGCCGCGACTTCACCGTCCCCGGCAAGAAGGTCGCCAAGGCGCGGCTGTACGCGGCGGCGGCCGGTTACGTCGAGCTGTCCCTGAACGGCAGGCGCGTCGGGGACGAGGTACTGCAACCCGGCTTCGTCCGCTACGACAAACGCGTCCAGTACGTCACCCGCGACGTGACCCGGATGCTGCGGCAAGGGGACAACGTGATCGGGGCGCGGCTCGGCCGCGGCTTCTACGGCATGACCCAGGAGAACGTGTGGAAGTGGCACGACACCCCCTGGACCGCCGAGCCCCGGCTCCTGGCGCAGCTCATCGTCACCTACCACGACGGCACCACCTCGACCGTCGCGACCGACGGCCGGTGGCGGCACGCCGAGGGGCCGGTGCGCTACGACTCCCTCTACGGCGGCGAGACCTACGACGCCCGGGAAGAGAAGCCCGGCTGGGACCGCCCCGGCTTCGACGCCTCCGCCTGGAAGCAGGCCGCGACCCTCGGGGCCCCGGCGGCCGCGGTCGTACCCGAGGAACACGAGCCGATCAGGGTCACCCGGACCCTCCGCCCCGTCGCGGTCACCAACCCCAAGCCGGGCGTCCACGTCTTCAAGATGCCGCACAACACCGCCGGCTGGGCCCGTCTCCGTGTCCGCGGCCCCGAGGGCACGAAGATCAGCCTCAAGTACGGTGAGCGGCTCCACTCCGACGGCACCGTCCAGGCGGGCAACGGACTGGTCACCGGACGCTTCCAGACCGACGAGTACATTCTGGCCGGACGCGGGAGGACCGAGACCTGGGAGTCCCGCTACAGCTACAAGGGGTTCCAGTACGTCCAGGTGACCGGGTGGCCGGGGGAGCCGCCCGCCGTCGGCGACCTCGACGGCCGCGAGGTGCACAGCGACCTGCGTTCGGCGGGCGCGTTCCGCAGCTCCAACCCGCTGTTCAACACGGTCGAGAAGATCACCCGGCAGACCGTGCTCAACAACTGGCACGGCATCCCCACCGACACCCCGATGTACGAGAAGAACGGCTGGACGGGCGACGCCCAGCTCATGGCCGAGATGGAGATGGACCGGTACGACCTGCGCCGCCTGTTCGCCAAGTGGATGACCGATCACCGCGACAGCCAGGGTCCCGGCGGGCTCGTCCCGGCGATCGTTCCCGACAACGGCTGGGGCCTCGGCTCCTACGGCCAGGCGCCGCCGTGGCACGCCTCGTTCACCGAGATCCCCTGGCAGATGTACCGGCGGTACGGGGACCGGGACGTGCTCTCCGCCAACTACCCCGCGATGAGCGCCTACCTCGACGGCTGGCTCGGCCGCGCGGACGGCGAGGGGCTGTACCCGAGCAGCCTGAACGACTACCTCGCACCCGGGTACGGCGGCAACACCCCCGAGGACGCGCGCCTGCACGGCACCGCCTACACGTACTCGAACACGCTCATCGTCGCGAACGTGGCGGAGGTCCTCGGCCGTGCGGACGACGCCGGCCGCTACCGGGCCACCGCCGCCCGGATCAGGGACGCGTTCAACAAGGCGTTCCTGCGCGGGGACGCCTACGTCACTTCGACCGACCCCGGGTACCGGCAGACCTCGGCGCTGATCGCGCTCGCCCTCGGCCTGGTGCCGCAGGAGTCGCAGAAGGCCGTCACCGACCGGTTGGTACGCGACGTGGAGGAGCGCGGCGACCACCTCAACACCGGCGCGCTCGGCACCAAGTACCTGCTGACCGAGCTGACCGCACGCGGCCACGGCGACCTCGCCTACCGGGTCGCCGACCAGCGCACCTACCCGAGCTGGGGCTACTGGGTCGACAACGGCGCCACCACGCTGTGGGAGCGCTGGGACCTCGACGCCCGGTCCCGCGGCCACGTGTTCCTCGGCGGCGCCGTCGGCGAGTGGTACACCGAGGATCTCGCCGGGATCGAGCCCGCCGCGCCCGGCTTCGACCGCGTCAGGATCGCACCGCAGCCGCTGGGCGACCTGACCTCGGTGAACGCCTCGACCCCCACCCCGCACGGCCCGGTCTCGGTCCGCTGGAAGCGGTCCGGCTCCGGATTCGCCCTCGACGTGACCGTCCCGGTCGGCGCCACCGCCGAGATCGAGCTGCCCGCCGCGGCCGTGGAACGCGTGACCGAGAGCGGGCGGGCCGTGACCTCCGCCGAGGGCGTGCGCGTCACCGGCGCCGGACAGGGCGCCAACGGGGACGTCGTCCGGCTGGAGGCCGCCTCCGGTACCTACCGATTCCACGCACGCACGTGAGGAGACCATCCATGACCGCCACTCCACCCGAGGTGGAGCAGCTGCTGGCACGGGCCAACACCCTCGGCTCGGACCCGCGCAACACCAACTACGCGGGCGGCAACGCCTCGGCCAAGGGCACCGTCACCGACCCCGTGACGGCCCGCGACGTCGAGCTGATGTGGGTGAAGGGCTCCGGCGGCGACCTCGGCACCCTCACCGAGCAGGGCCTGGCCGTCCTGCGGCTCGACCGGATGCGCGCCCTGGTGGACGTGTACCCGGGCGTCGAGCGCGAGGACGAGATGGTCGCCGCGTTCGACTACTGCCTGCACGGCAGGGGCGGCGCGGCGCCGTCGATCGACACCGCCATGCACGGCCTGGTCGACGCCCCGCACGTCGACCACCTGCACCCCGACTCCGGCATCGCGATCGCGACGGCGGCGGACGGGGAGGAGCTCACCCGGCGGATCTTCGGCGACCGGGTCGCGTGGGTGCCGTGGCGGCGTCCCGGATTCCAGCTCGGCCTGGACATCGCCGAGATCAAGAGGGCGAACCCGCAGGCGATCGGCGTGATCCTCGGCGGGCACGGCATCACCGCCTGGGGCGAAACCAGCGAGGAGTGCGGGGACAACTCCCTCGACATCATCCGCACCGCCGAGGCGTACATCGCCGAGCACGGGAAGCCCGACCCGTTCGGCGATGTCGTCCACCGGACGCTGCCGGAGGAGGAGCGGCGCGCCCGCGCCGCCGCGCTGTTCCCGCTGCTCCGGGGGCTGGCGTCCACCGACCGGCCACAGGTCGGGCACTTCACCGACAGCGGGACCGTGCTCGACTTCGTCTCCCGCGCCGAGCATCCGCGGCTCGCCGCGCTCGGCACGTCCTGCCCGGACCACTTCCTGCGCACCAAGGTCCGCCCGATGGTGCTGGACCTGCCGCCGGACGCGCCGCTGGACGACGTCCGGGCCCGCCTCAGGGAACTCCACGCCGCCTACCGCGAGGAGTACGCGGCCTACTACGAGCGGCACGCCGCCCCGGGCTCGCCGCCGATGCGCGGCGCGGACCCGGCGATCGTCCTCGTGCCCGGCGTCGGCATGTTCAGCTTCGGCGCGAACAAGCAGACCGCCCGGGTCGCGGGCGAGTTCTACGTCAACGCGATCAACGTGATGCGCGGCGCGGAGGCCCTGTCCGCCTACGCGCCGATCGACGAGGCGGAGAAGTTCCGCATCGAGTACTGGGAACTGGAGGAGGCGAAGCTCCGCCGGATGCCCCGGCCGAAGCCGCTCGCCACGCGGGTCGCGCTGGTCACCGGCGGCGGCTCGGGCATCGGCGCGGCCACGGCCCGCCGCCTGGCCGCCGAGGGCGCCTGCGTCGTCGTCGCCGACCGGGACGCCGCGGCCGCCGGGAAGGTCGCCGCCGAGATCGGCGCCGGTGCGCTCCGCCCCTCGGACGCCGCCGTCGCCGTCGGCGCCGACGTCACGTCCGAAGATGAAATCGCCGCGGCCGTCCGCGACGCGGTCCTCGCCTTCGGCGGCGTCGACCTCGTCGTCAACAACGCCGGGTTGTCGATCTCGAAGCCGCTGCTGGAGACGACGGCGGCCGACTGGGACCTGCAGCACGACGTCATGGCGCGCGGCTCGTTCCTGGTCTCCCGCGAGACCGCCCGCGTCATGATCGACCAGGGGATGGGGGGCGACATCGTCTACATCTCGTCCAAGAACGGGGTGTTCGCCGGGCCGAACAACGTCGCCTACGGCGCCACCAAGGCCGACCAGGCCCACCAGGTCCGGCTGCTGGCCGCCGAACTGGGCGGGCACGGCATCCGCGTCAACGGCGTCAACCCCGACGGGGTGGTCCGCGGATCCGGCATCTTCGCCGGTGGATGGGGCGCCGAGCGCGCCGCCGTGTACGGCGTCGAGGAGGAGAGGCTCGGCGAGTTCTACGCGCAGCGGACGCTGCTGAAGCGCGAGGTGCTGCCCGAGCACGTCGCCGCCGCCGTCTTCGCCCTCACCGGCGGGGACCTGACCCACACCACCGGACTGCACATCCCCGTGGACGCCGGCGTCGCCGCCGCGTTCCTGCGCTGACGGGACCGACAGGAGGATGATGACGGACAACGCACTGCGGCCCGTGACCGGCCACCCGGTCAAGGTCGGCCTGGTGGCCGGCGGGCTGGGCGCCTACTGGCCCCAGTTCCCCGACCTGCTGCCGCAGCTCCGGCGGTCCGCCGAGCGGGTCTCGGAACGGATGCGCGGGCTGGGCGCCGAGGTCGTCGACGCCGGGTTCGTCTCCGACGCGCAGGAGGGCGCGGCGGCCGCCGAGAAGCTCCGCGCGGCGGGCTGCGACATCATCGTCGGCTTCCTCACCACCTACATGACCGCGTCCATGCTGGTCCCCGTCGCGCAGCGGGCGGACGCCCCGGTCCTGCTGATCAACCTGCAGCCGGCCGAGTCGATGGACCACGCCGCCTTCGACACCGGGCAGTGGCTCGCCTACTGCGGCGCCTGCCCGCTGCCGGAGATGGCGAACGCGTTCGAGCGCCACGGCGTCCCGTTCCGCTCGGTCTCCGGGTATCTGGAGGACGAGCGGGCCTGGACGAAGATCGGCCGGTGGGTCCGGGCCGCCGGGGTGCGGGCCGCGCTGCGCCGCGGCAGGCACGGTCTGATGGGGCACCTGTACCCGGGCATGCTGGACGTCTCCACCGACCTGACGCTCGTCAGCGCCAACTTCGGCGGGCACGTCGAGGTGCTGGAGTTCGACGACCTGCGCGTCCGGGTGGAGCAGGTCACCGGCGCCGAGACCGCGGCGAAGAAGGCCGAGGCGGAGAAGATCTTCGAGCTGGACCCGTCCGTCAACGACGACGACCTGACCTGGGCGGCCCGCGTCGCGGCCGGCCTCGACAGGCTCGTGGCGGACTTCGGGCTCGACAGCCTCGCCTACTACCACCGGGGCCTGGACGGCGAGATCCACGAGCGGCTCGGCGCCGGGATGATCCTCGGCGCGTCGCTGCTGACCGCCCGCGGGATCCCGGCGGCCGGCGAGTACGAGCTGCGCACGTCCCTCGCCATGCTGATCGCCGACCGGCTCGGCGCGGGCGGCTCGTTCACCGAGCTGCAGGCCCTGGACTTCCACCGCGGCCACGTCGAGATGGGCCACGACGGGCCCGCCCACCTCGCGATCAGCGCCCGCCGCCCGCTGCTGCGCGGCCTCGGCGTCTACCACGGCAAGCGCGGCTACGGCGTGTCCGTCGAGTTCGACGTCGAGCACGGCCCCGTCACCGCGTTCGGGATCATCCAGCGCCGCGACGGCCGGTTCGCGTTCGCCGCGTCCGAGGGCGAGACCGTGGACGGGCCCCTGCTGCGGATCGGGAACACCACGTCCCGCGTCGACTTCGGCTGCGACCCCGGCGAGTGGACCGACGCGTGGAGCGCCACCGGGATCTCCCACCACTGGGCCCTCGGCACCGGCCACCGCGTCGCCGATCTGAAGGCCCTCGCCGACCTCCTGGAGATCGAGCTCGTCGAGGTGAGCCCCTGACCGCTGCCATTACCTGTTTCGAGAGGCGGGCCCGGCAAGACCCACCTACGTCACGGATCGTGACTTGATGTAACTTTCTGTGCATGGGGGAGGGGGCGGGGAGCTGGACCGGGCCCGGCGGGTTGCGGGTGCGGGCCGTGCGGCTGAGCGGTGCGCACCGGGTGCTGGCCGAGCGCGCCGGCGTGCTGGGGCACAGCGCGTTCCTGGTGACGCGGAACGGGGCGCTCGTCGGGCGCGGCTACTACCCGTCCGTGGAGAGCCTGGCGGAGGTGGTCGACCTGGCCGAGCTGCACACCCGGTGACCGCCTCCGGGTTGCGCCGGAGGGCCCGGCGCGTGTAGTCGGTTGTCCCGTGAACGAAGAACGCTCGCGGAGCTGGGAAGTCGTCGTCGTCGGTTCGGTCAACGCGGACCTGGTGGTCGGCGTCGACCGCAGGCCCGCACCGGGGGAGACCGTGCTCGGCTCCGACCTTGCCACCCACCCCGGCGGCAAGGGTGCCAACCAGGCCGTGGCGGCGGCGCGGCTCGGCGGGCGGGTCGGCATCGTCGGGCGGATCGGCGACGACGGGCACGGCGAGTTGCTGCGCGGCGCGCTCGCCGCGGCCGGCGTGGACCTCGGCCGGCTCACGGTCACCGAGGGCACCCCGAGCGGGGTGGCGCTGATCACGCTCGGGCCGGACGGCGACAACAGCATCATCGTCTCGCCCGGCGCCAACGCCCGGCTCGCCCCGGACGACATCGCCGCGGCCCGCGACATGATCACCGGCGCGTCCGTCGTGTCGTGCCAGCTGGAGGTGCCGCTGCCCGCCGTGGAGGCCGCCGCCCGCGCCGCCGCCGAGGCGGGCGGGCGGGTCGTGCTCAACCTGTCGCCGCCCGCCCCCGTCCCGGACGGGCTGCTCGGCCGCTGCGACCCCCTCGTGGTCAACGAGCACGAGGCCGCCTACCTGCTGGGCGGTGCGCGCGAGCGCGCGGAGGAGACGGCGGAGGCGCTCGTCCGGTCCGGGGCGCGGTCGGCCGTCGTCACGCTCGGCGCGGCGGGGGTCGTGGTCGCGGACGGCGACGGAACGGCGGCCATCCCGTCGCCGAAGGCGGAGGCCGTCGACACGACCGGCGCGGGCGACGCGTTCACCGCCGCGCTCTGCCTGCGGCTCGCCCGCGGCGACACGCTGCGGGACGCCGCCCGCTACGCGACCCGCGTGGGCGCCGCCGCCGTCCGCAAGAGGGGCGCGCAGAGCTCCTACCCGAGGCCGGACGAGCTGCCCGAACCGCCGCCGCGCTGACCCGCCGGGGTCCGCGCGGCGGTGACAGTGGTGTGACCCGGCCCCCGCCTCACGTGCGGAAACATCCGGGCCGCGGGGGTTTCGCCCTGGTCATCCCGAATCCGGGGAAAGCCGTCCGATAGTTTTCTTCCATGCGACTCGGCGTGCTGGACGTGGGCTCGAACACCGTGCACCTGCTGGTGGTGGACGCCCACCGGGGAGCCCGGCCCCTCCCGGCGTACTCCCACAAGGCGGATCTGCGGCTCGCCGACCACCTGGACGACGCGGACCGCCTGACCGGGGAGGGCGAGGCGCTCCTGCGCGACTTCGTCGACGAGGCGCTGCGGGTCGCCGAGGACAAGGGCGTCGAGGACCTCCTCGCGTTCGCCACCTCCGCCGTGCGCGACGCCGCCAACGGCGAGGAGGTCCTCGCCCGGATCCGCGCGGACAAGGGGATCGGCATCCGGGCGCTGTCGGGCGAGGAGGAGGCGCGGC
This sequence comes from Actinomadura sp. 6K520, assembly GCF_004349245.1. Taxonomy (GTDB): domain Bacteria; phylum Actinomycetota; class Actinomycetes; order Streptosporangiales; family Streptosporangiaceae; genus Spirillospora. The sequence continues at coordinate 29,199 of NZ_SMLC01000017.1, read as the reverse complement.
TGACGTTCCTCGCCGCGCGCCGCTGGTTCGGCTGGTCGTCGGGGCGGCTGCTCGTGGTGGACATCGGCGGCGGCTCCCTGGAGGTCGCGTCGGGGATCGACGAGGAGCCGGACGTGGCGTTCTCGCTGCCCCTCGGCGCGGGCCGGCTCACCCGCACCCGCTTCTCCGCGGATCCGCCGCACCCGGACGAGGTCCGCGAACTGCGCCGGGACGTCCGGACGGAGATCGCCCGCCGGGTCGGCGACGTCGCCAGGTACGGGGCGGCCGACCACGCGGTCGCCACGTCCAAGACCTTCAAGCAGCTCGCCCGGATCGGCGGCGCCGCCCCCACGGCCGACGGGCCCCTCCAGCGGCGCGTGCTGGCCGCCACCGACCTGACCGAGTGGGCCGAGAAGCTCGCGCCGATGCCGTCCGCGGAGCGCGCCGGGCTGCCGGGCGTCTCCGAGCGGCGCGCCCAGCAACTGCTCGCCGGCGCGATCGTCGCCGACGCCGCGATGGACCTGTTCGGGCTCGGCGAGCTGGAGGTCTGCCCGTGGGCGCTGCGCGAGGGCGTGATCCTGCGCCGCCTCGACACCATCACCGGCTGACCCGCCCGGAACGTGCGGCCCCGCGGCGCTACATCCAGCTCGGGTGGCCGAACGTGCGGCCCTCCGGGGTGAGAACCCGGTCGCCGGTGCCGTCCGCCCGGACGGCGTGGACCACCGGGTCGGCGAGGGACCCGCGCACGTAGCAGAGCCAGCGCCCGTCGGCGGACCACGCCGGGTCCATGTCGTCCTGCCCGCCGGTGGTCACGGCGCGCGCCCCGGACCCGTCGGCGTTCATGACCCAGATCGAGCTGTGCTCCGGCGAGCCCCGGGTGAAGGCGATCTTCGATCCGTCCGGGGACCATTCGGGGTCCACCGAGCGCACGCCGTCCTCGGTCAGCCGCGTCCACGCCGACCCCGGGCGCCCCGGGTCGAGGGTGTAGATCTGCTCGGTGCCGTCCCGCTTGCTCCAGAACACGAGCTTCTTCGTGGCCGACCACATCGGGTCGTCCTTGACCGAGTCGTCGTCGGTGAGCTGCGTGACCTCCCGCCCGTCCAGGGCGACGGTGAAGATCTGGCGGGTGTCGCCGTCCCTGCCCATGTAGGCCAGCCGGGTGCCGTCCGGGGACCAGGCCACCCGCCCGCCCGCGATGTCGGTGACCTTCCGCGCGCCGCTCCCGTCGGCGTTCATCACCCACGCCTCGCTCTTGCCGCCGCCCGTCCGGGTGAACGCGATGCGCGCGCCGTCCGGCGACGGCTCGGGCAGCATCTCGCACCGGTCGCCGCCGACGAGCGTGGTGGCGGACGCCTCGCCCGGCTTGAAGAGGCCGATGTCGGCGTGGCACGTCTTCGGCCAGCCCGGCTCGGTGTCCAGCCGCACGAGCAGCGGCTCGGACGGGAACGCCGCCGGCCCGGTCCGCCGCTCCGGCTCGTCCGACGGCCGGGTGAAGTAGTAGAGGCCCCCGGCCACCGCCCCGGCGACGAGCACCCCCACGAGCGTCGAAGCGATGAGCGTGGTGCGCCGGGACGGCCCGTCCCGGCGGGCCTGCCCGCCGGTCACCGGGGGGAGGACGGGCGGCGGCACGGCGAACTGCCGCTCGGTGGGCGGCACGCCGGGCGGTTCGGTTCGCGGCCCGGGCCGTGGCTCTGTCCGTGGCTCGGCCCGGGACTCGGCCCGGGGCTCGGGGGCGGGCTGCTCCAGCGGCCACTCCGGCGCCAGCCGGGTCACCGGCGCGGGAGCCGGGACGCCGGGCGCCTTGACTTGCGGGGCCCTGGCTTCCGGGGCCTCGGCCTCCGGGGGCCCGGCAGCCGCGGGTGGTCCGGCTGCGGGGGAGCCGGCGTCGCGGGAGGTGACGGCCGGGTCGTCCGGCGGGGCCGTCCACGTCTCGCCGAGTTCCGTCGTCACCGCGGCCTCGCCGGCGCCGCCGACCAGGCCGAGCAGCAGGTCGCGGGCGCTCGGCCGGCGCTCGGGCTCCTTGCGCAGCGCGGACCCGACCAGTCCCGCCAGCGCGGGCGGCAGGTCCCCGATCTCCGGCTCGGCGTGCACGGCGCGGGCGGCCAGGATCTGGAACGAGCCCTGCCCGAACGGGTTGTGCCCGCTCGCCGCGAACGCCACCAGGCACCCCCACGCGAACACGTCCACGGCCGGGGTGACCTGCTGGGTCGTGATCTGCTCGGGGGCGATCCAGCCGGGGGTGCCGACGACCTGGCCGGTCCGGGTGTGCGCGGACGCCACGTCCAGCGCCCGCGCGATCCCGAAGTCGATCACGCGCGGCCCGGAAATGGACAGCAGCACGTTGCTGGGCTTGAGGTCGCGGTGCACCAGCCCGGCGCTGTGGATGGCGACGAGCGCGGCGGCCACCCCGACCGCGACGCCGTGCAGCATCCCGGGGGAGAGGGGACCGTTCTCGGTGACGTGCTCCAGCAGGGACGGGCCGTCGATGTACTCGGTGACCATGTAGGCGAGGCCGAGGTCGTCGCCGTGCTCCAGGACCTGCGCGGTGCAGAACGACGCGACGCGCTGCGCGTTGGCGGCCTCGTCGTGGAAGCGGGCCAGGAACGTCCGGTCGTCGGCCAGCGCGGACCGCACGACCTTCACCGCGACCTGGCGCCCGCCGGGGTCGCGGCCGAGGTACACCGCGCCCATCCCGCCCTCGCCGATCTTGGCCTCGATCCGGTACCGGCCGATCCGCGTGGGGTCCTCGGGGCGCAGTTCGCGCAGAGAAGACGCTCGCGGGCCGTCCATGCCGTCCACCTTCCGCCCACGAGCCGCGTCTTGGCGGCCGCCGACGCGGCGGCACGCGGCCCCAACTTTTCCTTACGATGTCAGAGGACGGCCCAAGGTTCTAGCGCGTGCCCGGTGGATACGGATCAGTGGAAGTTCCTGGCCCGGACGCGGCCGGGCACCGGCAGGCGGCGCAGGCGGGTGGCGCGGACGCTGGTGACGCCGTCCGTGCGTTCCAGCCGCCCGCTGACCAGCAGCGCCTGCGAGTCGACGGCGAGGCCGCGGTGCCGCCGGAACACCTGTGGCGGGCACACCACGTTGATGATGCCGGTCTCGTCCTCCAGCGTCATGAACACGATGCCGCCGGCGGTCGGCGGGCGCTGCCGGTGGGTGACGAGCCCGGCGACGACGACGTTGGTCTCGCCCGGTGTCCCGGCGAGCCGCCTGGACGACAGCGCGCCCAGCTCGTCCAGCGCCTCCCGGACGTGCGCCACCGGGTGGGTGCGGGAGACGCCCGTCGCCCACAGGTCGGCGAGTGTCTCCTCGATCGGCGTCATCGCGGGCAGCGGGGGAGCGGCCGCGCCCGGCGTCACCCCTTCGAGCCGCCCCGGGCCGGAACCCGCCAGCGCGCCCGCCGCCCACAGCGCCGCACGCCGGGACAGGCCGAACCGGTCGAACGCGCCCGCCGTCGCCAGGGCCTCCAGTGCCCCGGCCGACAGGGGCACCCGCCGGGCGAGGTCCTCCATGCTCGTGTAGGGGCGGCCCGCCGCGATCGCCTCCGCCGACTCCTCGCCCAGGTTGCGGATGCCGGCGAAACCGAGCCGGATCGCGGGCTGCGGCTCGGCGGGCGCGTGCGGATGGCCGGAGTCGACCGGTATCGGCTCCTCCAGCGTCGGGTGGACGCCGCTCGCGTTGATGTCCACGCCCCTGACCACGACGCCGTGGTGCCGGGCGTCCGCCAGGAGGCTCTGCGAGCTGTAGAACCCCATCGGCTGGTTCCGGACCAGGGCGGCGGTGAACGCGGCCGGGTAGTGCCTCTTGAGGTAGGCGCTCGCGTAGACCAGGTGCGCGAAGCTCTGCGCGTGCGACTCGGGGAAGCCGAAGCCGGTGAAGCCGAGGATCTTCTCGTACACGCTCTCCGCGACGTCGGCGGGGATGCCGCGCTCCGCCATCCCGTCCAGCAGCCTCCGTCGCAGCCGCTCGACGCGCTCGGGCGCGCGCTTGGCGCCCATCGCCTGCCGGAGCCGGTCGGACTCGGCCGGCGTGAACCCGGCGCAGTCCACGGCGAGCTGCATCATCTGCTCCTGGAACAGCGGCACGCCCAGCGTCCGCGACAGGGCAGGCTCCATCAGCGGATGCGGGCAGCTCGCGGGCTCCATGCCCTTGCGGCGCCGTAGGTACGGGTGGACGGAACCGCCCTGGATCGGCCCGGGCCGGATCAGCGCCACCTCCACCACCAGGTCGTAGAACTCGCGGGGCTTCAGCCGCGGCAGCGTGGCCATCTGCGCCCGCGACTCCACCTGGAAGACCCCGACGGTGTCGGCGTCGCACAGCATGTCGTACACGAGCGGGTCGTCCGGCGGGACGGACTGCAGGTCGTACCGCCGCCCGTGATGCCCGGCCACGAGGTCGAAGCAGTCGTGCAGCGCCGCGAGCATGCCGAGGCCGAGCAGGTCGAACTTCACCAGCCCCGCCGCCGCGCAGTCGTCCTTGTCCCACTGCAGGACGCTGCGGCCCGGCATCGTCGCCCACTCGATCGGGCAGATCTCCCCGACGGGCCGGTCGGCGATCACCATGCCGCCGGAGTGGATGCCGAGGTGGCGGGGCAGCGCCAGCATCCGGTTCGCCAGCTCCATGACCGGCGCGGGGACGTCGCTCTCCGCGCCGACCGGGTCGCGCGGGTCGACGCCCTTCGACCAGGCGTCCTGCTGGCCGGGGGAGAACCCGAGCGCGCGTGCCGCGTCCCGCACGGCCATCCGCGGCCGGTAGGTGATGACGTTCGCGACCTGGGCGGTGCACTCGCGCCCGTACTTCCCGTAGACGTACTGGATGGCCTCCTCGCGGCGGCGGTGCTCGATGTCCAGGTCGATGTCGGGCGGCCCGTCCCGGCCCGGCGACAGGAACCGCTCGAACAGCAGCCCGTGCCGGACGGCGTCGACCCCGGTGATGCCGAGCGCGTAGCAGACCGCCGAGTTCGCCGCCGACCCCCGGCCCTGGCACAGGATGCCCCGGCCGCGGCAGAACTCCACGATGTCGTGCACGATCAGGAAGTAGCCGGGGAAACCGAGCTGCTCGATGACGTCCAGCTCCCTGGCGATCTGCTCGTGCGCGCCGGACACCCGTTCCCGCTCCGGCGGCCCGTACCGCTTGAGCGCGCCCTCCCGCACCAGGTGGCGCAGCCAGCTCGCCTCGGTGTGCCCGTCCGGGACGGGCCAGTCCGGCAGGCGGGGCGCGACGACGCCGAAGCCGAACCGGCACTCCCTGCCGAGCGCGGCGGTCCGTTCCAGGACGCCGGGGAACCGCGCCAGCCTCCGCGCCATCTCGGCGCCGCTCCGGATATGCGCCGTGCCGCCCGCCGGGAGCCAGCCCGCCATGTCGTCGAGGCCGCGGCGGGCGCGGACGGCCGCCATCGCCTGCGCCAGCCGCGCGTCGGCGCCCGGCGCCGCGAAGTGCACGTTGTTCGACGCCACCGCGCCGCACCCGACCCGCGCGGCCAGCTCGAACAGGGCGTCGTTGCGGTGGTCGTCGTCCGGCTGGTCGTGGTCGATCAGCTCGACGAACACGTTCTCCCGCCCGAACATGCCGGTCAGGTTCCGCAGCTCCCGCTCCGCCGCGTCCGGCCCGCCCGCCGCCAGCGCCGCCGGCACCGGGCCCTTCCGGCAGCCGGTCAGCACGGCCCAGTGCCCGTCGTGGGCGCCGGCGAGCGCGGCCGGGTCGTACACGGGACGGCCCTTCCGCCCGCCCGCGAGCTGCGCGGACGTGATCGCCGAGCAGAGCCGCGCGTACCCGGGGGCGCCCCGCGCGAGCACCAGCAGATGCCGTCCGCCCGGGTCGGGCGCACCGGTTCGCGGCCCGGGCAGGCCGAGGCCCAGCTCGGCGCCGAACACCGTCCCGATGCCGGCCTCGGCCGCGGCCTGCGCGAACTGCACCGCCCCGTACATGCCGTCGTGGTCGGTGATCGCCATCGTCTCCACGCCGAGCCGCGCCGCCTCCGCGACCAGCGAGCCGGGGTCGCTGGCGCCGTCGAGGAAGCTGAACGACGAATGGCAGTGCAGCTCCGCCCACGGCACGTCCCCGGTCTCGCGGCGGGGCGGCGGGGGCGCCTCCGGCGGCTCCGCCGCCCGCTGCCTGGAGGGCCGCCACGACAGCCGTTCCTCGAACTCCCGCCACGGGATCGGCGGGTTGTGCCACCCCATCAGCCGCCACCGCTCCGGTGAGACCTAGTCATAGACGGCCTCCACGTGCCACCGGCCGCCCTCGACGGCGAGCAGGTAGGCGGCGCCGTCGTCCGTGGTGACCTGGAACCTCGCGCGGCGCCGCGCCCGGCCGGGGTCCCACCAGCGCTCGTCGGCGGGCCACGGGCCCGTCCACCCGGTGACCGCGGCGGGACGGCCCCCGACGGTGAGCGTGGCGGGCGGCGCGGACACCTCGCACCGCGCCGACACCACCACGGCGCCGCCCGACGCGTCGAGCAGCTCGGCGCCCGGCGGCGCCACCGGCACGACCGCCGGGGCCGGCGCCCCGACCCGGCCCGGCCACGGCCCCTCCGGCAGGTCGGCCGGGGCCAGATCGCCCACCGGCACCCGGACGACCTGCTCGCCCGGCCCGCGCCCGCCGACCAGCATCGGGCGGGTGATCCCCCGGTGGCCCAGCAGCGCCTGGACGCGGTCGGCGGCCCGCGCGATCCGGTCGGTGACGGTGGTGCGGCCCCAGAGCGCCTCCTGCCGCCCCTCGTCCGGGACGAGCTGGTCGGGAACCAGCTCCAGCCACGTCACCCCGCCCCACACGTGCTCGGCCTGGGCGCCCCGCGGCTGCCACGCCGACAGCTGCCACCTGACCCGCTCGGCCACCGCCAGCGCAGACAGGCCGTCATGGCGCCACAGCCGTCGCAGCACGTGGCCGTCCGCGAACCCGGCCGCGACCTCCAGCCGGACGCAGGCCAGCCCGCCCGCCGCGAGCCCCTCGTGCAGCTCGGTGGCGAGCCGCTTCGCCCCGAACACGACCCGCTCGGCCTGCTCGGCGGGCGGCTCGAACGCGGCGCGCACCGACAGGTCGGCGGCGGCGCGGACGGGCGCGAGCGGGCGCGGCTCCTCGCCCCTGGCCAGCCGGTGCGCGAGCGTCCCGTCCGCTCCGAACCGCCCGGCGACGTCCCCGGACGGCAGCGCCGCGAAGTCCCCCAGGGTCTTGACGCCGAGGCGCCGCAGCAGATCGGCGAGCTCCGGCCGGTCCAGCACCGACAGCGGGTACGGCGCGAGGAACGCCGCCGCGCCGCCCTCCGGCACCACGACGCCGCCCTGCCCGGCCCGCGCGGCCAGCTCCGCGGCGAACAGCCCGTCCGAGACGCCGGCCCCGCAGTCGTACCCGGCCTCCACGACCGTGTCCTGGACGAGGACGCGCAGCGCCTCCTCGCCCCCGTAGAACCGCGCCGGGCCCCGCGCGGGCAGCGCGCACAGCCCCGGCCGCACCACCTCGACGCGCGGTGTGAGCTCCGCGACAGCCCCGGCGACCGTCTCGAACAGCCGCCCCTCCGCGTCGCGGTCGCGTTCCCGCACCACCAGCTCCGGGCACCGCCGCTGCGCGTCCCGCAGCCGCTGGCCCCGCCGCACCCCCTCGGCCCGTGCCGCCGCCGTGCAGGCCGCCACCTGGCCCTTCTCCACCACCGCCCCGGCGGCGGACGCGTCCACCCCCACCGCCGTGGCCGGCCAGTCCGGGCACCACACGACCAGGACCCGCGTCACGCGATTCCCTCCTCGACCGGCACGCGCACTCGCGGCGGGACACCGGACGGCGCCCGGTGGACGGGTCCGCCGTTCGCGACGGGCTCGGGGACGAGCTCCAGCGGTGGCCGGACCGTCTCGTCCGGTGTGACGGTGCCGTCCGGGGCGGGGAGCCAGACACGGGCCCGGCGGCCCGGGCCGGGGGCGTCGCGGCCCTCGGCGACGACCTCGGCGCGGCGGCCGGTGAGTCGGCCGTGGCCGTCGGCGAGACCGTCCCAGACCCCGCCCTCCAGGCGCAGCCGGAGGCGCGTGCCCGCCCAGTCGCCGGCGAACGCGCCGGTCAGCGTGAGGACGCACCCGTGCTTGCGGGCCAGCGCCGACAGGCGGCGGACCGCCGCGGCGCCGGGACGCTCCGGAGGGCACAGCAGGATCAGGTCCACGGCCTCGCAGAGCGCGGCGACCACGTCCGGCCAGCGCTCGCCCGGCTCGTCGACGAGGAGGAGCCGCTCCGGTGCGGCCCCCATGCCGGCCGCGGCGGCCACGCCGAACTCCGGGACGCCGACGACACCGCACCAGCCGCCGGTGCCGTCCTCGCCGCCGTGCCGGGACACGCCCGCGACGAGGGCGAGACCGAGGGACGCTGCGCCGGGCCCCCGCAGCCCCACGACCGACCCCGGGCGCAGCCCGCCGGGGACGGCGGGCCTGAGCGCGGGCAGCACGGGCAGCGTGTCCCCCGCACCGGGCGGCACCGTGTCCCGCACCAGCTCCCGCAGCACCGCCTCCGGCACGGTCGCCCTCCCTTCATCCCTCCGCACAATTTCGAACACGAGTTCGACCTGTGTCAAGTTCTCGCAGGTCACAGAGCGCGACGATGGGCCCGTGATCCCCGGTGGCGTAGGGGATGGCGGCTTTTCGCGGGCATCATGGCGGTATGACGAGCGATGTGCGGACCATCGAATGGACCGGCGACGGGCTGCGGCTGCTGGACCAGACCGTCCTGCCCGGAAGGGTCGAGTACCTCGTGGCCCGCGATGTCGGCACGCTGGTCGACGCGATCCGCCGGCTGGTCGTGCGCGGCGCCCCCGCGCTGGGCGTGGCGGGCGCGTTCGGCGTCGCCATCGCCGTCCGCCAGGCCGCGCGGGAGGGCTGGGACGACGCCGCACGCGACACCGCGATCGCCCGCATCCGGGAGGCGCGCCCGACCGCGGTCAACCTGTCCGCGGGCGTCGACCGCGTGCTGCCGTTCGTCGCCGCGGGGGCGGGCGCGGTGGCGGCAGAGGCGCAGGCGCTGCTGGACGAGGACGTCCGCGGCAACCGCGCCATCGGAGCGTTCGGCGCCGACTGGATTCTCGGCCGCACCGGGGACCGGCCCCTGCGCGTCCTCACCCACTGCAACGCCGGCGCCCTCGCCACGGCCGGCTGGGGGACGGCCCTCGGCGTCGTCCGCGAACTGCACCAGCGGGGACGCGTGGCGCTCGTCTACGCCGACGAGACGCGCCCGCTCCTCCAGGGCGCCCGCCTCACCGCGTGGGAACTCGAACAGGCGGGTGTCCCGTGCGTCGTGCAGGCGGACGGCGCGGCGCCGAGCACGATCCTGCGCGGCCTGGCGGACGTGGCCGTCATCGGCGCCGACCGCGTCGCCGCCAACGGCGACACCGCCAACAAGATCGGCTCGGTCGGCGTGGCGCTGGCCTGCGCGGCGGCCGGCGTCCCCTTCGTCGTCGCGGCGCCGTGGAGCACCGTCGACCTGGCCGTCCCGGACGGCGGCGGCATCCCCATCGAGGAACGCGCCGAAGAGGAGATCCTGACCTGGGGCGGGGTGAAGACCGCCCCGGACGGCGTGGGCGCGTTCAATCCGGCCTTCGACGTCACGCCCGCTCATCTCGTGACCGCGCTGGTCACCGAGACGGGCGTGCTGGAGGTCTCCGCGGGAGTGACGCCGCGTCACCCCCATCGGCCATCATGAGGGTCGTGCCGACCCCCCACACCACACCGCCCCAGCCCGCGGAACTCGAATGCGTCCTGGAGCGGATCACCTACGCCAACGAGGACACCGGCTACACCGTCGCGCGGGTGGCGACGGCCAAGAGCGGGAGCGATCTGCTCACCGTCGTGGGCGCGCTGCTCGGCGCGCAGGTCGGGGAGAGCCTGCGGCTGGTGGGGCGGTGGCGGTCCCACCCGAAGTACGGCAAGCAGTTCGAGGCCGAGTCGTACACGACCGTCCTGCCGGCGACCGTGCAGGGCATCCGCCGCTACCTCGGCTCCGGCATGATCAAGGGGATCGGGCCGGTGATGGCCGACCGGATGGTGGAGCACTTCGGGACCGACATCCTCCGGATCATCGAGGAGGAGCCGGAGCGCCTCGTCGAGGTGCAGGGCCTCGGCCCCAAGCGCACCAAGCGCATCGGTGAGGCGTGGGAGGAGCAGAAGGCCATCAAGGAGGTGATGGTCTTCCTGCAGGGCGTCGGGGTCTCCACGTCCCTGGCGGTGCGCATCTACAAGCAGTACGGCGACAAGTCCGTCGACACGGTGCGCAAGGAGCCTTACCGGCTCGCGTCGGACGTGTGGGGCATCGGGTTCAAGACCGCCGACACGATCGCGCAGGCCGTCGGCATCCCGCACGACAGCCCGGAGCGGATCAAGGCCGGCCTGCAGTACACGCTGTCGGAGGGCGCCGACGACGGGCACTGCTTCCTGCCCGAGCCCAACCTCGTCACGGCGGCGGAGAAGATCCTCGGGGTGCCGCGGGAGCTGATCGTCCCGGCGCTGGACGAGCTGGTCCGCGACGAGGGCGTCGTCCGCGAGCCGATACCGGGGGCGGGGGAGGACGCGGCGACGATCCCGGCGGTCTACCTGGTCCCGTTCCACCGCGCCGAGCGGTCCCTCGCCCGCGGCCTGCTGGAACTGCTCGACGCCCCGACCGACCGGCTCAAGGCGTTCGCCGACGTCGACTGGGACAGGGCCCTCCCGTGGCTGCGGCGGTGCACCGGCCAGGCGCTCGCCCCGGAGCAGGAGGACGCCGTCAAGCTCGCCCTCACCTCGAAGGTGTCGGTGCTGACCGGCGGACCCGGCTGCGGCAAGAGCTTCACCGTCCGCTCGGTCGTGGAGCTGGCGGCCGCGAAGAAGGCGAAGATCGTCCTGGTCGCGCCGACCGGGCGGGCCGCCAAGCGGCTCGCCGAGCTGACCGGGCACGAGGCCGCGACCGTCCACCGCCTCCTCCAGCTCCAGCCCGGCGGCGACCCCAAGTACGACCAGGACAACCCCCTCGACGCCGACCTGGTCGTCGTGGACGAGAGCTCGATGGTCGACCTCATCCTCGCGAACAAGCTGGTGAGGGCGATCCCGCGCGGCGCGCACCTGCTACTCGTCGGGGACGTCGACCAGCTCCCGTCCGTCGGCGCCGGGGAGGTGCTCGCCGACCTCCTGGGCGCCGAGGTGATCCCCCGCGTCCGGCTCACGAAGATCTTCCGGCAGGCGCAGCAGTCGGGCATCGTGGTCAACGCGCACCGAGTCAACTCCGGCGACCACCCCCACACCCGCGGCTACCCCGACTTCTTCCTGTTCCCCTGCGAGGAGCAGGACGAGGCCGCCGAGCTCACCGTGGACGTCGTCGCCAACCGCATCCCCCGCAGGTTCGGCCTCGACCCGCGCCGCGACGTCCAGGTGCTCACGCCCATGCACCGGGGCGCCGCCGGGTCCGGGACGCTGAACACGCTGCTGCAGGAGGCCCTGACCCCCCACGGCGACGCGCGTCCGGAGCGCCGTTACGGCGGACGCGTCTTCCGCGTCGGCGACAAGGTCACCCAGCTGCGCAACAACTACGACAAGGGCGAGGCGGGCGTCTTCAACGGCACCGTCGGCGTCGTCACGACGGTCTCGCTCGAAGACCAGTCCCTCACCGTCCTGACCGACGAGGACGAGAGCATCGACTACGCCTTCGACGAGCTGGACGAACTCGCCCACGCCTACTCGATCACGATCCACCGCTCGCAGGGCAGCGAGTATCCCGCCGTCGTCATCCCCCTGACGACCGGCGCGTGGATGATGCTGCGCCGCAACCTCCTCTACACGGGCATCACCCGCGCGAAGAAGCTGGTGGTCCTGGTCGGCTCCCGCCGCGCCCTGGCCGCCGCCGTCCGCACCGCCGGCGCCGGCCGCCGCCACACCGCCCTCTCCCACCGCCTCACCCGACACTGACGGCCCGAAACTTTCGAGAACCGACCACCCGCATGATCACCCACGGGTCGTGCGGCCGGAGCGAGCGCAGCGAGCGCAGGCCGCAGGACCCGCCGCACGGCGGGCCGTTTCACGAGACGCGGAGCGGATCGGGAAACGGTGCGCCGTGCGTTACGGGGGTTCCAGGGGGTCGCCCCCCTGGGCTGGCACAGTGCGTGACGGGGGTTCCAGGGGGTCGCCCCCCTGGGCTAGCAGGGCGGGGCGGTGCTCTTGCGGATGACGAGGCTGGTGGACAGCTCCATGCGCGTCGCGACGGCCTCGCCGGCGCGGATGCCGAGGAGGATCTGGGTGGCCGACTCCGCCATCTGGCGGAGCGGCTGGTGGACGGTCGTCAGGGCGGGGCTGGCCCACGGCGCGACCGCGACGTCGTCGTAGCCCACCACCGACAGGTCCTCCGGGACGCGGAGGCCGTGGACGCGGGCGGCCTCCAGGGCGCCGAGCGCCTGCAGGTCGCTCCCGGCGAAGATCGCGGTGGGGCGGTCGGGCCTGCCGAGCAGTTCCATCGCCCGCTCGAAGCCGCCCTGGACGTGGAAGTCGCCGTAGGCGACGAGGGACGGGTCGACGTCGAGTCCGGCCATGCCCATCGCCGAGCGGAACCCGTCCAGGCGCGCGACGGAGCACAGCATGTCCGCGGGTCCGGTGATGATGGCGATGCGCCGGTGGCCGAGGTCGATGAGGTGCCGGGTCGCGGCCAGCCCGCCCGACCAGTTGGCCGAGCCGACCGACGGGACGTCGGGCTCGGGGTCCCCGGCGGGGTCGATGATGACGAACGGGATCGAGCGGGCCCGCAGCCGCTTCTTGTACTCCGGCGCGAGGCTGGAGAACAGCAGCACCACGCCGAGGGGGCGGCGGCGCAGCACCCCGCCGATCCACTCCGGGCCGGGGGAGTGCCGGGTGCCGCTCTCGGTCAGCACCACGCTCGCGTCGTTGGCCTTGGCGACGCTCTCCACCCCGCGGATCAGCTCCATGGTCCACAGGCTCTCGATCTCGTGCAGGACGATCTCGATGAGCGCGGCGTCGGGCGCCGATCGCACGCCGCGCTGGTAGCCGTGGTGCTCCAGCAGGCGCTCCACCCGGAGGCGGGTCTTGCGCGCCACGTCCTCGCGCCCGTTCAGGACTTTCGAAACGGTCGAAACGGAGACACCGGCCTGATCGGCCACCGTGGCCAGGGTGACCCGGCCTGTTTCCTCGTCCTGTTGCATTCCCGAAGCATATGGATCTCGAAGGTGACTTCGAAAGTTGACCTACCTTCCGCACGGGCGGCGCGGGCGCCGGTGCGGTCCCGTCCGTTAGTGGCGCCAGCGGGTGGCCGCCGTGATCTGCTCGGGGGTGGCGCCGGCCAGCAGTTCGATCTCGCCCCGCCGCACGGTCGCCACCGTGTCGGCGACGGCGTCGCCGAGCGCGTCCCGCAGGACGTCGTCGGCCTCGAACGCGGCGACCGCCTCGTCCAGCGACGCCGGCAGCCGGACGATCCCGCGGGCGACGCGCTCCTCCTCCGGCAGGGTGGCCGGGTCCACGTCCACGGGGGCCGGGAGCTCGCGGCGGCCGCCGAGCCCCTCGTGGCCCGCCGCGAGCAGCGCCGCGAGGACCAGGTAGGGGTTGGCGGCGGCGTCCAGGCACTTGACCTCCAGGTTCGCCGCCGCCGGCCGCTCCCCCTCCGCGCCGGTCACCACGCGCAGCGCCGCCTCCCGGTTCTCCGGTCCCCAGCAGGTGAACGCGCCCGCCCAGTGGGACGGGATCAGCCGCAGGTAGCTGGCCACCGACGGCGCGCCGATCGCGAGCAGCGCCGGGAGCCGGCGCAGGATCCCGGCGGCGAACGCCTCTCCGGGGGCCGACATCTCGCACGGCCCCTCGCCGCCCGCCATCGCGTTCACCGGGCCCTCGCCGCCCGACCGCCACAGGCTGAGGTGGACGTGCGCGCCGTTGCCGACCGAGTCCGGCTCGACCTTCGGGGAGAACGTGGCGGCCAGGCCGTGCTCCATCGACACCGCCCGGATCGTCTCCCTGACCACGACGGCGGTGTCTGCCGCGCCGAGCGGGTCCTCGGCGGCCACCGACACCTCGTACTGCCCGGCCGCGTACTCCGGGTGCAGCTGCATGACCGTGACGCCGGTCTCCTTCAGCGCCGTGAGGACGTCCCGCAGGTACCCGGCCAGCTCGGTGATCCGCGTCATCCCGTACGCGGGGCCGCGGACGGCGGGGGAGAACTCCTCCCCGGCGCCCCGCGACACGGCCCACTCGATCTCGAACGCCGCCTTCACCGTCCAGCCGTCGTCGGCGAGCCGGTTCGTCAGGCGGCGCAGCAGGGCCCGCGTGTCCAGCGGGTGGACGGCGCCGTCCTGGTCGTACCGGAACGCCGGCGCGTGCGCCCAGCCCGGCAGCGCGGCCAGCGGGACGAGGCGGTCCAGGTCCGGGTGGAGGCGCAGGTCGCCGACCGGCCCGCCGACGTGGCGCCCGGGCACGATCGAGTCGTCGAGCAGGTACGCGTCGAACACCGGCGACATCCCGACGCCCCACGCCGAGGCGTGCTCCAGCCGCTCCACCGGGACGGTCTTGGTCCGCGTGATCCCGCTGATGTCCACCCACGTCAGGGCGACGGCCACGATGTCCAGACCGGCCAGGCGGCGCGCCTCCGAGGAGCCGCGGGCGCCGAACCGCGCGCGTGCGCGGGCGTCGAGCGCCTGTCCTGGGACGAGGGGTTCGGGGATCTGTTCCACGTTGCTGGCTCCCGGTCGGAGTGGGCGGACCGCGGGTACGGCCCGTAGGGGCATCGTAGGAAGACCGGGCGGCGGTTGCGGGGAGGAGGCGGGCGAGGTGCTGGAGTTCTTGGAGGCGTCGCCGCTGGTGGACCACCACTGCCACGGCGTCCTGGACCGCGGTCTCGGGCGGGAGGCGTTCGAGGAGTCGCTCACCGAGGCGGAGACCACGGGACCGCCGGGTGTGAGCATGTTCGACACCCAGGTCGGGTTCGCGCTGCGCCGCTGGTGCCCGCCCGTCCTGGACCTGGACGCCCACGCGGAGCCGGACGCCTACCTCGCGCGCCGCGCCGAGCTGGGCGCGGCCGAGGTGAACCGGCGGTTCCTCGGCGCGGCGGGCCTGGCGGCGCTGTGCGTGGACACCGGGTACCGCCCGCGGGCGCTGCTCGGCCCGCCGGAGCTGGGACGGCTCGCCGGGGCGCACGCGCACGAGATCGTCCGGCTGGAGACGGTCGCCGAGCAGGTCGCGGCCCAGGGGGTGGACGCGGCGCGGTTCGCCGACGAGGTCCGGTCCCGGCTGGACGCCCGGGACGCCGTGGGCGCCAAGTCCATCGCCGCGTACCGCGCCGGGCTGGAGCTGTCGGGGGAGCGCCCGGCCGCCGCGGAGGTCGCCGCGGCGGCGGGGCGGCTCATGCGGCAGGAGGCACCGCGCGTCCGCGACGAGGTCCTGCACCGGTTCCTCGTGTTCTGCGCGGTCGACGCTGGGCTCCCGGTGCAGTTCCACGTCGGGTACGGGGACGTGGACGCCGACCTGCGCCGCGGCGACCCGCTGCTCCTCATCGAGCTGCTGCGGGCCATGGACCCGGTGCCCGCGATGCTGCTGCACAACTACCCGTTCCACCGCCACGCGGGCTACCTTGCCCAGGTGCTTCCCAACGTGTACGTCGACGCCGGTCTCGCCACGCACAACCTCGGGCACCGCGCGCCGGCGCTGATCGCCGAGCTGCTGGAGCTCGCGCCGTTCGGGAAGGTGCTGTACTCGTCGGACGCGTTCGCGCTCGCCGAGCTGTACCACCTGGGCGCGCTGCTGTTCCGGCACGGCCTCGCGGGCTTCCTCGCCCGGGGGGTGGACGACGGCGCTTGGACGGCCGGGGACGCCGAACGCGTGGCCGGGCTGATCGCGTCCGGCAACGCCCGCCGCGTCTACGGAATCTGAGCATCGCGCCGGAATCCGGGCATCACGACGGAATTTGAGCATCACGACATGGGAGGCGATCGCCTTGCGTAGGACCACGGACCGGGACACGGCTCAGCGGACGGGCGGGCCCGCGCGCGAACGGCTGCTCGTGATCGGCGGGGACGCCGCCGGGATGAGCGCCGCGTCGCAGGCCCGCAGGCGGCGCGGGGCGGACGACCTGGAGATCGTCGTGGTCGAGCGCGGGCACCACGTGTCGTACTCGGCGTGCGGCATCCCGTACTACGTCGGCGGCGTGGTCGACGATCTCGACAGGCTGATCGCCCGCACGCCCGCCGAGTTCCGGGAGCGCGGCATCGATGTGCGGATGCGCACCGAGGCCGTCGAGATCGACCCGGACCGGGCGCGCGTCCGCGTCCGCGACCTGGCGGGCGGCGGCGAGCGCTGGGAGCCCTACGACCACCTCATGATCGCGACCGGTGCCGTCCCGACGCGGCCGCGGCTGCCCGGCGCGGACGCGAAGGGCGTGCACGGCGTCCAGATCCTCGGCGACGGGGTCGCCATCCGCCGGGCCGTCGTCGAGGACGGGGCGCGCCGGGCCGTCGTCGTGGGCGGCGGCTACATCGGCCTGGAGATGGCCGAGGCGATGGTGATGCGGGGCCTGGAGGTGTCCCTCGTGGACCTCGCGGACCAGCCGATGCAGACCCTCGACCCGGACATGGGCGAGCTCGTCGCGGACGCGATGCGCGGGGTCGGCGTGCGGCTGCATCTCGGCGAGCCGGTCGAGGGCTTCGACACCTCCCCGGACGGGCACGTCACCGCCGTCCGGACCGGGAGCCGCACCCTGCCCGCCGACATCGTCGTCCTCGGCCTGGGCGTGAAACCGGCCTCCGGCCTCGCCCGCGACGCCGGGATCGAGGTCGGCCCGACCGGCGGCATCGTCACCGACCGCCGGATGCGCACCCGCACCGAGCGGGTGTGGGCCGCCGGGGACTGCGTCGAGTCCCGCCACCTCGTCTCCGGCGGGCCCGTCGCGATCCCGCTCGGCACGCACGCCAACAAGCAGGGGCGCGTCGCGGGCATCAACCTCGGCGGCGGATACGCCACGTTCCCCGGCGTCGTCGGCACCGCCGTCTCCAAGATCTGCCGGGCGGAGGTGGCCCGCACCGGGCTGTCCGAGCGGGAGGCGGCCGCCGCCGGGTTCGAGACGCTGAGCGCGGTGGTGAAGTCCACCACCCGCGCCGGCTACCACCCGGGCGCCACGGAGATGTGGACCAAGCTGATCGTGGAGCGCCGCTCGGGCCGGCTGCTCGGTGCCCAGATCGTCGGTGCGGAGAACGCCGCCAAGCGCGTCGACGGCCTCGCCATCGCGCTGTGGAACGGGATGACGGCCGAGGAGATGACGGGCCTGGACCTCGGCTACGCGCCGCCGTTCGCGCCCACCTGGGACCCGGTCCTGATCGCGGCGCGCAAGGCCGCCGAGGCGGTCGAGCGGGACATGATGGGGCGGGCCGGGGAATGACCCGTGCGCGACCGGCGGGCGCTCAGGCGCGGCAGGTCAGCGGACGGCCGCCGTTGAAGGTGACCATGTCGCCGATGGCGGAGACGATGTCGATCCGCCCGCCCGGTTCGAGCCCGTCCAGCTCGGCGTAGCCGCGGTGCAGGTTGCCGACCAGCCGCTCGGCGTCGGTCAGCTCGGCGAACGGCCCGAGGTCGGCCTCGCGCGCCGCCTCCAGCGGCGTCAGGCCCGCGTCCTTCCCGGCGGCGGCCGTCGTCTGCACGAACCGGGCGTAGCCGACCACGCGGTCGATCAGCTCCGGGCCCCCGACGGGGCCGTGGCCCGGGACGATCACCTCCGCGTCCAGCGGCGCGATGACCTCCTCCAGGACCTTGATCAGGCCGGAGACCGAGCCCTGGAGCAGGAACGGGGTGCCGCCGTTGAACAGCAGGTCGCCGCAGAACAGCACCCGCCGCTCCGGGATCCACACGATCGAGTCGTTGGTGGTGTGCGCGGGCGTCCCGACGTGGCGGATCTCGCAGCGCAGCCCGTCCACCCACAGGGTCACGCCGTCGGTGTAGGTGAGGAACGGCGGCTCGATCTCGACGTCGCCCCAGTCGACCTTCGTCCAGAACGGCTCGTCGAACGGCCTGCCCCAGGCGAGCGCGTTCGCGCGGGTCTGCTCGTGGCCGACGACGGTCGCGCCGGGGAACAGGTAGTTGCCGAACGTGTGGTCGCCGTGGTGGTGCGTGTTGACCAGCGTCCGGACGGGACGGTCCGTGACCGACCGGATCGCGTCCAGGTAGGCGCGGGTCCTGCGCTCGGTGGAGCAGGAGTCGACGCTGGTCACGCCGCGCTCCCCGACGAGGAAGCCGGTGTTGTTGATCCACCAGGTGCCGTCGGGCTGGACGTAGGCGAACACCCCGTCCGAGACCTCCCGCAGGCGCGGTGTGCCGGGACCTTCGCGATCGGGCGCGTCGCTCATGACGGAATCCTATTGCGGGCCCCGCCGCGGGGCCGGGTCACGCGCCCTCGTCGGAGGGGCGGGCCGGTTCGGGGCCGTCCGGGCCGACGCGGAGCGTCCGGATGACCCGCACGATCCGGAACAGCCGCCCGCACGCCGCGAACTCGACGCCGCCGTCCGCGTCGATGCGGTCGGCGGCCCGCGCGTACTCGGCCAGCTCGCCCGGGCTCGGCGGCGCGCCGCCCTCCGGCGCCTCCCGCGGCATGAGCACGCGGAAGTGGTGCGCCAGCGCGTCCCGGGCGCCCTGCGGGCCGGTCCCGCCGACGACCGGCCGCCACTGGCCGTCGCGGTCCTCCATGACGGTGAAGTACGGGGGCAGCAGCACGACGCCGGGATAGGCCCTGACCGCCGAGGCGGCCTCGCGGCGCAGCGGCTCCGGGACGGGCCCGGCGGCCGGCGGCAGGCCGAGCAGTTCCAGCCGCAGCGCCGCGTCGGCCGGGCCGACCGGGGCCGCGGGGTCGATGCGCCGGTCCGGCCGCCCGTCCTCGGCGTCGGTGACGCGGGCGGGTTCGGGCCCGTCCGCCCCGAACCGGGCGAAGCCCGGCACGCGGACCACCCGGAACCGCAGCGGCCCGGCCGCGCACTCGTTGCGTTCCGGCCCGCCCGTGTCCCGGGCGGTCTCGAGCGCGTCCGCGAGGAGCAGCATCTCCTTGCCCACGGCCGGGTCGTGGCCGGCGGCGGCGCCGCGCAGGTGCGCCGCCAGGCCGGCGCGGGCACCGGAGGGCGCCGCCGCGCCGAGCGACAGGGTCCGCCAGGCGCCGCCCGCCTGCTCGGCGCAGCCGAACTCCGGCGGGCCCACGGGCACGAGCCCGGGGTAGGCCCGGGCTCGCTCGGCGGCCTCCTGGTCGCGGACGGCGGCCACGGGCTCCAGGTCCCTGACGACGTTGATCAGGTCGTGTCCCGGCATCCCTTCGAAGGACATGCGTCCATCGTGACGCGCCGCCGCGTCCCGCGCGGCGGAAACGGAGCACGCCTCAGTATTCGAGGTCGGGCAGCGTCGTCATCAGCTGCGGGTGCGGGGACGTGTCGCGGGTGGGCGGCTCCTGCGAGCGGGCCGAGCGCAGCACCTCGGCCGCGCCGAGGACGGCCGCGTCGCCGGTGTCGTCCCCGAGCCGCGCGGGCAGGCCCGTCCGGTCGTGGATGAGCCGCTCCAGGCCGGGCAGCCGGGCGCACCCGCCGGTGAGGGTGACGCCGACGTTGAGCAGGTCCCCGGAGATCTCGGGGGAGCAGCCGGTGACGCCGGCGCCGATCGCGTCCACGATCTCGGCGACGGGCCCGGCGATCGCGCGGCCGACGTCGACGGTGGTGAGCACCAGCGACCGCGGCATGCCCGTCGCGATGTCCCGCCCGTTCACCTCGGTCTGCCGCACCGGCCGCCGCCCGAGCGGCGGCACCGCTCCGACCTCCAGTTTCGCCTCCTCGGCGGCGGACCGCGACAGCGACACGTGGTACTCGCGGCGGACGAGATCGACGATCGCGCGGTCCAGCGCCGAGCCGCCGATGAGCGCGGTGTGCGAGGTGACGAGGCCGCCGAACGCGATCACGCCGACGTCGGTGACCTCGGCGCCGATGTTGGCGATGACCGTGACATCCGACCGCAGGGCCGAGGTCATGCCCATCCCGATCGCGGCGGCGATCGGCGTCGGCAGCAGCGTGAGCCGGCGCGCGCCGGCCTGGTAGGCGGAGAACCGCAGCGCCCGGTAGTGGACGGGGGTCAGCCCGCTCGGGACCGTCACGACCAGCCGCGGGCGGGCCGTGTAGTGGCGCTTGTGGTGGCGGCGGACGAGCGCCCGCATCATGTACTCGGCCGCGTCGGTCTCGGTCGGCGCGCCCTCGCGGACGGGCCGCACGAGGGTCACGTCGGGATTGCGCCCGGCCATCTTCTGCGCCGGGACGCCCAGCGCGAGGATCCGCCCGGTCCGCCGGCACCGCGCGAGGAGCGACGGCTCCCGGCAGACGACTCCGCGGTCCTTGAGATGCATCCGGACCGTGGCGCTGCCCATGTCGATGGCGGTGTCCCGGCCGGCGAAGTCCCACATCGCGTCCCCCAATCGCCCCGAAAGTCGCAAGGACCCGGTTGATGCCCTCGCGCCCCGGGGCGATGCCCACGCGCGGGTAAGCGAATGGCAAGGTCATGGCGCACACGGGTCCGGCATGTCGGGAACGCCGAGCGGCGCGCGGTGCCCGCCCGGCCGGGAACGCCGAGCGGGCACCAAGGGTTCATGTGGGGACGGTCTGCGGCCCGGCCGCGCCCGGCCGGGCCGTCCAGCCGCGCCGCGCCCGGATCGCCCCGGCCGCGCGGCACACCCCGTAGAGGACGAACGAGATCGTCGTGACGTACGGGCTGATCGGGATGCTCGACCCGAGCGACAGCAGGATCCCGCCCAGCACCGACACGGTCGCGAAGACGGTGCTCAGCACCGGGACGAGCACCGGCGATGCGGTGACCCGCACCGCCGCCGCGGCCGGCGTGCACAGCAGCGCGAGCACCAGCAGCGCCCCCACGATCTGCACCGACACGGCCACCGCGAGGCCGAGCAGGAGCATGAAGACCGGCGACAGCGCCCGCACCGGCACGCCCCGCGCCGCCGCCACCTCCGGGTCGAGGCTCGCAAACGCCAGCGGGCGCCACATGACCGCGAGGCAGGCCAGCACGATCGCCGACGTCACCAGCAGCCAGGACAGCGCGGGAGTGTCGATCGCGACGATCTGCCCGGTGAGGAGGCCGAACTTGTTGGCCGACCGCCCCTTGTAGAGCGACAGGAACAGCACGCCGAGCCCGAGCCCGAACGGCATGAGCACGCCGATGACCGACCCGCGGTCGCGGGCCCGGGCGCCCAGTACGCCGATCAGCGCGGCGGCCAGCAGCGCGCCCGCGATCGACCCGCCCGCCACGCCCGTGCCGAGCAGCAGCGCCGCGGCGGCGCCCGCGAACGACAGCTCCGCGATCCCGTGCACGGCGAACGCGAGGTCGCGCATGACGACGAACGTCCCGGCGAGCCCGCCGACCAGCCCGAGCACCGCCCCGGCGACGAGCGAGTTGCGGACGAGCCCGAGCAGCGCCCCGTAGTCCGCGAAGTTGAAGATCTCGCCCCAGACCTCGGCCCAGCTCATGCGGCGCCGACCTGTACATCACCGGCCCGTACATCGCAGACCCGGACGTCACCGGCCTGGAGGTCACCGGCCCGGCCGAGGTCCAGGACGCGGTCCGCCAGCGGCAGCACGGGATCGGCGTCGCGGGCGCCGGTCACGTGCGTGACGAACACGACGGCGGTGCCGTGCTCGCGGCGGCGCCGGTCGGCCAGCTGGGCGACGATCCGCTGGTGCTCGGTGTCCAGCGACAGCAGCGGCTCGTCGCACAGCAGGATGCGCGGGTCGGTCGCGAGCGCCTGCGCGACCCGCACGCGCTGCAGCTCGCCGCCCGACAGCAGCTCCAGTGGCACGTCCGCGAACTCGGCGGCGCCGACGTCGCGCAGGACGGCCGCGACACGGCGGCGGGCCTCCGGCCGGGGCCGCCGCGGCCCCCAGCGGTGCCCGTCGATTCCGAGCCGCACCAGGTCACGGGCCCGCAGCGGGGTGTGCGGCAGGACGGCCCGGTGCTGGGGGACGTAGCCGATCAGGTCGCTGCCGCGGCGCGGCGGGCGGCCGTCCACCGTGACTTTTCCGGCGGTGAGGCGCAGGAGCCCGAGCAGCACCTTCATCAGGCTGGTCTTCCCCGATCCGTTCGGCCCGAGCACGACCACGAACTCGCCCGCCGCGACGTCGAGGTCGAGCCCCCGCCACAGGGTCCGGTCACCGAGGGCCAGGGTGGCGTCGCGCAACCGGATCACGACAGGGCCTTCTGCAGGGCGGCGATGTTGGCGTCCATCCACGCGATGTAGTCCCGGCCCTCCGGCAGGGTCTCGGTGACCGGCACGACGGGCACGCCGTTGTCCTCGGCCGCCTTCCTGAGCCGCTCGGTCAGCGGGCCGCTGGTCTGCTCGTTGTAGACGAGCGCCTCGACCTTCCCGCCCGTGAGCAGCGCCAGCGTCTCCTGCATCGCGCGTGGCGGCACGTCGTCGCCTTCCTCGATCGCCTCGCTGAACTCGCCGGGGGTCTCGTCGCGCAGACCGGCGGCCTCCAGCAGGTGGACGGGCACGGGTTCGGTGATCGCGACGGCGTCGCCCTCGTGCGCGGTCCTGATGGCCGCGACCTTGCCTTCGAGGGTCTGGACGCCGGCCTTGAAGGCGGCGGCGTTGGCCGAGTACGTGCCCGCGCCCTCGGGGTCGGCCTTGGCGAGCGCGGCGGCCACGCGGTCGGCCAGCCGCGCGGCGGACGGCAGGTCGTACCAGACGTGCTCGTTCAGTTCCTCGCCTTCCGGCGCGGTCTTCCCGGAGATCTCGACGGCGTTGAGCACCTCGGCCCCGGACCCGGAGCCCTGCAGCAGCGTGCCCATGAACGGGTCGTAGCCGCCGCCGTTCTCGATCACGACCGCGGCCCTGGACACGGCGAGACGGGCACGTGTCCCGGGCTCGAAGGAGTGCGGGTCCTGTGTCGGGTCGCTGATGAGCGAGGTCACCGCCACCTTGTCGCCGCCGACCCGCTGCGCGATGTCGCCGTAGACGTTGGTCGAGGCCACGACGGAGACCGCGTCGCCGCCCGGGGTGACCGCCCCGTCGCCGGATGAGCCGCAGGCACCGGCCGCCAGTACCGAGACGGCGAGCACGGCGCTCGTCCCGAGCAGCCGGGCGCGCTGAACAGAGGTCATCGGGGGACTCCTTGAAAATGATAACGGTTTTCAAAACAAGCTAGCACGAGTCAGGCGTGGCACGAGTCGGGCGTGGACGGCCCGTGCGACCTCCAGAAAAACCGGCTGGCCGGGTAAGTGCTTGTGAATAGTGTTTTAGTATGTTTCAATGGTTGCATGACTCACCATGTACTTCGTTACGCCGCCGGAACGGATGTCGGCATGCGGAGGAAGGTGAACGAGGACGCCGCGTTCGCGGGCCCGCGGCTGCTCGCCGTCGCCGACGGCATGGGCGGGTACCCGCACGGCGACATCGCCAGCAGGACCGCGATCACGACCCTGGCCGGCATCCCGTTCACCGCGGATCCGGCCGCCGACCTCACCTCCGGCGTGGCCGCGATCTCCGCCCGCCTCGACGACCTGGGCCGCGACGACCCCGCGATGGCCCGGATGGGGACGACGCTGACCGCGATGGCCTGGGACGGCCACGGCTTCACGGTCGCCCACATCGGGGACTCCCGCGCCTACCTCCTGCGTGCGGGAGAACTGCACCGGCTCACCCGCGACCACACGATGGTCCAGTCGCTCGTGGAGGGCGGGCGCCTCGCCGAGGGCGACGCCGCCGGCCACCCCCAGCGCTCGAAGCTGGTCAAGGCGTTGCAGAGCGGCGCCGCCGCCGAGGCCGACCTGTTCCGGCACGACGCGCAGCCCGGCGACCGCTACCTGCTGTGCTCCGACGGCGTCTCCGGCTTCGTCGGGCCGGAGGAGATCCGCGAGACGCTGGTCCGCGCGGCGCGTCCGGCGGAGGCCGTGAAGCGCCTCGTCGACCTCGCGGCCCTCGCCGGCGGGCACGACAACGCCACCTGCGTCGTCGCGGACGTCGTCGCCCCCTCCAGAGAAGTGCCGCGGGAGCCGCTGATGATCGGCGCCGCCCGGGAGCCGGGACTGCTCGCCCGCCTCACCGGTCGCGGCCGCCGCGCCCGCCGCCCGGCACGCCCGGCCGACGCCGTCGCCCGGTAGAGTTGACACTGTTCACAGTCATTCTCCGAGCCGATCGATGTTGCGAAGATCAAGTATGGTGACCGCATGAGCGGTGACCCTGGGGTGACCGCCGGCGACATCGCCCGGTTGGCGGGCGTGGGGCGGGCCACGGTCAGCAACTGGCGTCGCCGCCACGGCGACTTCCCGCGCCCCGTCGGCGGCACCGCGACGAGCCCGCTGTTCTCACTCGCCGACATCGAGGACTGGCTGCACCGCAACGGCAAGCCGTTCGAGGTGTCGCCCGCCGACCGGCTCTGGCAGCGGCTGCGCGCCTCCGGCGACGACTTCCGGCTCGCCGACCTCGTCGGCTGGGCCGGGCTGCGCCTGCTCGAACTCCGCGGCGACACCGTCAAGGTGCCTGTGCGGACGCCGGTACCCGCCGTCGAGCCCGACGACCCGGGCCTGCCCGGCCTGCTCGCCGAACTCGCCGCCGAGCACGGCCACGCCGCGGCGTTCGACATGCTCTTCCAGCGCTACGTCCGGGCGCACTCGCGGCGGCTCGTCGTCACGCGCGCGGACGTGGCCCGGCTCATGACACGGCTCGCCTGCCGGGAGGGCGACGTCGTCCTCGACCCGGCGTGCGGCCTCGGCACCCTGCTGCTGGCGGCGCCCGGCGCGCGGCTCGCGCTCGGCCAGGACGGCAACGACGCGGCGGCCCGGATCACCGCGGTCCGGCTGCTGCTGGCCGGGACGCCCGCCGAGGTCGTCTCCGGCGACTCCCTGCGCCGCGACGCCTTCCCCGGCGAGGTCGCCGACTCGATCGTGTGCAACCCGCCGTTCGGTGACCGCTCGTGGGGGCACGACGACCTGGCCGGCGATCCGCGCTGGGAGTACGGGCTGCCGCCGCGCGGCGAACCGGAACTGGCCTGGGTGCAGCACTGCCTCGCGCACCTCCGGCCCGGGGGACGCGCCGCCGTGCTGATGCCGTCGGCGGTGGCGAGCCGCCGCCCCGGCCGCCGCGTCCGCGGCAACCTCCTGCGGGCGGGCGCGCTGCG
This sequence comes from Actinomadura sp. 6K520, assembly GCF_004349245.1. Classification (GTDB taxonomy): domain Bacteria; phylum Actinomycetota; class Actinomycetes; order Streptosporangiales; family Streptosporangiaceae; genus Spirillospora. The sequence continues at coordinate 4,103 of NZ_SMLC01000017.1, read as the reverse complement.
GGCCGTGGTGACGCTGGCGCCCGGAGGCCCCGACCTGTGGCTCCTGCGGCGCCCGAGGCCCGGCGAGCGGCCGCCGCCCGCCGTCCTGCTGCTCGACACCGAGGGCGACCTCGTGCGGGCCGAGCGGGAATGGGCGGCGTACCCGGACGGCGAGTTCTGCGTGCCGGTCATCGACCTGCTCGACGACGAGGTCGACCTCGGCCCGTCGCGCCACCGGCCCCGGCAGAGCGGCGACGCGTTCGACCGCCGCTTCACCGAGACGCTGGAGCGGCTGCGCGCCGCGGCGCCCGCCCCGCCCCGCCTGGAACTGCTGCCGGACCGGCGGCCCCTGTCGTTCACCACCCTGTCCGAACTGGCCAAGGCCGGCGTCGTCACGATCAGCCACGCGCCCGCCCGGCTCCCGTCCGGCGGCGACGTCCCGGTCCTCACCGCGGACGACGTGGGCGCCGGGACGGGCCCATCGGGGACGTCCGCCGCCGGGCCCGGCCTGGTCATGCTCGAAGCGGGCGACGTCGTCGCGACCGCCGCGGGCCCGGCGCGGGTGGTCACCGAGCCCGGTGCGGCACTCGGCCCCGGCCTCACCCTCTACCGCCCGGACGCGGGGCGGCTCGACCCGCGGTTCCTCGCCGGGTTCCTAGGCTTCGCCGGCGGCCGTGACGGCAACGGCGGCGGATCGGGCCGCATGGATCCGCGCCGTACCCGGGTCCCGCGGCTGTCCCTCGAAAGCCAGCGCGCCTACGGCCGCGCCTTCCAGGAACTGGCCCGCATGACGGAGACGTTGCGGGAGATGTCGTCCCTGGGAGAGGCCCTGGTCCGGCTGAGCTTCGACGGGCTCCTGGACGGCCATCTGCGTCCGTCCCCCTGACGAGGTCTCCGGGAACGGCCGTGCTCGTTCCCGGAGTGTCCCCGGCTCGCCGCGGTCCCGCGCCGGCCCGGTGCCCCGCCGCCCGGTCGCGCCGCGGCGGGTCGTCGGCCGGTCGCTCCGTCAGATCGCTTGGTGGCCCGGTGCCGAGAGGAACTCGAAGGTGGAGCCCGTGTACATGGCCCAGGGACGGAAGTCCGGGCTGTCGGGCGTCGCGGACCGCGGCCGCGGCTCCGGCCGCGTCTTCGCCGGGGGACGGGCCGGCTTCGATGAGGCGGGGCCGCCTGGCGGCGCGGCCTTCTTCGCCGGGGTGTGCCGGGGGGATTTCTTGGGGGAGTCGTCGTTTCTGGGCATTGTGTCGGTGGATGGCGGAGTCTGGGGGGTCCGCTCCTTATCTGGCGGCTTCTTATCGGCGCGCTTCTCCGCGCTCATCCGGTCGATCTTCTCGACGAGCTCCATCACCGACGGCGACCACGTCCTGTGCTCGGGCGCGCCGGGCCGGACGGCGCCGGCGAACTGCCTCTTGCGCCTTTTGCCGAGCTTGTCGATCCGCACCGTCTCCCCGGTGCGCGGCGCGTGGAGGTACCTTCCGCCTTCCACATAGAGCCCCACATGGTTGCGGTTCCGGAAGAAGACGAGGTCCCCGGGCTTCAGTTCCTTCAGCTTGACCTTGCGCTTCACCTGGCGGTACTGGGCGTGGGTGACGCGGGGAATCTCGACGCCCGCCTTGCGCCACGCGGCCATCGCGAGCCCGGAGCAGTCGTAGCCGCCCGGTCCCTCGGCGCCCCACCGGTACGGCTTGCCGATCTGCTTGCGGGCGAACCTGAGCGCCTTCTTGGCGCTCCTGCGCTGCTCGGCCACGCGGGTCCGGTACCTGTCGTACGCCTTGACCTGCTTCAGCGTGGCCCTGTCGAGGTGCAGGCTCTGCAGCACGGTGGTATTGAGGTCGGCCCAGGCCTGGGAACTCAGCGGGACCGCCAGGGCGAGCCCGGTCGCCGTCAGGGTGACGGCGGTACGGAGCAGTCCCTGTTTTCGGGCACCCGTCCGATTTCGGTGGGTATGGTGGGCAGATGTGCCGCTCCCGGTGGTGTCCCCGAGCGAGTGGCGTTCGGTGGCCATTCTGTGTTCTCCGTTCCGCGATGTCGGAAGTGCCGCGAATTTCCGCGGGGCGAGTGATCATCACCTCGCCGAGAGTCCGGGTACCCGGCAGATCGCTGCGGAATTGGCGGAACGCCTCGATTTTGCATGATCATGGCGCGGAATTAATGGCGCCGTTCAGTGTCTTTGATCAAGTGGCCAGATGGGCGAGCGAGGTGAGCGGAACGGGCAGCCAGGCCGGCCGGTTCTGCGCCTCGTACCGCACCTCGTAGACCGCCTTCTCGAATTCGAAGGCCCGGATGAGCACCGAATGCGCCGCGGGGTCCGCGCCGCCCGCGGCGGCGTAGCCGCGGCAGAACGCGGCCCGGTTGCGCGCCGCCCACGCGTGCGCCCGCGTCTCCAGCCGGCCGCCCGGCTCCGGCGGGACCGTCCCGGACTTGTCGATGAGGAACCGGGCCGCGTACTCGAACGAGCGCAGCATCCCGGCGACGTCCCGCAGCGGGTGCGCGAGGGCCCGGCGCTCGTGCTGCGTCCGCGCGGGCTCGCCCTCGAAGTCCAGCAGCGTCCAGCCGCTCTCGGTGCGCAGGACCTGGCCGAGGTGGTAGTCGCCGTGGACGCGCTGGACGGGCAGCGGCCCCGGCCGCGCGGCCAGATCGAGGTAGGCGGCCGTGAGCGCCTTCGCGTGCGGCGCCAGCCGGGGCACGGCGCGGCAGGTGGCGGTCAGCTCGGCGTTCATCCGCGCCGCCATCGCCCGCACCTCCGCCGGGGGGAGCGTCCGCACCCCGAACGCGGCGGCGAGCGCCCGGTGCACCGCCGCGGTCGCGGCCCCCAGGCGTTCGGCCTCGGCGGCGAAGTCGCCGCCCGCCGCGCTCGCGTCCAGCTCCGCCCACTCGTCGCCGCCGGCGGGCGGGGTGTGCGAGCCGCCCGCCGGCGGCGTGTGCGCGAACCAGTCCCGGACGCTGGCGATCGCCAGGCTCCACCCGTCCGCGCCGGTGTACAGGTAGTCCGACAGCAGCCCGAGCGTGACCGGCTCGCCGTTCCCGGCCGTGCTCTCCTCCGGGCCTCCCGCCGGCTCCAGTTCGATCCACCCGTGGACGGCGGGCACGTGCGTGCACCCGCCCTGGGTCAGCGCGAGGTTGACCTCCAGGTCGAGGTTGACGCCGTGGCTGAGCCGCCGGAACAGCTTGCAGATGTAGGTGTCCCCGAACAGCAGCGAGGTGTTGCTCTGCTCGGCGGTGATGGGCAGGCTCGTCAGGTCCGTCCGGATGCGGGTGCCGTCGACGTGGCGGAAGCGCAGCGGGCCGATGGACGCCTCCGCGGCGAGGTCGTCGAGCAGGATCCGGGTCAGCTCCGGGTCGTGGGCGGCGTCGTAGAGGTAGGCGTCGTACGGGCGCCCGCCCGGCGGGTCGGGGTGGCCGGACGCTCCGCCGATCTCGACGTGCCGGAGCCGGTCCGGCAGATACCGGCGGACGCCGAGGAGCAGCTGGTAGTGGTCGGTGGCGCCGTGCTGCCGGACGTCCAGGACGAGGTGGTGCAGGGCCGGGTCGCCGGAGCGCAGTTCGGTGGCGGTGCCGATGGTCAGTTCGTCGATGGGACCGTCCTTGCCGCCGAACCACCGCTGCCGGGGCAGCCACTCCGCGAGGTCGCGCACGAGGGCCGTCTCGGTCGGCAGCACGCTCAGCCGGCCTTTCCGGCGCCCGTGCCGCCACCCGCGCCCGGGGCGGCGTCCGTACCGTCCGTACCGGGGAGGGTGCCGGCGGCCCCGCCCGGGATGGTCTCCGGGACGCCGTCGCCCTCGTCCGGCGGGATCAGCTGGAACCAGAAGAATCCGTGCGCGGGAAGCGTCATCAGGTAGGGCAGTTCGCCGATGGCGGGGAACTGGACGCCGCCCATGCACTCGACGGGGGAGTACCCCTCGAAGCGCCGCAGGTCCAGTTCGACCGGCTGGGGGAACCGGGACAGGTTGCTGACGCAGAGGATCGTGTCCATCTCGTCCCACGGGCTCTCCTCCTCGGTGATCTCGCGGGTGAAGGCGAGGACGGAGGGGTTGGAGGCGGACAGTTCGACGTAGGAGCCGACGCCGAAGACGGGGTGGCGTTGCCGGATCTCGATCATTTTGCGGGTCCAGTGCAGGAGTGATCCG